>CALHFG010000085.1 GCA_938029215.1 uncultured Acidimicrobiales bacterium | reverse complement strand
GCAACGGTTTCTGTGGAACTCGACATAGGCGATAATTGCAGACGCGAAGTTCGCGGCAACCGGACACTCCCGGCGATATCGCATAGAACGAAGCCTGTTGGGGGTGGGACATAATCACGTCGTCTAGACCGCAGCGGTGAGCGCTTGGGATGACGAAGCACGAAACTGCGCACCGTTGTCAGGGGGCGGCCGATCGCTTCCCGATACCAGTGAGGGTCTCGCGTTCTCGAGTAGGGCCAGATCGTGCTTCGTCCTCTTTGCTAATCACGTTCCTCATCGCACCACTCCATCAAGTCATCATCAATGGTGTTGGGTTGACCACTTGAGCCAAGGACGCTCTAGTACGTTGCCTCGATGGTCCAGGTTTGATTCTCCGTAACGACCAGGTGAGCCGTGCCATCGGACAGAACGATCTGCATTCGTGCTCGACGACGGTGAGCTGAGGGATCCCACCATCGCTCATCTGCGGGCCACGGGCCTGCCCATCGATCGACTTCTCGTTCTTCAGAACCCGCTATCAACCATTCCGGTGTTCCGATCAGCTCTCCCCTGCCGGTAACGACCAGCGACTCCCCCGACGACGCAACCAGCTCTACCACACCAACAACAGAGCCAACTTCACTCGGAGCCGGGGGTGGGATTTGACCAGGCCAGGGCTGATGGATGTGGTTCGAATCCGCTCCCTCACGCGGCTCGCCCAGATCTACCGCCGCTGCAGGAATGAGAGAGATTTGTTCCGCTGGTCCACGCCCGCCGCTCCATTCCGGCACCCGAACCGATTCGGATCCGAGGATGCCTTGGATCCGAGCAACGGCACGAGAGACATCGTCGGCCCGTTCGGCTCTTCCTCCCCAGAACCCCAACTGTCGCCCGGTAGCCGGTACCACCTCATCAGGAATGAGCGAAAGGCGTGCGATCGCCGAACCAACGCCCGCATCAGGGTCGGTGTTTGCTGAACGGTGGGCGACGCGAGCCTGGTGTAGCCAGCCGTCCAACTGCCATCGTGCTCGCTCGGCCAGAGCAGCAGCCGACAGCGTTCCTTCGTGACGCCACAGACGAGTGAACTCCTCACCGTTTTCGGTCTCGGCTTCGATCGCTACCCGAATGCAGGCAAGCCCGCGATCGTTCAGCGCGCGGTTCATTTCGTCAGCCAACGCTTTTGCCGCAAAGGCACAGGGGTCGATTCGTTCGGTTGGCGGATCGAACCACCACGTCACCGCCATATCGGCTGCTGGCTTACGAAGATCTGGCGGGTACTGATCGATTCCCCTGGCCAATCGGTGGGCCATACGCCCTTCGGCACCGAACCGACCAACAACGTCATCGATCGAAAGTGCCGCGAAATCACCAAGGGTTCGAAGACCCAAACGTTGAAGCACGTCGGCAAGTTCTGGAAGTCCGAGAGCATCGACTCCGAAGCCGGAAAGAAACTCTGCGCTCCCACCGGGGTCAACGATGATCGGCGTAGAGCTACCGCTTACTTCACCGATATCTGCTGAGGTCTTTGCGGCCAGTCGGGCCCCAAAAACACCATCGGCGATTCCCATATAGAGCTGTCCTCTATCCCGTAGGACCGGCTCCAAGGTCTGCGTGATCTTTGCCGCCATGGCGAGATCTCCACCGAAGAACTTCGACGGCCCCAACGTGGGAAAGCCCACAACCCCTGGGCCGGTGATCTCCACCTGAGGCGTGATGTCGGTGAGTGCGGCAGCTACCGGCTCAAACAAACGGGCCTCACGATCGAGGTCCTGTTCGAGCACCGCAATATCGGGACATCGGCTTTGCGCATCCCGACGACGCTGACCGACCGCAACTCCTTCGAGCCGAGCTGCGGGACTACAGGACACGACTCTGTTGGCCACAAAGACCGCCGCCGGTTCATTGAGCGGAATGCCCCAGGCAACGACCGGCCAGTCCGGACACAACACCACAACATGTCTCTGCGCATCCCCACGAGTCCCTACGCCTTTGCTGGGACGGGCATGAGGCGCTGCCTGCCGGGAGGGATGGTTATGTCCGGGAAACGTCTGAGATCCTGGGTGTTTCATCTGATCGCCGTTATCGAAGCCAGTCGTTCTTCTGGTTCCGCCGCGGTGAGCGGGCCGTTTGGACCCGGCATCCAGACCGCTACCGCCGCCGGCCGAGCCGCGGATCGCCTGCCAACTGCTTCTATTGCAACTCGTCGATACCGCAAGTAGCCGTGCCCTTTCCCTATCCCCTGCCATTCGGTGGTTGTACAGGTGAGACCAAGATCGAGAGTGCTGGGCCATGTGGCACCACCATCAAGATGGACCAGTGACCCTCGCTGCTCCCGAAGCCTGGCGCTAATGCGCCGAGCATCTCGTGCACCGATCGCTGCTGGAGGCGCAATTGCCACCGCCTGAACCGCCTCAAGAAGGCCAGCAACAACAGTCCCCCATTGACCAGCTGGTGGGGTATCAACGATGAGGACTCGGTCCATCCGTAATCCCACCTCAGCAGCCGCAACCAGATTGACCAAGGGTGCTCCCACAACAGCCAGCCAGCCTTCGTTTCCCAGCGAAGGCGCCAACATTGCTGCGGTAAGCGTCCATGCTCCCCGACCTGACACCCCTACAGACCAGCCTCGCTGCAGACCACCCCAGGGAAAGAGAGGCTGCAAAACATCAGGCACCTCAAGCAGCTGTTCCTTGCTGAGAGTACGAGGCCGAACCGCTTCGAGCACCTTGGGATCAAGGGCGGCCAGACCGGTGTTGTTCAGTGCGAGCCCTGGTGCCATCCGGACATACTATGCGAACGTATGTTCGATCATCAACAAAACCCCCGGCTGGGTATGGTCTGAGCGTGAAGCAACCATCGGCCGACTCGATCAGCCCGATCAGCTCCGCCGAAATTGAGGCCTTCCAAACCGACGGCGTTGTGCCACTGCGATCGCGTTTCAGCACTAGTTGGATCGAACAGTTGCGGACTGCAATCGATCACGCCCGTACCAACCCCGGCCCCAACCTGGTCCGCCACACCACCCAGCCCGACTCCCCCGGCTACTACGAAGACTTCTGGTCATGGAACCGTTCTGCCGCGTTCACAAGCTTCGTGCACGAAAGCCCCGCCGCCCCGCTGGCAGCCCAGCTCCTCGACGCGCCCTCAATCAACCTTGTCATGGACAACTGGTTCCTGCGAGAAGCTGGTTCTACGTCGCGACCGCCGTTTCACCACGACATTTCCTACTTCGACTTCACCGGCTCGATGTGCGTGCTTTGGCTACCGCTCGAACCCGTTACGAAACAGAGCGGCATCACGTTTGTTCAAGGCTCACACCTTTGGGGCAAGCACTTCATGAGAATTCGCTTCGGAGACGGCCACCCCACCGACGAGCAAACGCGGTCACCGTCAACGGTGTCGAGTATGAACCGCCGCCCGACATCGAAAACGATGACGCCTACGAACTCTTAACGTTCGACCTCCAGCTCGGCGACTGTCTCTTCTTTGACATGCGAACCTTGCATGGCGCACTGAGCACCCAGGTCCCAGACGAGACCATTCATCGATACACCTTGCGAATGGCCGGGCCCGATGGTCGGATCTCCTATCGAGGCGACTGGGCGGCCCAGGAGCGGGCACTGTTCGAAGCAGCCGGCTATGGGGACGGCGATCGCCTCGAGGGCGACTTCTTTCCTCAGCTCTTTCCTTGATACGAATTCACGCAGGGCCCGCGGCCACGGCTACTCGAGCCTGGGAATTCGCTTGAGCAAAGCCAACATTCCAACGCTTATCGCCGAAACAACAAGAGCGTAGAGTGGAAAGAACGGTGAGCGGCCGCCCGGGTCTGACGTGTCGAATGCAAGCGATGCGGGAACGACACCCACAATGCTCTCGGGTGAAACCGTCACAGACGATGTCACCTGTGCTGTTGTCGCCGTCGACGAATCCGATCCGCTCACCACCGTCACAGGAACTGGCGTGATCGCAACAGCCACCGGTTCAAAGGTGGCGACCAGCGGATCCTCGCCCGACAAGTACTCCTCTGCATCGCTGACGCCGTCGCCATCGGTGTCGGCGGCCATCGGATTTGTACCCAACGAGACTTCAACGCCGTCTGGAAGTCCATCGAAATCGGAGTCACCGTTGTTGGGGTCGGTGCCATGCACGACACCCTCGACCTCATCGCCGAGGCCGTCATTGTCGGAATCAACCTGCGCAACGGCACCGCTCGCCGAAAAAACAACGGTCAGAATGGCCAGCACGAAGAAGGCGAGCGCGCCGCCACGGCGGACCATGTCGGTGTGGAGCAGCCACCGGGAACTGGGAGGAGGAGGGGGAATGAGCTCCGTCGAGCTCATTCCCCGCGAAGTTCTCAGCTGCGGGGCCGGGAACGTATTCGACTTCACTGCGACGGTCATCGACTCTCCTAGATGCTTATACAAGCATCTATCTGATCGACCAATCACGTCGAAAGGTTTAGCTCTTGGCCGAAAAAGGCTGAATCTTCTCAACGGTCGCCGGGTTCTCGGCAGGAACGTTTCGCAGATTGTCGAGGTCTGCATCGTCGGTGTAGACGCCGACGATCGCTCCTCCGGAGCCGCAGAAGGTGGCATCAAGGCCACAGCTCTTTGCGGCCTCAATCAGCTCGAGCTGCTTAGCCGGAACAGGGCCGAGCGCCTGACGCAGCTCCATGTTCTGAGCCATGAGTGGACCGAGGCCGCTCCCCCACCGCAGTGCGGCTTTTCCCTTGGCCACGAGGCCGGCCAGCTCGACCAAGCCACGTACCGTTTCTGGGTCCCCCGCTCGAAACCGGGCACGGAGCGCCCCGTGATAAGTGGAACTGGGTTCTGATGCCGCCTCCGAGTACGCCAGAAACAGTGGTGGAAGTCCACCGAGATCAACCGACTCGTACCGCCCGTGTCTCAGCCCGGTCCGAGCATCGGTCGTCATCTCAGAAAAGTCCATCGCAATCAGACCACCGAAGGTTTGAACGACGCGGTCCTGGAGGCCCGCGGCGATCCCGAGCTGATCGACTTCGGCGGAAAGCGCCAGCGATGGTAGTAGCTCCTCATCGAGCCCGACGCCGGTAAGATCCAGCAATCCACGTAGGAATGAGATAGCCAAGGCTGACGAACCCGCCAACCCAACGCCCCGCGGGATGCTCGATTCGAACCGCACCTCCACACCCTTCGGCACTGACCAGTCTTGAGAACGCGCGAGATTCAAGAACGTGCGATACGTGGCAGCCAGGAGTTGCTGTCCCGTGCCATAGCCGTAACGATCTACCGACTTCTCAAACTCTGCGGTCGAACCAAACGCGTATGGGTCCGACGTTGGCCCCAAGAATCGAACGCGGTCGCTCGCTTCAACCGACACCCTTGCGAACATGCCATCGATCGCGAGCGCAAGCACGCGACCGCCGTACCCGTCGGATGGGTTGCCGAGCAGCCCCACACGAGCCGGGGTTTGGAACGAAATCAACGAGCCTCCGAACGAGGACTACGCGAAGTCGGCCTCTGTTGGTACCGGAACACCAGGCTTGTAGTAGGTGTACAGATCTTCGATGATCTCCTTGAGACCATCGGCATCTTTGCCAGCGGAGACGGTCACCGTGACCGTCTGGGCGTAAACGTGGACCTCGTCGAGCTTGCCGGTGGCGAGTAACGCCTTGGCGATGGCGTCCGGAGGACGATTGCCATAGATGGTGTCGCCCTCCTTGTACCGCTCATGCCCCATACCGGTGAAGGACCGGTTGGTCTCAAACCGGATCCGCGACGGATTGGCTGTTGCGGACTGAACGACTGTTACCGGCTCTCCCATAGCGGTGAAATAGTACCAACAATCCGAGCACAACAGAGATGACCGCCAGAAGAGTATGAACAGCTTTGAACGCACCGCTCCATTCGTCGCTGCCCAAAATCCCGTAGGCCCGCACCGGCCATACCACCAGATTTGCTACCGCGAGCGCCAAAACGGCCCCGGTCACGCACGTGAGCGGGTCCGACGCTCCGTCGCGCCACAAGCCATACGCCGACCGGATGGCCCACAATGCAGCGGCGATGAAAAACACGGCGAGGAGCACGGCCACAACTCGTGGCTCATCCACGTTAAACCGACCCTCGGTCTCAGACACCAACTCATCGTTGCGGACTAGTCCGATGCCCTCGCCATCGGCTCGCATATTCCGCAAGCGGTTGCCCCAGACGAATAACGACCACAGCACGATCGCAGGCGCTGAGAACCTCGCCGCTCGTTGAACCACTACTGGTCCACACTCCCAAGGGTCTTTGCGTCGGCTAGTCCGGTGAGGCGATCCACCCGAGCCAGAATGTCGTCGAAGTCGAAGTAGCAGTCCTGCAGGTGTCGTTGACCGTCTACGGCGAACTGGGTTCTGCCGTGGAGAACCCGGTGCCCATGAACGAAGAGCGCATCGCCTCCGTCGAGGCGGAACTGCCGATGGTTTGAGGTGTCGGTTAACAGCTGGGTGAGCACCTGGTACGCGTCCATCCATGTTGTGAACTGCGGGTTGCCGGGGTGTAGCGGTTGCATCAGCTGATTTGAATAACGAAATCCAACGACCTCGCCGAGCGCATCGAGCCGGATGATCGTTTCACGGGCAAACGATTCTCGCTCGGTAGAATACTGCCGGAACGGAACCGGAACTTCAGCCAGCGCCAGGAACAGTTCGGGATGTTCTTCCCGCATCTGGCGCGCCGCGTGCCAGCCGTCCACGACAAACGAATCGCCGCCGGAACACTCGTTCACGATCATGTGCAAGACCTGGCCCGATGGCGGGTGGGAGTACGACGGGTAGTCAGAATGCGGAGGCAATCCCTCATTGGTGTGAGCAATGTTGTAGCCGGCGGGATCTACCCAAACGTCGTGAATACGTTCACGAAAGGTCTCGCGTAGCGGCAGACCCAGAGTCGACATCGTCGATTCGAGCTGGCCGGGAACCGACGGCGTCCCGGTGAGTATCGCGGTGCCTTCGTCGCGGAAGCACTCCATGAAGCCCAGCATCGCCTGTTTATCACTGGTCACCTGACCGTGATCGAACCGTCGTGGTTCGCCACCACCGCCCCACAAAATCGGTTGAATTCGGGCCCGATGGGCGACCAACAGGCTCGCTCGTAGCCGGTCGGCGGCGAACGTCGTTTCGTGGCCCGATTCCCAAACGATCGACAACCTCGACGGAGTGTTGTCGACAGAGACAGCGCGGAACTCGTCTTGCCCCACCGGCAACCATCGCCGTTCAGACGTTTGCTCCACACGACACTCGCTGCAGGGACACTCGAATCGAAGCCACCGAAGCGGGATCGATTGACTGGATTTGCCATCGTGCCATTGCACCGACTCTTCGACTTCGTTCACAACCCGAATCATGTATCCAATGCGCCTTCTACGCAAGCATGACTACGGGAAATAGGGAAAGAAACAGCGACCCCACCAACCAGTGGTTGAATAGAGCTGTGCTGCGTTTCTTCTCGTCAACCCGGCAAATACGAGCAATCACGCTCTTGGGGGTCGCCGCGCTTACCGCAACTGCCTGTTCAAACGCGGACACCCAGCTTGGCCAAGCTCCCGAACCCACCGTCGCCGGGGTGACCACCGAAACCACAAGTCCTGCAACAACCGCGGCACCCACCTCCGCAGCGGCAGCCCCAACCTCAGTAGCCGCGATCACCGGTGAGGTGGAGCTCGCCCCGTCCGAACCCACCGGACTCGACGTTCCACTACTAGTTTTCAGCGACTCAATCCGCCTCGTTCAGCCGGACGGAACAACGACCCTCGTGGAGCGAGACGACGCAATTCGGGTCGCCGGTGACACCGAAGGTGGCGTCGTGTTTCAACGCGAACTTACTGAGGGACCCCAATCGTCCATTCTCTGGCAGCCCGCCGATGCGGCTGTACCGGAAGCGATCTTCATTCCAGAAGCAGATCAACGGATCGAACTACACGGAATCACCACGGTGACATCTACTCCTGAAGTTGTCTTCAGCGTGACATCACCAGACTCCACCAATCGGTCCCTCAACCGAATCAATTTGGACACTCGCCTGGTCACCGAGCTCACGGTTGTCGACGAGCTCGAATTCGGCTCGAAGTCGACCCAAGTCGACGGCTTGTTCATCGTGACCACTTGGGAGCGGACATCTACCGCTGGCTGGACGGTGTACCAGAGCGGCACGGGCCGCGAAATCGGCGGGAGCTTCCCCGATGTAGAGGCCACGTGCGCAGAGGGAATCGGTCGTAGCTGTGCGCGGCTCGCCTCGCTCTCCCTCGACATCAGTAGCGTGTTCCGAATCGTGCCCCACGAGGCCGACTCTCCACCCGGCGCCTACGACCTGCTCGTCACGCGGTCTGAGAACGGGTCCGAGGTTGCTCGCGTCGATCTCACATCGCTCACCGGCCAGTGGTATCCCGAGCACCTAGCCGAGCTGCCGGACGGAAAAATTCTTCTCTCACGATCGGTTGATGCACAGAAACTTCAGCCGACTACAGGAGTAGTGATCGATCCCACCTCGGGCTCGGTCGAGTCGCTCAGCATCGCCGGGTTCGTTCGGCTGCCCTGAGCGACGGCCCGTCTCAACTCAGTGGCCATGCCGCTGGGCTCGTGGACGAGTCAATCCCATCTCACATCCGGTGAGGCCTCAGATGCTCCCCAACCAGCTAAAACTCTCACTTGTGGCACTAGCTTGCGGGCTCACCGCCTGCACGACCGCTGGCGCTCAGCTCAATAGCAGTCCACCCGAAGAGCTCCCCTTCGACACCGAGGAAATGGTGGCCACCGAGCAACCGGTGACCGAACCCGACGAGCCCGCCGAGACCACCACATCGACCACGACCATCGGTGCAGACATCGCCGGACCTGACTTCGACGTTGCTGTCGACGGCCCAACCCTCACCGTGACCGGCCAGGACGGAGTCTGGTGGTTCGACGTCAACGGCAAGGCCCATCTCGTGGTGGAGCCGGCTATTGCCGCCGACTACGACGGAAATGGTGGCCTGGTGTTCCAACGGGCAGCCGACGGTCCCATTGTGCGGCGTACCGCCGAGGCCGAAGAGTCCAGTGTGGTTTCGCCGGGTGCTGGCGAAACGATCGAACTTATCGGGGTGGCCCTCATCGGCGAGAACAATCAAGTCGTGTACCTGCGCTCTGCGGTAGGAGATGCAAGCCTGGAGCGGGTGAGCCTCGACGGCGACAACCCGACCACGATTGCCACCATGGCTCGCGACGGCGTTGCGCCTCGACGGCTAACTCTGAACGACGGTTACGTGTCCGGTGTGTACCTCGAAGGACCCGGCGCCGGTTGGGTCACCGTGTCAAGTACGTCGGGATCAAAGCTGTTTGGCACCGCCACAAACCAACTGGGGATCTGCGCCGATCGAGCGGCCGGATGCGCCGAGGTTGTAACGATCAGCAGCGACGGCACCGAGGTCTACCAGGTGATGATCAGCGAACAGTCGGGTCAGTGGGACTTGGTTGTTAACGATGCCGCGGACTTCTCCGAACTCTCTCGCATCGACCTTCAGCGTCCTGTCGACGGCTGGCACCCCACCGGAATCGAACTCATCGATGGCCTGGTCGTCGTCAGCAGGTCTGCAAATGACGACGGCACCGGAGACCTTCCTGCTCTCGTGATCGATCCGGTCAGCGAGGAGATCACCCAGCTTGACCGAGCCGGAAAAGCCGTAGCCATCACGGGCTAGTGGCGTTGGGCAGCGCGACCGGCTAGCCGAGCGCACATCGACGCAAGCGGTCAAAACAGATTGAGGGTTTCTTGCGCCGGGTCGGCTCTAACGTGCGGCGTTAAACGCCTCGACCCGGTCCAGACGAGATCGTCCATGAACGCCCAGGACCTCCGATGAATGGCGGTCGGTCCGTAGGCTCGCAGCGCCAATTGATGCTGCGGGCAGGGATAGCCCTTGTTGGCCGCAAAATCGAACCCGGGATAGCAGTCGGCGTCATCGATCATCAGACGATCGCGGGTGACCTTCGCCAGGATCGACGCGGCCGCTATCGACAACGAGATGCTGTCGCCCTTTACCAGCTTGACCGTCCGCGAATGACCAATGAAATCCCACTTGCCATCGATCACGACTGCGTCCGGCGGCCGATGAAGACCGAGACCGGCAATGGCGCGCTTGGCCGCAAGTTTCTGTGCTGCCGACATTCCCAGCTGATCACATTCGGCTGGAGAGGCGTGCCCGATCGCCCATGCCTCGGCCCAGTTGGCGATCCGGTCGAACATTGCTTCGCGCTCGCTCGACCTCAACTGCTTGGAGTCTCGTAGCTTGTAGATCCGTCGATCTTTGGGCACCACGACCGCACCTAAGGTGAGCGGTCCCGCCCAAGATCCCTTGCCCACCTCGTCGATGCCGATCACGACATCGCAGCCGTCGGCCCAGAGTTCTCGCTCGACGCTGAGTCCGGGCGCCGACTTCTTGAGCGCCTTTCTCAGCTTGGGAACACCGGTGGGCATGAACCGATCGTACTCATCTCGATTGCACCCAACTCGGCCGCGTGAAAACCGTCTGGGTAAACCGGCGACCACAACCAATCGGGTGTGCCGGAGCCGTAGCCTCTACACCGTGCCAGCCCTGTCATTCACTCCCCCGGAAGGCCCGAGGGCCGTCCTCAAACCGGCCGACGCAGGCACCTCACTGCTCGGCGCATTCGGTGATGTCCCTGTTGCCGCAGTGGACCGGGCAGGGGCGATCCAACTCGCAGCGGCCGCATGGTGTCTCGACTGGTGGATTGCCGCCGAAGACAAACTTCACACCCCCACCACCGTTCCCAGCGTCAGACAGGCTCGACTCGGCGCAGGACCGGTGATCCAAACCTCTCTTCGGGTACCAGGGGGCGACATCGTTCAGCGAGTGTGGGCAGTCAAACAGGCCGGCGGGGCCGCGGTCGCAGTCGAGTTCGAAAACACCACTGCCACCCCCGTGGGGCTCACCCTGACCGTTCGGCCTTTCGACCTGTCGGGTGCCCGCTGCACCCCTTCGGTCCAACTCGGAACCGATCGGCTGGACGTCGACGACGTCACCATTTGGCTGAGCAGTGAGATTCGCGACACAGTTCCCGAGCTCGACGCGGTCGTCGTCCCGCTTCCTCACAAGGCCGTGGTGCGGGTCTTGATCGCGAGCGCCGAGGTCTCGTGGTCCCCTGACCGTCCGTTGCCCACCGCATCAGAAGCACAAAAGGGCTGGGATGGATTGATCACCGGAGGAGCCCGCGTGGTTCTACCCGACGATCGTATGACCGACTTGTTCGATCAGACCCGCGGCCGGCTTGCGCTCAGCACTCACGACCTCGTCCACCGTGTCAGCCAGCTGGGGGCCACCGCTGGCAACGAGCTGGCTGCACTGTGCCACGGCGGACTTCGCAACGAAGCGGTCGACACGCTTCGGGCGTTGCTCGCCGATCGTTGGCACCCACCCCGCCTGAAACGAAACGAGTCCCGGAAGTCGCCCGCATCGATTCTCGACGGACTCGGTTGGGCGCTCTCGATGTACGCACCAGGATGGGCTGCCGAGTTCCTCCCCGCTGCCACATCCCTGGCCCAGTCGGTTGCAAAGAGGGGAACCGAAGAGGAAATCCAGCTAGCCCACGCCGGGCTGGCACGAATCTCTTCCGCTGCGGGGGACGCCCAGGCTGCCGAGCGTCTTGATCCAACGCGCGGACTGGGCAGGTCCGGACCCATGAACTCGCTCGCTGACCTGAGCGAACACCTTCATGCGGCCTCAGAGTCAGCCTCATGGAACTTCGACGACGTTGACCCAGCGGCGACTGCGCTTCGGTCGCTGCGAGGCTTGCTGGTGATGGAGGCATGGGATCACACCCAGCCGGTCATCGACCTCTTCCCGAACTTCCCAGCCGCGTGGCGCGGCGGATCGGTGGAGCTTCATTCGATCCCGACGGTGTTCGGCGAGGTATCGGCTGCGATCCGCTGGCATGGCTACCGCCCCGCTCTTCTGTGGGAGGTAGACCGAGCCGACCACTGTGTCGTGCCGATCCGGGTGCAGTGCACCTCGCTCGATCCCACGTGGTCTACCAAGGATCGCAAAGGCGAAACGCTGCTGGCGGGCACCTCCGAAGAGCTCCCCGACGCGCCCACCGAGGGAGAATCCTTCTCCTAACCGGGGCCCGCAAATAGGACTACAAATCGTCGATGAGTTTGAATACTTCCGCGTGCGAGACGCCTGCCGCCACGCCGGCTTCGCGAAGCTTTGCTTCCACTCGTTTGTCGAAGTCGTCCATCGACCCCTGACCGCCTTTCAGCATCGTGGACTCGAACTGGCTTTCGTGCTGCCGCAACGCCAGCAGCTTGGCTGACACGAACTGAGACACCTCCTCAGCGTGGTCGGGTTCATCGGCCTCCCAGAGCAGAAGTCTGTCGGGTCGGAAGTGAGGAACGTCCTGGTCGGGAAAGAACTTCGGATCACGGGCCGCGACGATGCCCTCACAGGCCAGGAGCCCCGCGTGCCGATGATCAGGATGAAGCCGATACCGCTTCCACGGGTCGTGACCCAACACCACCGTTGGCTTCAACTTGCGAATCCAGTACGCCACCGCAGCACGCGCCTCGAGGTCCGATGGACACTCACCATCGGTGTAGCCGAGAAAAGCGACCTCACCGGTACCGCCGAGCGCGCGGGTAGCCGCGGTTTGTTCTTCCTGTCGAGCCTTCACAAGCCACTTGTGGTCGGCGTTTGGGTCCCACGTGCCTTTGGATCCGTCGGTGCACACCAGGACACTCACCTCGCACCCGTCGGCGGCCCACTTGGCCAAGGTGGCCCCACAGCCGAAGTCGGTGTCGTCGGGGTGGGCACCGATCGCCAGTGCGCGTTCGGGGGTTGGCAGGTCACGGGTCTTCACGTCCATGGCGAAAGGTTCCAGAGTCAGAGGGTTTTGAGCAGCGGTCATTGTCCACCACGGTAGAGGGCAAGATCCTCAGGGGTATCGACGTCGAGCTGCAGAGATGGTTCTTTGGCTCGAACGACGGTGAGCCCACAGCGTTCGGCTTCGGAGATATGGCGAGCAAAGGACCCAACGCCATAGGCAAAGGTAAAGCCGGCGTTGGTTGGAACGCTCAAGACGTTAGATCCCTCCCCGTGCCTGTCGCTCCCGATCACGACCGCGTCGGGCGTTGCGGACGGTGGTGTTGTAAACGTGTTGAAGTTGCGGGGACGAGCGATGTCGCCGTGGCTCACCACAACGCGATCGAACCCTTCGATAGCCAGCTGCTCGACCGCACGCTGAACCGACCCGTTCAGCCCGCCGCTTCGCCATAGAACTTGCGCGCCGTTCGCCAGTGCGAACCAAGCCACCTCTTCGTCGTCGCACACAACCCACCGAGCTAGGCCGCCCGCAGCCTCCAGAACGCCAGCGGCAAGGTCTCGCATGAGATCGGACCGTTCGGTACGGTCGAGCGCGTCGACCAACCGCTCCTTGGCCGAGGCGAACGACTTCAGCGGCACCAAGACCGCTACCGACGACTGAGTGACTGTCACAAGGTCACGCTATTGGGAATTTCTGACGCAATGGGTCAGGATGGAACATGGCCGATACGCGTGTGGAGAACCAGAGAGATGCCGAACTCCGAGTCACCGTTCTTGGGGGAGGTTCATGGGGCACCACGGTTGCCCATTTGGCTGCCCACAACGCCCCAACACGAATCTGGGCTCGGGATGAGCCGACGGTTGATGCAATCAACAACCAGCATCGAAACCTCAAGTATCTCGCCGACTACGAACTGCATAGCAACCTCACGGCGAGTTCCGATTTCGATGACCTCGTAGCGAACACCGACCTTCTGGTGATGGGCGTGCCAACCTCGGCGTTTCGCGACACCTGCCAGCGGGCCGCCTCTTCGCTTCGCCCGTGGGTCCCGGTGATCAGCCTCGCCAAAGGTTTCGAGCAGGGAACCAACAAACGAATGACCGAAATTATCACCGAGGAGCTGCCGAGCCGACCGGTGGGGGTACTGACGGGACCGAACTTGGCCAAGGAGATTCTGGCGGGCCGGCCTGCCGCCGGGGTAATAGCGCTCACCGAGCACGAAATTGCCGAGCGCCTGCAGCAAGTGTTCACCACCCCAACCTTTCGGGTCTTTACCCACCATGACGTCGTCGGTTGTGAACTCGGAGGAGCCCTCAAGAACGTGTACGCCGTGGCCGCGGCGACCGTGGAGGGCCGGAACCTGGGAGACAACGCTCGCTCGGCGGTGATAACGAGAGGGCTGGCCGAACTCATTGAACTAGGCACCGCCCTTGGGGGTGAAGCGCTGACCCTCGCCGGCCTGGCCGGGATGGGAGACCTGATCGCCACCTGCATTAGCCCGCAAAGTCGCAATAGCCACGTCGGACGGCAGCTGGGGCAGGGGGTACCGATCGAGGAAATCCTTGGCGACATGTCGCAGGTGGCCGAAGGTGTGAAGGCCACCCGAGCAGCAATTGAACTCGCCAGTGAGCTCGGCGTGAACATGCCGATCGCGGGCCACCTTGCCAAGGTGATCTTTGAAGGTCGCGATCCCAACTGGGCAGAGGAGAACCTGCTCAGAGGAAACCTCGGTCACGAATCCGGTTTCAGCCCTGACGCAGAGGGAGCCCGGCGGCGAGGTACGCCGCGTCGATAAGTTCCATCGTCGCGATCGCATCGTGCCGGCCGGTCACCATGGGCGCGCCGTTATTGACCACATCGATGAACGCTTCCATTTGATGGTGGTACGTGGTTCGGCCAGCAACCTCTTCGTCGATCCCCAGCGAGTCAACCTGTAGTCGGTTGCCGTTGTGAGGCGCCAGTGGGTTGGTAACTCGCATCATTCCAGATGAACCGCGAACCACGAGCTCGGCTTTGAACGGCGTGTCGGGGGTCATCTTTGTTTTGAATACGCCGGTCGCTCCGTTGGGGTACTCGACGTTGATCGTGGTGTCCACATCCGAGTTTGGACGACCGGTTTGCATAACCGCGGAGACGACCGTTGGCTCCTCTCCCGGCATCACGAACCGGCCCCATTGGACCGGATAGCAGCCCAGATCCATAAGAGCTCCGCCCGCAAGGTCATAGCTGTGACGTACATCGTCATCGGGACGGATGTACACGTCGAACACCGCATCGACATGCTCAATCTCCCCGAGCGCTCCTCCATCGAGCACCTCTCGAATCCGATCAGCCAGCGGATGGAAACGCCAGTGATACGCCTCCATGCAGATCGTTCCCGACTGTTTCTCCGCAGCAACGATCTGGCGGGCAAGGTCGGCGTTGGCGGCAAACGGTTTCTCGCTCAACACGTGCTTGCCAGCGGCCAGCGCCGCAATGGTCCAGGTGTGATGAAGGCTTACCGGCAGCGGGTTGTAGATCGCGTCGATGTCAGGGTCCGCCAACAGTTCCTCGTAGCTGTCGAGAACTCGAGGGATGCCGTATTCGGCTGCATGCTCTTCAGCGCGAGATCGGTCGCGCGCCACGATCGCTTCAAGCGCCACGCCATCGGTGTCGTTTGCAGGGTGATAGAGCGCCTTGTTGGAAATGCGGGCGGCTCCGAGAACTCCGAATCGAATCGTCATGGGCGTCATGATTCCATGAGCGCTACGGTTTTACTCATGCAGGTGCGTCTCGGGCCGCTCGAAGCAGCCGAAATGGATGGATGGCTTCGGTTTGCGCGGCGGGTGTTGTGTGACCTTCGAACCGAACCGGGCGACATGGACAGCCGATATGCAGCAAGTCTCCTGACCGAGTGGTGCACCCTTATCGACTCGTGGAACGACGTGTTGGTTGCACACGGTTCCGACAACGATCAGTTCGTTTGGGAAGAGACGCTTGAGCCGGACAAGGCCGAATACCTGCTTCATTCACTCCAGAAGACGTTGCACTCGGCCACGGTCGCGGCTTGGGTTTCGCCCGAGGACCTGCAGTCGCACGGAATCGTCACGCTTCACATCATGCAGCGGTTGATCGATGCGTTGGAGAGCGAAGGAACCGCTCACCACGAGTACGTCGAGCAGCTGCGATTTGAGGTTGTCCGATTCGGAGCAAGACTCTGAAGTACTCCGCCGGCGTTGTGCTTTGGCGCGCCGGCGCCGACGGTGCCGAAATACTCCTCGTGCACCCCGGTGGCCCGTACTGGCGGGGAAAGAACGAACACGGCTGGAGCATTCCAAAGGGCGAATTTGAGCCTGGGCGAGAAGACGCAGAAGCGTGTGCCCGCCGAGAGTTCGAGGAGGAACTGGGTTCACCGCTACCCGCTGACGCTGCCATGACTGCCCTCGCGATCGTCAAGGCATCCGGCAAACACATCTATCCATTTCTCGTAAACGGACAGTTCGACCCTGCTTCGCTGCGTAGCAACACCACCGAGATCGAATGGCCCCCGCGCTCGGGGAAGCGAATCATCATTCCCGAAGTTGACGCCGCGGCCTGGATCCCGCTGGACCAGGCGCAGCGTTTCCTCCACAAGGGGCAAGCCAAAATCCCCGGCCTGATCGAAGCCAAATTGACTCAATAAGAACGCGTACTGCCTGTTCAGAGCGCTATCGCCAGTTCCGATTGGGTCCTTTACAGAGTCTTGTCATTCGCCTGTCGTGGCGTTGCCATGGGGGGTTCAGAGTGTTCTTCAACACCAACTACCCCCTCCCAAAGGAGCGAATGAAATGAAGAACAAGAAGCTATACACCCTGACCGCAATGGCTGGCCTCACCCTCGGCAGCCTCGGAGTTGCGACGGTCGCATCGGCAGAACGTGACACCCAACCGGAAACCACGGTTGAGACTTCGGTAGAAGAGGCAGAAACCAGCGATGCCGGCTTCGTTCGGATCCAGGACGCCGAGGGCGAAGCCCCCGACGCGGGCACCGAGGAAGACGGTGAGGGTCGTCGCAACCACCGCCGCGGAGGCTGCAACGTTGACGCCGCAGCCGAAGCGATTGGTATCGAGGCCGATGACCTGAAGGCTCAGCTCGAGGCTGGTGCCACGATCGCCGAGGTCGCCGAGGCCAACGGCGTCGCTGTCGACGCCGTGATCGACGCCATGGTTGATGCCAAGGCCGAGCGAGTAGCCGACAAGGTTGAAGCCGGACGCCTCACCCAGGAAGAAGCCGACGAGAAGCTGGCTGACCTCGAAGACCGCATCACCGACCGAGTCAACGGCGAAAGCGAGGATGCCGAAGACGCATAAGGAACGACCTGCAACCTCTCCCCTTTGCAGGCCCAATGTGCCCCGGACCACCTCCTGGTCCGGGGCACTTCCGACCGCCAGAACATCCGGTAGCACCCAACTCACCGATACCTCGCCCTCTACTCTTGTCCACAACCTCGTATCCGGAGAGCCCTTCGTGACCTCACTCAGTCGTACCCACACGATCCTCGTTGCCGAGGACGACATCGAAATCCGACAGGCGCTCGATCGCATCCTGACCTACGAGGGTTATGAGGTGCTCACCGTTAACGACGGCGCCGCGGCTCTTGAGGCGGTTCAGGAAAAGGCGCCTGACGCCATATTGCTCGACGTGATGATGCCGTTTGTGGACGGAATCAGCGTGTGCAAAAAGCTGCGCGAACGCGGCGACCGCACACCAGTGCTTATGTTGACCGCTCGCCATGAGCTCTCTGACCGAGTCGCAGGACTCGATGCCGGAGCGGATGACTATGTCACCAAACCCTTCGAGCTCGATGAACTGCTTGCCCGGGTGCGGGCGCTGCTTCGTCGCGTTGATGACGAGAGTGGCGAAGTGCTCACCGCGGGCCCCTTCACCCTCGACGTTCCGCGCCATCGGGTCACCGGACCCGATGGGGACATCGATCTCACCCGCACCGAATTCTCCATTCTTGAACTGTTGATGCGGAACGATGGTCTCGTGCTCGAACGGTCGGTTATCTATGACCGGATCTGGGGTTATGACTTCGGAGATTCGTCGCGGTCACTCGACGTCCACGTCGGGTACCTGCGACGCAAGCTCGAGGCAAACCAAACACCCCGGATCATTCAGACCGTTCGCGGCGTCGGCTTCGTGTTGAGAGCAGACGGTTAATGGGACTGGGGGCGCGTCTCGCCGTGGTCTTTGCTCTGATGGCCGCAACCACCGCCCTTTTGGTGGGCGGAGCAACGTATGTCACGACCGACCTTCAGGTACTTTCCGAAGTCGATCGGTTCCTAGAAGAACGGGCCGAGGAGATCACCGGCGGCCAGCGATCCCAACCGCGCAATCGACGCGACCGAAACGCCGACGATCCAGTGGACCTCACGAGCCCCGATGCAGAGGTCCAGATTCTTGACCAAGACGGCAACATACTCACCAACAGCGGCCTTGTGCTGCCTGTGGACGACATCGATCGTGATCTTGCGGGCGACAACGGGACCAACAAAGCCGTCTTTCGCACGATTTCGATCGAGGGAGTGCAGTACCGCGTCATCACCGACAACCTCAGTGGCGGTGGCGCAGTACAGGTGGCCCGTTCACTCGATGAGTCGGTTGGCTTAGTTCAGGGCCTGCAGACCCGCATTCTGGTGGTCGCAGGCACTCTGGCTGGCATCGCCGCCGCCCTTGGCTGGATCGTCGCCCAGCGCACCACTCGCCCCCTACGAGCGCTTACCGAGGCTGTGGACGAGGTTGCGGCCACCAGAAACTTCGACGTGCCGGTCCCTACCGAAGGAAACGATGAGGTCGGGAGACTCGGTCGAGGCTTCAACCGAATGCTGTCGGCCCTCGAAATGTCACAGGAACAGCAGAAACGTCTTGTCCAGGACACCGCGCACGAGCTCCGAACCCCTTTGACCAGTATCACGGCAAACGTCGAGTGGCTCATGCGGGCCCCGGACCTCGACGCATCGACACGAAGTGAAACCTTGGGTGGCGTGCGCCGGGAACTTGGCGAACTGAATGACTTAATGGCCGAAATCATCGAACTCGCCACCGACTCTCACGAGCCCGCACCGCTCACGGAGATCGAGATGTCGGCCGTGGTCACCGAAGCCGTCGAACAGTTTCGTCGCCGCACGGGCAGAACAGTGTCGCTGCAGACGACGCCGGCGATGGTACTGGGCGATCCGGATTCCCTGGCTCGGGCGGTTACCAATCTCCTCAGCAACGCTCACAAGTACAGCCCATCTGCATCAAGCATCGAGGTACTGAGCGAAGCGGGGACCGTGGTAGTCAATGACGCAGGGGAAGGTATTCCTCCTGAAGACCGAGACCGAATATTCGATCGCTTCTACCGTCGGGACTCCGACCGTTCCAAGCCGGGCTCTGGCTTGGGTCTGTCGATCGTTTCGGGGATTGTTGAACTACACGGAGGTGCGGTCTTCGTCGGCTCTTCGCCACTGGGTGGCGCTCAGGTGGGCTTTCGAATCCCCACCGCCTGAAGCACACCGCCAACCAGGTCGCCGGTTGAACCGGTCCCGATCCTGACAAACCCTTGTCAGTTCATTGTCAGCATGTTGGAACTCAACCGTGAACATCGTGGAAGCACACGGAAGAACACCGTGGAAGGCACCCGAAAGGTCACCATATGTTGACAGCGCACCCCGACAACAACGATTCGCAATCCCGACCGCCGCTCACAGGAGCTCTCCCCGCAGTTGCCGGACTGGAAGTACTGGAGGTCATCGCCCGAGGCGGCCACGGCACGGTGTATCGCGCCCACCAGGCCGAACATGACCGAATCGTCGCGCTCAAGGTCCTCGACGCGCGGTTGGTGGACGAAACCGCACGTCGACGCTTCGACCGCGAACGAATCGCGTTGGGCCGACTGTCGGATCATCCCTCGATCGTGTCGCTACTCGACAGTGGCTTTACCGGGTCGGGTGTCCCGTACTTGCTGCTGGAACTGGCACCCGGGGGGTCACTGACCGACCGTCTCCGGGAAGGTCGGTTGGGACTCGACGAGGCCACGAGGCTCGCGGTGGGCCTTGCGGCGGCAACCGAACGAGCCCACCAAGCGGGCGTCGTCCATCGCGATATCAAACCGGCGAACATCCTTTGTTCGGCCTACGACGAGTGGATGCTGACCGACTTCGGTATCGCCTCGATCGTCGATACATCCGAAACCCAAACCGTCCACGTTAGCTATGCCCACACTGCGCCCGAGAACTTCGATGGTGGCGCGTCCGCACCCACGGCCGACGTCTACTCCTTAGCCAGCGTGATCGCCACGTGCCTAACCGATGTAGAACCCTTCCGGATGAAGGACGATGAGATCGCACTTTCTGTTGTGAGGCGGGTTGCCTCTGACCCCTATCCCGACCTCCGGTCGGCCGGCATCCCCAAAGGCCTGGCTGTTGTGCTCGAAGCAGCCCTTCGGAAAGATCCGGCCGAGCGCCCACAGTCGGCTCGTGAATTCGGTGAGGCCATCAACCGGTTTCGACTGTCGAACGGGCTTTCACCGGTTCCCATGCGGATCGGTGACGACGGCGTCTCCCAAACCACACTGCCGGTTGTCGATTTGTCTGAAGACTTGCCGATTCCCTCGGCACTGCAGCACCGTGAACTTCGCCCCGGAGGTTCGAAGGTCCGGGTGCTTATTGCAACCGCGCTGTACTTTCTCCTCGGGCTCGTTCTAGGTGGCACCGTATGGAGCATCTATGCCCCGAACAGTAACGATGCTTCCGGAACGTCAACTGCCGAGATCAACCAACTAGACGACGCGGGCACTGAACCGGCCACCGAAGTAGTTGCCGACCCCGAAGACGGAACCAACCCACCCGAGCTCCAGTCAGACATCGAGCCAATCCAACCGGTGGATGGCAATGACGGTGGCGATGGCAATGGACCGAACGGTGGTCCCGGACGCGGCGCCGACGGCAACGGCGACCGAGGCGGTGGTGGCCGAGGCGGGCCCGGCAGGGGAAACTAAGCGGCTAGCTGGCCCGCAGCGCTTCTCCCGGCAGGCGGTCCTGACGGATCGTCCCGCCTTCGAGCACTCCAACGCCATTTACCAGCACCGTGCTGATCCCTACAGAAGCCGTGGCCGGTGCGGCGACCGTTGCCCGATCAGCGATCGTGTCAGGATTAAACACGGTGACGTCAGCATCGGCACCGATCTGCATCCGCCCTTTCCGGGACAACCCAGGCAACATTCCTTCGACCCGGCGGGCAGGAAGAATCGTCATTTTGGCCAGCGCATCCATTAGGCCGAGAACGTTGCGTTCGCGCACGTAAACGCCCAGCGTACGGGAGAACGTCCCCGCCGCCCGCGGATGGTTGTTTCCGTCCGGCTCGGCGATTGCATCGGAACCGATAATGGTCCAGGGCATTCGCATGGCCATGTCTACCTCGTCCTGAGGAATCGACCCGAGCGCTGCGACCAGTTTGTTCTCCGCCTGGGCCTGACCGAACGTTTCAGCCGAAAGCCGGGTCTCGGTTCCGCCGATCTGGAGGTCTTCGTAGTCGATGCGGAAACGAGAACGCCAGTCCCCCGCAAATCGGAAGCTTCCCAGTCGGGTGGCCCAAAAATCGTAGGGATACAGACACGCTGTGACATCGACGCCATCGGCTCTGGCCTGATTCAGGGTCTCCAGTGTCTGAGCCATCGTGAACGTGCCACCCGTGCTGGTGATGTGCGACACGTGAACCGACAACCCGGTTTGGCGTGCGACGTTGAGGATTTCCGCTATTGCTTCTGCATTGGTTCCCGGTGCTTCGTCGTCGCTATGACGGGCGTGGAAGAACAGCACGCTGTTGCGGCTTGCTGACTTCTCGGCCAGCCGTAGGATCTCGTCGGTTGAGGTTCCGGGTGCGTATTCGGGCGAAAAGGCAACACCAGCAAAGCCGTCGGCCAGTTGCTGATCGGCTAAGCGCTCGAATTCACCAAGCGTCGAGGGGTCGATCTCGCGGTCAGGGGCAACGTTCAGAAGACCGCGATGAAACTGGTGGTGTAGCGCTCCACCAAAGTTGACCGGAACCTTGCCCGTGTATCGCTTGAAAAACGCATTCGCATAGTTGTTGATGCCGTGCATTCCGAGGTTGGTGGTGACACCATCGGCAACTTTGAACCAAACACCAAACGGGTTCGGCCGGTAGCTCAGGATGTCGATGAATCCCGGGCCAACGACCTGCCCGGTGGCATCGATCGAGGTTGCGCCAGAGATCGGCTCGGCGCCGATGTACGCAATAGCTTTCCCGAGGACACCGACGTTCATGACCTGATCGAACCCCGTGGCGGGGTCCATGACTCGACCGCCGGTGATCACCACGTCGAACGCGGTGGTCGCAGGAACGCTCAGCGAAGCGTCAAGCACCGGCGGTGCCAACGGGGCAGGGGGGAACTGGGTGGTGCCTTCAACCGCAACTTCGGCGGTACTCGCCAAAGTCCCCGGTGCGGAGCGGTCCGGGCCGGAGCGGGAGCTGGCAGAGCCCACTTGACCGGCCCCGAGCGCGCCCAAGGTGGCGACGCTGGCGGCGCCATACCCAAGACTGATTAACAAGCGCCGACGATTCTGATCCACTTGCTTTGACAATAGATCGCGCCGCGCGTGCGACACCGTCAAAGAACCCAGAACCCACGCATTTCTCAAAGTCTCGGTAGGTGGCCCGCGTCGCGTAGTCTGGGAGGGTGCCGAATGAGCTTCCGTCGATCTATCCACTCGGCATTGTGGGGTCGGGCCAAATCGCCCGCATGATCCACAGCGCTGCAGTAAAGCTAGGGATAACTCCCCAGCTCATGGCCGAGGACTCTGGAGATTCGGCTGCCCTCGCGGCACCCGGGGCCAGCTTCCGTCATCCGGATGCCATCGCCTCGTTCGCCGAGGTCTGCGAAGTGGTGACCTTCGAACACGAACGAATCGATCTCGGCATGGTCGAACACATGGAGGCGGCCGGCCAGATCATCCGGCCGGGAGCCCGAACCCTTCGGGCTGCCATGGACAAGGTCTACCAGCGTCGCGTTCTGATCGGAAAGGGCTTCACGTTCGCTCCGTTCGCAGAGCTGCGCGGTCCCGACGATCTGATCGACTTCACCAACATGTTCGGGTTTCCTGCAGTAATAAAGTCAGTTCGATCCGGTGGCCAGGCCGAACGCGGGGCCTGGGTCGTCGACAACCAGAACGACGCGCTGCGGGTGATGGCCGAACAGATCGACCGTGATCTCATGATCGAACAGTTCCAGCCAATCGTGAAGGAGCTCGTCGTCGTTGTCGCCCGCCGGGTGGGAGGGAACTCACGCTGTTACCCAGTCGCCGAGACCACCAATACCGACGGCTTCTGTCGCGAGATCCGTGCACCGGCGGCCATCGGGACTCGCGTGAAAACCGAGGCGCTAGAAACGGCCCGCGCCATAGCGGCTGATCTTGACTCGGTGGGTGTAATCGCAATCGAGTTCTTCCTCACCACGAACGGCCTCATCGTCAACGAGGTGGCGGCGCGCCCCCATAACGCTGGCCACCACACCCTGGAGAACGCACCCACTAGCCAGTTCGAAAACCATGTTCGAGCCATTCTCGATCTCCCGCTCGGACCTACCCACGCGCTTTCAAAGGCGTCGGTCACGGTGAATGTCATCGGTGGCCTTGACTCGGTTGATCCGGCCGATCACCTCCACGAAGCACTTGCAATCGAGGGTGCCAGTATCCACCTCTATGGCAAACGGCCACGGCCGGGGCGTAAGTTGGGGCATGTGACTGCTCTCGGCGACGACATGGAACAGGCTCGAGAACTAGCCCGGCGCGCCGAAGCTGCGCTGATGAACCGGCGGCCCTCGTGAGCTTGCTTCGCGTCCTCGACCACCCACTGGTTAGCCACAAGATCGCCAGGTTGCGTTCGATCGACACTGAGCCAGAACAGTTCCGCCGTACGTGCGCCGAGATCACTCTCCTCACTGCCTATGAGGGACTGCGAGACCTCCCAACGGTCGAGACTTCGGTGCAAACACCGGTCGACGTCGCTCAGGCCAACGTCTTAACCGAACCGTCCCCTGCCGTCATCGGCATCCTACGTGCAGGCTTGGTGATGGTCGAGGCGATCCTGACGCTCATTCCAGACGCGCGCGTCGGTCACCTCGGAATGCAACGAAATGAGCAGACCCATGCCCCCGATTGGTATTACTCCAAACTGCCGGGTCGTCTGGACGAGCGAGAGGTGATCGTGGTCGACCCCATGTTGGCAACCGGAGGGTCGGCGTCAGCTGCGCTGACTTACCTCAAGGACCAAGGTGCGCAGCGGCTGCGCCTGCTGTGCATCATCGGCTGTCCCGAGGGCGTCCAGGCAGTGCATGATGCCCACCCGGATGTGCCGATCACTCTGGCGGCACAAGATGACGGCCTCACACCCAATGCCTATATCACCCCGGGGCTTGGGGATGCGGGCGACCGAATCTACGGGACAACGCCATGACCATCGATTGGGACATGCTGCGAACCGAAGCACAAGCCATGACCAAACGGTCCTACGCTCCCTACTCGAAGTTCCAGGTTGGTGCGGCGGCACTCACGTCCACCGGCGACGTGGTTCGAGGATGCAACGTTGAGAACGTGAGTTATGGGCTCGGGCTGTGCGCCGAGTGCGGCCTCGTGAGCGATCTTGTTGGGAGAGACGCGGGCAAAATCGTTGCGCTCGCGGTGGTCTCGGGAGCGGGGAACCATTGCGCACCGTGTGGTCGGTGCCGTCAGATTCTGGTAGAACATTCCGCCGACGGCGCGCTCATCGACCTTCCCGACGGGCCGAGCCTTATCGTGGACCTCTTACCCGGAAACTTCGACCCTACGCGACTGCAAGAGGGCTAGGCGAATCGGCGACCAGCTAGAGCAGTGCGAGGAGCTCATCGAGGCGACCCAGCACGGGCACATCCAACTCTTCGTCGGCGTGTTCCAGTGCCCAGGTCACATCGTGAGGTACATGCACCGCCCTTCCCCCGATCGCCAATACGGGTTCGATATCTGAGCGCGTCGAGTTACCCACCATCAAAAACCGGTGAGGAGCAACGCCGAGCCCATCAACGATTCCCTGATAGGTCGCAGGATCTTTTTCGCTCACGATGTGCACGGCTTCGAAGCGTTCGGCCAGACCCGACGCAGCGACCTTGGATTCTTGATGAAAAAGATCCCCCTTGGTGATCGCGACGAGACGATATTTGTTTTCAAGGCCGTCAAGCGTCTCCAGTACGCCGGGCAGCAGCTGGACCGGGTGGGCCATCATCTCTCGGGCCCACTCGATAACCTCGGCAAGAGCTGCCGCCGGAATCGAGCCCTCGGATGCGTCGATCGCCGTCTCGATCATGGAGAGGGTGAATCCCTTCACGCCGTACCCAAAATGAGCGAGGTTCTCCCGCTCACGCTCTATGAGCCGCTCGGCGGTCTCGTCCGCATCACACCAGGGGGCGAGCAGCGCCGTAAACCTCTGCTGAGTCAGCACGAAGAAGCTCTCGGAAAGCCACAGGGTGTCATCGCAATCGAACGCCACCACTTCAAGGTCCGCCAAGCTCATGAAAGAGAGGGTACAGATCCCCAGTGCGATGAGCCGATACCGTTACCCAATGGAGATCCCCACGCGAGACCAAATTCAACGAGCTCCCAAAGTCCTCCTGCATGATCACCTCGACGGCGGCATGCGCCCGCAAACGGTGATCGACCTGGCCGCCGAACAAGGATACGTCGACCTTCCAACGACCGACAGCGCAGACCTTGCGAAGTGGTTCACGCGCGGAGCCGACCGACGAAACCTCGTTCTGTATCTGGAGACGTTCGCGCACACCGTAGGAGTCACCCAGACCAAAGACGGGTTGAGCCGTGCCGCCGCCGAGTGCGCCGAAGACCTCGCCGCCGATGGTGTGGTGTACGCCGAGATCCGGTTTGCGCCAGAACTCCACACCGACCAGGGACTCAGCCTCGACGAGGTCGTTGAATCCGTGCTCGAGGGGTTTCGGATCGGCACGAAGAACGCCGCCGCCGCCGGAAACACCATCGTGGTAGGCACGTTGGTAACAGCGATGCGCACCGCAGCTCGAAGCCTCGAGATCGCGAAGCTCGCGGTTCGTCACCGTGACGCCGGGGTGGTCGGGTTCGATATCGCCGGGGCCGAGGCCGGATTCCCTCCCACCATCCACCTGGATGCGTTCCAACTGATCATGCGGGAGAACTTCCACATCACGATCCATGCGGGCGAGGCATTTGGCCTCCCCAGCATCCACGAAGCTCTTCAATACTGCGGCGCCGAGCGGCTAGGGCATGGTGTCCGCATCGTCGATGACATCACCTACGACGGTGACGGCAAGCCGATTCTCGGCCAGTTGGCCACCTATGTCCTCGACCGTCGAATTCCCCTGGAAATGTGTCCTACATCCAATGTGAACACTGGAGCCGCGGAATCGATCGAGACACATCCGATCAAGCTGCTGCGTGACCTTCGCTTCCGCGTCACGATGAACACCGACAACCGCTTGATGAGCGACGTCGGTATGAGCGACGAGTTTGAAAAGAGCTGCAATGCGTTCAACTGGGACCTCACCGATATGCAGTGGCTCACGGTGAACGCAATGAAGAGCAGCTTTTGGCCTTTCCAGGATCGGCTCGACCTCATCAACAACGTAATCAAGCCCGGGTATGCCGCCCTGATGGCCGAGTGACCGAACAAGCTCAGCCGGCTCCGAGCACTCCCCCGCCACCAACCGCACCCGTCGGACGGCCCGAGGGAGACTTTGCGGTTTCGATCCGCAGTCTGTACAAGCGATTTGGCACCAAGACGGCCGTCAATGGGCTTTCCCTCGATGTTCCCCGCGGGACCTTCTTCGGACTGGTAGGTCCCAATGGTGCCGGAAAATCGACAACCCTCAAGATCGCGACCGGTCTACTTCGACCCGATTTCGGCGATGTCTGGGTGGCGGGGATGGATGTTTGGGCCGACCCTCGAGCGGTGAAGGCCACCATTGGTGTTGTGCCAGAGGATCTCCGGTTGTTCGAACGACTCACCGGCCAGGAACTCCTTGAGTACGTGGGTCTGCTTCGAGGCTTCGACAAGGCTGTTTGCCGGCAACGGGCCAACGAGTTGCTAGAGGTGATGGACCTCAGCGAGTCCGCGGGACGCTTGGTGCTGGACTACTCCACCGGTATGCGTAAGAAGATTGCTTTGGGGGCAGCCATCCTGCACCGCCCGTCGGTCTTGTTCCTGGATGAGCCATTCGAGAGCGTCGATCCTCTCTCGGTGCGCGCCCTGCGCGAGATTCTGTCGCAGTTGGTAGAGAACGGAGCCACCGTTGTCTTTAGTAGTCACGTAATGGAGGTCGTGGAACGACTTTGTGATCATGTGGCCGTCGTTCACAGCGGCAGCGTGGTAGCTGGAGGACCCACCGCAGAGGTCTGCAACGGCCGGCGGCTAGAGGATGTTTTTGCCGAGGCGGTCGGCCACTCTGACACCGCCCGAACCCTCGACTGGCTTTGATCGGATGATACGGATTTTCGTGTCATTGCGCCTGCGACTACTGCGCAACGTATTCAAGACCGATGGGGCCCTCGCCTTCGTGCTGTTCAGCGTTCTGGCACTGATCCTCTCCGGTAGCGCCTCACTGGCGATCGCGAGCAGCGATCGGGTAGCGCCCGGTTTGATGCCCGCTCTTGGTTTCACCCTGCTGCTCGCCTGGGCCTTCGGACCATTGCTCTTCGGCGCTGCCGACGAAACGATCGACACCACTCGACTTGCGCTGTTCCCGGTTCCAGCCCGACAGCTGGCGCCGGGCATGGCCTTCGCAAACCTCATCGGACCCGGACCGATCGCGGTAGTCATGCCGTTCGTGGTCATGGCGTTCCGCACCGGATCCATACTTCGCATCGTGGCTGGCCTATACGCTGCCTTCTCCACGGTTCTGCTGGCCTCAGTCCTCTCCCGTCTCGCACAGACCGCACTCGGCAGCCTGCTTCGAAAACGAAACCGCCGAGACTTGGTAATCGTGTTCGCAGGCCTCTTCGCCGGTGCGGTCGGCATCGGGTCACAGGTCCTGCTGTTCGTGGGCTTCTCACTGGACCGTCTCGACAGCCTGGGACGCGCCGCCCGGTGGCTGCCCGGAGGTTGGACCGGATGGGGTCTAGAGATTCTTCAGCTCGATTCACGACCATCAGCCATCACGATCTCGCTGGGCGCATCGTCGCTGTCGCTATTACTTGCCGCCTTCGCAGCGTGGCGGTGGATCATCATCTTGGAATACGCCCTCACCGAGGTTACCGACGGAGGGGTCGATGAGTTTGGCCGCGATCACTTCATGGACTCAGCTGGCGTCAGAGGCAGAGTAATGGACCGGCTAGGCCCTTATGGTCCTGTGCTGGCAAAAGAGCTGCGCTACCTGAAGCGGCACCCTCGTTACCGGGTTCAGGTTGTCTCGCAGTTCGTCGTGCTCATTATCGGTGGAGCACCCTTTCTGGCGGCAATCCTGGATCGGGACCCCACATCGGTGCTGGTGGCCTGTGTTCCTGCGTTAACCGCCGGGATCACATCGTCAAACCTGCTGGGCGCCGATGGTCGAGCGCTCTGGGCTGAGGTGCTTGCGATCGACACACTAAAGGTCATCTTGCGGGGTCGCGCTCTCGCGTTCTTCCTTTTAGGCGTCGGGGCCTCCTCGGCCGTTATTCTTGGGACGAGCGCATGGACCGGCGGCTGGAGATTCGCTCCTGTCGCCTTCGCCGCAAGCATCGGAATGGGGTTCGCAGGCGCAGGAACCGGAGCGTTCACCTCAACGATCGCGCCTGTGCTGTTGCCGGATGAGACCAACCCAAACCCGTTCGCATCCGGCGACATGGGTCAGGGTTGCGTGAGTGGTCTGTTCACATTTGCCGGAGCGTTCGTGGGACTGTTGAGCGCAGGTCCAATCCTGGTTGGACTCGCGTATGCCCGGACCGAACTCTGGGCTCAGCTCCTCGTGATCGCCCTCGCCCCGATCTACGGATTCGGGTTGTTCGTATTCAGCACCCATCAAGCCGCCCGGCGGGCTGATCCCCGCACTCCTGACCTTCTGGCCACGTTGACCTGAAGGCCGATCAGTCGCCGTACCAGCGTCGCTCGCGGTCTTCGATGGGTTCATGGAGTGGTCGAAGGTGCTTGCGTTCGACCCACACCGGCCCAACCGGCGACTCGATCTTGACCCGGAGGCCCTCGCCCAGCCCCATGAACCGGTAACGGGACCACAGCATCGGAGCGTCGGCTCGAAGGAATGAGAACGGATAGGTGCTGTTGCGGGTGGCGTAGGCCGGCAACGTCTCGCCAGCGTCAACGCCAGCAACACGGCTCACGGCGCGTTTACGTTCCCACAACACCAGCGGGACGCCCAACACGAATATCCAGGCGCCAGCCAGGCCGACAGTGGCGGGAGGAATAGCTATCGCTCCCGGTGCCTGCAAAAGCGAAGGAATGCCGTTCACTACCGAAAGCGTCGGCTCGGCTGAGCCGTTGTCGGGGAGATCAAACTGGGGAACCGGGACATTGATCGCGGTCTCATCGATCGGAAGTGGCTCCAGAGTCGGTGGGGTGGTACTGGGCGGGTTCGGTGCGGTCGTTGCCACTGGGACAGAGGTGCTCGAGGTGGATGGCAGCGCCGTTGTTGTCGTGCTGGCCTCGGTCGTCGATGTCGACTCCAGCGTGGTGGACCCCGTAGTTGGCGCGGTAGTGAGCGTGGTTGTGGGGCCAGCGGTAACAGGAGGAGTCGTGGTCGGAGGAGTCGTGGTCGGAGGCGGGATGACTCGAACAGTGAAGGACACATCGGATGAGAGCGCGGGCGATCCGCTGTCGCTCACACGCACCGTGACGGTCTGAGGACCAACTGGCGAGGCGTTCGTCCAATCCACCACTCCCAGCGAGTTCACGGTTAGACCGGCGGGGCCCGCCAGCACAACGTAGGACAGGGGGCCATCGGGATCGGTTGCGCTGATCTGAACCGTGATGTCTCCACCGACCTCAACCGATACGTCGGCAACTGGGTCGACGGTGGGAGGTCCATTGACTGATGCAACCGTGACGATCACCGAGGCCGAGGCCGAGCCTCCTGGACCAATCGCTTGAACGGTGATGGTCTGGCTTGTGCCGGCCTCTGCTGCAGTTGCGGTCCACGTCGCCACGCCAAACCCATCAACAGCTGTTCCAGCGGGACCAGCGATGACGGAGAAGCCGGTGGCGTCGGTAGCGGTGAACGGAAGTGTCGCCGTCTGGCCGACGGTGATCGTTTGTGGTGGCGGCGCAGTGATCGTGGGAGCCGGCGTATCTTCTGCCACCGTGATGGTAAAGGTCTCTTCGACCGTGACCGGACCTCCGGTGAGACGAACGGTGACGGCCGGGGTCGTGCCGCCATCGGTCTCGGCTGGCGTCCAAGAAATGACTCCGGTGGACGAGTCGATCGTCAGCCCCGGTGGACCAACGACCGACCAAACCTCGGTGCTATCGGGGTCTGAGCCAACGACGGCCAGGGTGAACGGCACGAACTCGGTCGCCGACTGGGGGCCGGGATTGGTGATTGTCGGGGGAACGTCGGTGTCGATCGGAACAACCGGAGCGAACTCTGAGGTCGAGCCGGTTCCGTCAGTCTGAATGGCGGTCGAGTGGGTCGCCGCCAGGAGTGTGGGGTTGCTGATGGCTATTGTGGTGTTCACTACTCCAGCACCGTTGGCCGCAGTCTGCACTGCCGGGACGGTCGGATGGCCGCTGGAATTATCGCCGACGTAAACATCGATCTGGGCGTTCGGACAAGCGGTGCCCGTAACCACCCAGCTAGCTCCCTGGATCTCCACACGTAGGTCGGGATAGTCGAGCCCGCCGTTGCCCGATCCGGGAGTCAAGCCACAACCGTCTACACCGTCGTTGGGTGTGGGTCCGTCCGGTGATTCAAGTCCAGCGGCCGTGGCAAGATCGATCGCTGCGGCGGCAGCAGCACCGTCGATCAGCGTGCCAAATGAGTTCAGCCGGATCGTGGCCTGCTGGCCTGGACGGGCCGGATCAGGTAGCGCGAGCCTGTCCCCTACAACGAGCACCGGCGCCCCGACGCCATCGGTGAAGTGATTGTCGAAAATCTGGCTACCGGTTCCGAAGACTCGAATGGCACCCTGTTCGGCGCCGGCAAGGCCGTAGCGTCGGAAGGTGTTGTCGCGAATCGAGACCGCTGCAGTCGTCCGGAACAGATCGACCCCGTAGGCCTGCATTCCATCGAAAATGTTCTCGTTGACGGTGCCCGACGAGCCGTCGGCAAAGACAACGCCGTCGTTGCCAACGTTTGACAAACTGACCTCTTCAATGTGGTTCTGCTCAACGATCACCGAGGACCCGGTGAAAACACCCACCATCGATCGGGCCGACCAGCCGAGACCGTTGTGGCTGATCGTGGCGCTCGAAGCCGCATCGATCACCACGGCGTTCTCGTTGCGATTAGATGCTCCGGGGTCTGACCCCGTGGCCAGATCGAACCCGATGACGTTGTCCACAACCGTGGCGGCGCCAGGACCCGACGCACCAGCGTCGATAGAGATGGCCGTCTGAAAGCCGATCATCGCGATGCCGCGAATCTCCGCATCGGCGGCTCGGACTCTGAAGCCATCCATGCCAGGGTCAGTGGCTCGATTTCCCCAAAGTTCGAGCTCGGGGGTATCGAGGCGGGCTATTGCCACGTCGCGGCGGCCGGCTACTGACGCTGGCCGGAACGCACCGCCGCTGGGGTCATAGGCCGCTCGTGGCAGATCGTAGCGACGCGCCTCACCGGAGATCGTGGTGCCTTGATCGGTGATCTGAGGAAGCGCGACCGATACGGACTGACGCCACCAGCGGTTCGGCGATGCCAGGGTGTTGGTGGGCACTGTTGGCACGAACCGCATGGTGTTTGGTCCGTCGATTGCGTTTGCGTTTTGGATGAACTGTCTCAGCGAGCCCTGTACCGACCGTCCGGCGGGGTCAAAATCGGATGCGTCGCCGCCCAGCAGGTTGCTTACCACATTGAAGGAGAAACCGGTATCGAGGTCGAGCCGGGGTGTTGCGGAATCGATCCGGAATAGGTGTTCAGCCGTGACGAGACTCGTTGCGTCATCGATGCCATCTCCGCGGGCGCCACCGACGACTGGACCATCGACCGAGGTCGTCTCCGTGCCGCCAAGACGGTCGGCACGAAGACTTCCGGTTGGGCCGAAGGTTTGCTCAGCCCACACGTCGGATGGCACCGACCCGGTATTGAGCACCGGGGGGTCGATGGTTCGAGAGTCGATAGTGACCCAGAACGCCCCAGTCAGTGCATCCGGGAATGTCCAGCGACCATCGGCACCCGTGGTGAGGGTTGCCAACAGCGGATCGGATGCGGCGGGAGTCTCGGGGCCGGGAGCATCCGATGTGACATCTCGGTAGACCCGCACCGTTGCGCCGCCGACCGGGAGCGCGTCAACAAGATCAGCATCTCCATCTGGATCGATCAATACCCGACCACTAAGAACCTCGAGGCCACGATTCTGCGCGAACTCGCTGGTGACACCGAGGGCCGTGTCGGTCGCAGTTGCGGTGACGCTCGCGAGGCCTGCGGTGGGTACGTCGACGGAGAACGCTCCGGCGCCATTGGCTGTGGAAGTACCCAAGAAGCGGGAGCCCTCGCCATGTGCCAGGCCTGAAGCTGCCGTGTCACCTGCACCCACCGATGACTCAAAGATCTCAACAACACACCCAGCACAGGCTGTGCCGGTCACCGTCACAAACCCAGGCGTGGGTGAACCGGTGATGTCAACGAGAACCGGGTAGTCGATGAACTGGTTGCCCGCGTTCGGCGTCACGAGTCCATCATTCAACGTAATGCCATCGCCATTGACGAAATTGTTGTTGGTCGGGCCGTGGAGGTCGATGGCGGGGCCCGCGTTGTCTGTCATTTCGTTTTGGGAGATCACGGCCAGCCCGGCGTTGCGGCCCTCCGAGTTGTTCTCGCCAGCCACCACGATTCCGGGGCCATTGTTCGCGAGAAACTGGTTGAACCGGATCGTTGCTGATCCGTCGCCCACCCTGATTCCTCCGCTTTGACCGACGGAGTCGCCGCACCCGATAAAGAGGTTGTCTTCAATCGAGGTGTTCAGGTCGAAGTTGTCGATGCAGTAGTCGAGGACTCCGGACATCCTGTTCCCCTGCACCGTCATTCCGGGCGAGTTGACATTAAATCCGTCGAGGCCCGCCGTCACCATTTCGTTGCCGATGACACGGACCGCCGGAGACGCCAGAAACTCGACGAACGTACTGGTAGGACCGGTAAGAAAGCTGTCTTGGAGCGTAAAGCCCGGAGCATCGGCCGCTCTCACCAGGAACGCTGGACTGCCGCTCCTGGGCGCAGTGGTCGACGGGTCGACCGTACCCACCACAACATTCGTGACGACGACGTCGGCGATCACTGATGCCGGGGCGCCGGTGACTTGGATCGCACTCGAGGAGGACCCTCCGCCGACGTGAACACTCCGGACCGTCATTCGGTGCGGAATGAGTCCGCCTGCAGATGTTGCGAGAACTCGTGCGTCGATCTGCAGTTCGGGGCGGCCGAGAAGTGGCAACGTCGCTGTCCGACTGCCAACCGGTGTCCCCGCGTTGGCCGAAATCGTGCCTCCATTCGGGTCGAGCAACGACCCATCGGCGCCGAACGATGTCCCGTCAATGTCGGTGTCGGCGTCGTTAACAACCAGATCACCGGTACCGCCGACTGTCCACCAGCTATTGGATCCGCCATCGGTGTCATTGGTAGGAACCGACGGCACAAACCTCATGGCGTTGGGTCCCACGATGGTGTTGGCGTTGGCAACAAACTGCCGAAGCGACCCCTGGACGGCGTTGGGTTCGGTGTTGGTCACGACATTAAAACTGAAACCGAAGTCGAGAGCCGGGTCACCGGGATTTGCCAGGGCGATCGACTGTGCGAACGCCGCCTGGTCGGCGCGAACATCATCCGATAACGGATCCCGGCCACCGTACAAGGGGCCGTTCGCGGTTGCGATCGTCCCGGCGAGGTCGGTGACAGAACCCACGGGGCCGTAGGTTTGTTCCGCAACCGGCGTCGCCCCGCTGATGCCTGAGGGCGCGGAAACCGTGGTCGAATCGACGGCAACCCAGTACTGCCTCGAGGGACTGAGACTGGGTGCGAGGATCACCCCGCTGGCATCGGTCGTGAACACACCGACGACGGCGTCACCAGCGTCAGGCTGTCCAATACTGGGACCATCGTCAACCCAAAGTCGAACGGTGACACCGGCCGCAGCTGGATTCTGACCATCCCCTACGACACCATCGAGAAGCTGGTCACCCGCAAGATCTACGAACACCCGAGCCTCGATGTCGTTGGCACCCATCGCGGAGACAAACAGAGCGCCTGCAAAGATCGAGGACAACAGCGCAACGAGTGCTCCTGTCCAGACGGTGATCCCCCGCCAGCCGCTCAGCCCGCTCAGGAGCCTGCCAGACATGGCCTACCTCGCGGTCGACAACTTGGGCGCCGCCGACTTGCGGATCCGAGCGCTAGGAAGTCGTAGCGTGCAGCGGGTGTTGGTTCCCACGCTGTCACTCCAGAAGCTGCCACCCAACGCCGGCGCAATCATCCGGCCAAGTATCAGTACCAGTGAAGTATCCGGGTCGAGGCGCTTGGCGAGGTGTTCGTCGGTTGCATCCACCAAGCTCGGCGACTGAAGGATGGCTTTTACCGACTCCTGGTCGAGTTGGGTTCCGTTGTCGGTGATGGCGATCCAGACGCCGTCGCTGTCCAGTCCTCCACTGATCAGCACCCGCTTCGCGCCGCGCCGTTGAGCGTTGCGAACAATGTCGTTGCACAGAAGAAGAATCGCCCGACGATCTCCCCAAAGAATGTCGCTGCCGTCGCCGGCAACGCTCACGAGCGATGGCCACGAAGCTTGGATTTCATCTCGAAGCTGTGCCACGGTGAGGGCCTCGAAGGTATAGCCGTGCCCCAACGCAGTGGCACCGACCAAGAAGTCAAGGTCGTGCAGTCTTGACCGCAAGGTGGTGGTCATAGACGACACAGGAAGGCCCTCAGCTTCTTCCTCTGCCATGGCTGCGGCGCTGTGAATCAAGTCGCTTCGCCAGTCCATTCCGGCGCGGGCTTCGCTGAGTAGTCGAGCGAGCTCGATCGTCTCACGTTGACGACGGGTGATCTGTCGGTAGACGAACATCGCAACCGTGGGAACAAAGAACGCGATGATGAACGTGGCGAGGGCACCGAGCCTCCCGAGATTCTCATCCGCCTCGGTTAAGGACTCCACCAACGTTTGTCGTTCGTCGATCAGACGTTCAACCAGACTGGTGTACTGATCGTTCATATCGCCCACGAGAAGCTCGCGGGCTTGTTCCTGCTGCTGCTCACCGCCGTTGTCCAAAAGGTTCGCAACGGTGGCCGCGGTGACAGAGAAGTCCGAGCCCATGAGGGTGCTCTCCCCCTCGACCTCGACACAGCCTTGGGCTGCCGACATTTCCTGCAGCGACTGCCGAGCATCGCCGACGGCTTGGTTGATGATGCGGCTGGAGTCAGTGTTTTGTGTCCGATCCAGCTGAGCAAAGTTCACGGCTGAGCCGAGTTGAGATCGAACGGTGATCGCGGACCGGAGCACCTCGTCGCAGGAATGAAGCTGGTTAGATTTCGTGGCGACCACCCGAGATTCTGCGGCCACCGAGAACGCCGATGCGACCAAAACGAAGAGGGCAAGACCAACAGCTACGGCGACCAGCATCGCGCTACGGCTTCGAATGCGCGGCCGAGCGAGGTCGCTAAGCGTCAGTCCAGACGCAATACCGGTTGAATCCGAACGTAGAGAATTCGCCTCTACTTCGGCATTGGTAATCTCGCTCATCCCAAGTCTTTCGGCCTTCGGTGTCAGGATGTGAGCCTTCGCGACAATCTCGCGGAACGGCCGCGCCTCCAAGTGCAACTACCGGACCAATCGACCGGACCAGGAACAAGTCGAAGCACAGCAACAGGAAAGAAGTGCTCAAATACTTCAATCGCCGGCCCAAGGCGCCGACAGGTCCAAGGATGGATAGCAGCGGCACCTTCAATGGGGATACATCCTCGGCGGTCAGCGTGCTCGAACGCGCCCTGGATCCCGTGCGTCTGCTGACACTGTTTTTCCTGATCATCCTACTTACGACCCGCTTCGGTGCCGGTGATCAGCAGATCGGCTCAGACGTCAGAGTCGGTCTGGTCGTGATTGCCCTCGGATACATCGTGGCCATCGGAATCCGTTTGCGGGGTGAAGAGAACTCTTCGCTCGATCGGCTGCTCCATCCACTGGTTCGGGTGGGCCTGGACACGCTCGTTGCCTTGATGGTGTTGTTGCTGGTGGATACCGCAGCTGGACCACTGGCATGGCTTGTGCTGGCCATGCCGATGCTGACCGCCAACATTCACTACGGCTCCTTCGCCGCGGTGATCGCATGGCTCGCGATGTCGCTGTCTTACCTCGGCCTCTCGATTCTGTCCGCTGACACCGAGGGAGCCGCCAACGACGCTCTCGGAGCGGGCATTCAACAGCTCTTCGCGCTCCTGATTATTGCCTCCGGCGTTGGCGTCGTTGTGAAGAGTGTTCGTGACCGTGTCGAAGGTACCGACTCGGCACTGCGCGAGGCACGAAGCCGAAGCCGTCAGTTGAGTGGTATCGCCAACAGTGCCCAGACCATGGCCGACATCGATGAACCACTGGCCGTGCTGAGCCATGCGGTTGCCCAGATACCGACCTTCGGGTTCACCGACGCCGAGATCATCGAACGCTTTGGACCTCGCGACTACCGGGTCCTCGCGGCGGTTCACAAGGGCGATCGGCAGATGCCAAGTCCTGAGGTCCTCACCGACAAGGCGATCGAAACCGATTCGTTGGTACAGGTATCGATGGGCGAGTCCCTCATCACCGATCAGGTCCTTCATCTTCACGACTACCGTTCGGCGGCCGCCGTCACGGTGCATGAGGACGAAACAACGTCGCTGGTCGTCCGAGGCTGGCTCGAAACCTCCCGCGACCCTCTGCAGACCAACGACATCCGCTCGTTCGAGCTCTACGCGACCCAGGTAGCCACCGCCTACAACAACGCAGTTGAGGTTCAGCGTCTCGAGGAACGGTCAAGGGACCTTGCCTGGGAAGCCGATCACGACGCCTTGACCGGCCTCGCCAACCGAGCCCAGCTCATGCGAATTCTGCATGAGCGACTCGGAACGGGCGGTCAAAAGGCCGCAGGTTCTCTCACCCTTATGTTCCTCGACCTCGACGGGTTCAAGGCCGCCAACGATACACACGGCCACCTTGTCGGTGACCAAGTCCTCATCGAGATCGGCCGAAGGCTGACCCGACTGGTGGAACGCCCCCATGTGGTGGGCCGACTTGGTGGCGACGAGTTCCTCGTCGTTCTCGACACATCCACCGGCGTGGACGTGAACTCCTTTGCCAATCGGGTCGTGGGTGCGGTGTCGCAACCCTTGCGAATCGGTGAGGCAGTGATCCACCTCGGCACCAGCGTCGGCGTGGCCGCAGCGGGAGTTGGCACAACGCCAGACGAAGTCCTCCAGCAGGCCGACCAGGCGATGTATTCAGCGAAGCAAAAGGGTGGAAACCAGGTGTACCACCACCGCTTCGTGCCCGGCGGGTTTCAACCGAGCGTCGGAACGATCTAGACGCTAGTTGGCCGACGGGTCAGCGGGCAGATTGGCGAACCAACGCAGTTCTCCACCGCTGCGTCTCAACACCTTCGCCCACAACCGGCCGGGGTCGGCACAGAAAACATCATCGGCAGACCCGGGCAGTACCCACCACGCATGGTTCGCAATCTCGCCTTCCAGCTGGCCTGTCCCCCAACCGGCGTAACCGGCGAAGATACGCATCTCTTGCAGACCCGACGCTCTGGCCAACGCCGGCTGTTGGTCGAGATCCACGCTCACCAGACCGCTCGGCAGATCGAATCGACCTTCGGCCGGGGCCTCAGGCCGGTGTCGGCCCAATGCGATAATCCCGTTGGTTTGCACCGGTCCGCCCTGGAAGACCCGTGCCGGAGCGGGCACGAGTTCGGACCAATCGGGAAAGGCGTCGGTGATCGACAGTGGAGTCGGGCGATTGAGGACGACGCCAACGGCGCCATCGTCGCCGTGTTCGAGTACGAAGGTGATCGTCCCGTCGAAGTTAGGATCAGCCATGTCCGGCCGAGAAACCAGAAGATCTCCCGCATACGAACGCCCCATTAGCCAAATCTAACGACAACCGGACCGGTTACCGACAGGTCTGATGACCGGTATCGAGACCGACGCCTACAGCGTCCAGTAGGGGTGGGTGCTGGTGTCGGTAGGGGTCGTCAAGATCTCGTTGCCGTCGTCGGTGATCAGCACGGTGTGTTCGAACTGAGCGGTGCGGCCGCCATCGATCGTGACTGCGGTCCATGCATCGTTCCACATGCGCCCCTTCCACGAGCCGACGGTGATCATCGGTTCGATCGTGAACGTCATGCCCGGCTCGATCACGGTGTTGAGGTCCGGGTGGAAGTAGTGACAGATCTGAAGATCGGTGTGGAACTGCTCACCGATGCCGTGCCCTACGAAGTCGCGGACGACGCCAAACCCGTTGGCTTCGGCATGGGTTTGAATGGCGCGGCCGATGTCGTTGATCCGGTTGCCGGGAGTCGCGGCCGCGACACCTCGCTCAGTGCACTCCTTCGTTACGCGAACGAGACGCTGAGAAAGCGCATCGACATCGCCCACAAAGAAAGTGGCGTTCGTGTCACCGTGCACACCCTCTTTGAAGAGGGTGACGTCGAGGTTCAAAATGTCGCCATCCTCGAGCGGGCGGCTGTCCGGAATGCCGTGGCATATGACTTCGTTGACCGATGAGCACACGGACTTGGGAAATGGATCTTTGGAACCGGGGTACAGCAGCGGGCTCGGATAGGCCCCCCGCTCGATAGCGGCGTTATGGCACGCTTCGTCGATCTGATCGGTTGTGACGCCCGGCTGCACGAGGGTGCCGAGAAAGGCGAGCGTATCCGCGGCCTCTCGACCGGTCCGCCGCATCCGTTCGATCACGTCGGCGCTCTTGACGTGAGGTTCGTCCCATCGCTCATAGTGGTTGGAACCATCGGCCCACGGTGGCTTCGCAATGGTGTCCGGAACCGGACGGAGAGGGGCCGAGGAGTAGGGACGGATCGGATCCGTGCTCCGCTTGTGGCAGCGCTTGTATTTCTTCCCGCTGCCACACCAGCAGGTCTCATTGGCTTTGGGGAGAACGCGCATAGAACATATTCTACCGCTCTCTTTCCGCCGCACGCCGAGTCCAGCTTGGCGAGCGGCGTTCCAGGTGAGCCCACCGATGGCGAACGAACCCTAGAAGTCCAATTCGTAGAGCCCCAGCATGCGGCCAGCAAGCAGCAGCACCGACACCACCAGCACCGGTTTCACCACCTTCTCGCCACCCTTCACTGCGCTGTTTGCGCCGATATAACCACCGGTCATCGAGCCAGCACTGAGGATCAGTGCCGGGATCCACCGAACCTGATCTTGATAGATAAAGATGCCAAGAGCGATGATCGACACTGCGCAGATCACGAAATTCTTGATCGCGTTACCCGTGACCAGGTCGTTTCCGGCGCGGTTGAGAATCAGCAGCAAGATCAGTCCGGTTCCTGCCTGGATGGCACCGGCGTAGATGCCAACGAAAAAGAACACCACAATGGTGGCTGCGAGCGGCCAGGGTTTCTTGACGGCGTCGCTCTTGGGCGGTTTGAGCGACAGCACCAGCAGGGGAATCATCACGATGCCGAACGCTCTTTCGAAGATCTGATCGTTCAGATTGGAGACCACGAGCGCACCGACCAGGCCACCAGCAACAGCGGGACCGACGATCTTTGAGATCTTCGACCAATCGGCGTATCCACCCCGGGCAAAGCCAATGCCGGTTGTTCCGGTTGCCAGCAAGACCGATACCCGATTGGTGCCGTTGGCTACAAGACCCTCAACGCCAGCCAATCCCAGCAGTGGAACCGTAAGCAACGATCCTCCACCGGCCAGGGCATTGACGAAGCCCGCAAAAAGGCCACCGACGAAAATCAGCAGTGCGCTACCGAAGGACATGGTCTGGCCGACAGTAGTTGTATGCGCCACCAATCGTGGACTTACACATGGGAAGCTTGTTAGATGCGCCGTAGCCTCTCTGCACTTCTTCTTGGCCTGTCGCTGGTTCTCGCCTCGATGGCATGGTCAGGATTCGTGCTGACACGTACCGCACTAGACCCCGGCCGCTCCGAAGAATTGGCCGACCAGATGTTTGAGAATCCCGAACTTCGTGCGGCGTTGGTCTCCACACTGGCCAATCGAATTGAAGAGCAACTACCAGAAGGTGTCGCCCTTCCACGGCAGGTTATTTTGCAGGTTGCAGACCGCGCACTGGATGATCCGGCCATTCAGCTGCTCGTTCGTGACGGCCTGGTCGAAGTGCATCAGAAGGCCTTGCGCGGCGAGGAAACCAACACCGTGCTTCACGCCACCGCGGTCGGTACCGCGGCCCGCAACGCCCTAGTAGCGGAGCGTCCCGAACTCGATGCCTTGGTCCCTCAGGCGCCGGCGATGCAGGTGGAGCTACCGACAGCCGGACTCTCCTTCCTCGGCAAGATACGGGTGGCCATCGAATCTGCCAGCATGATCGCGGCCTTGGTCGCAGCAGGCGGCGCGGTGACTGCGCTCCTGGCCGCTCGCGACCGAGGAATGATCTTGCGTCGGGTGTCCAACTGGGCCTTCGGCACCGCCGCGGTGTGGCTTGTGATCGCTCTCGTGATGCCCCGCCTTATCAGCATGCTCGCTCCGCGGCAGGGAGTCGTTGCCGGAGCCATTGCAACCATTCTTTTTGGCGAAATGATCCGACCGGCCACGATCCTCGCCGCAGCTGGGGTCGCGCTACTGGTCGGAAGTTGGTTCTGGGGCGAGGGCTCACGTCGCCGGGGTTCCCGACTCGTCGGTCGACCCGCCTATGTCGGCTCCCGGGGCTAAAGCAACAACGCTGCGGCACACACCGATGCAGCAACCGTCCCGAGCAGGACGGCGGCTGCGGTCAACTTCTCATCGGCGCGAGCGAGTTGAGCTGCCGAAACGGCGAGCGAAGACCAGGTGGAAAGAGCACCCAACACCCCGACGTTGACCGCCCAGCGCCAGCCGTCATCGAGATCGGCGAACGCGGCCGCTGCAGCCGAGGCAAGCACATTCGCCGCCATCATTCGCCACGGCACCCGTCCGTCGCCGTGACACATTACAAGACGCAGAACAGCACCGATCGCACCGCCGACGGAGATAAGTACCACGGCCATCATCTGGGCTCGCCTAACCGCAGACCGACTGCAGCGCCGGCGAGCGCACCCGCCACGGTCAGACACGCCAACCCGAGCGCTGACGCAGCTTGGCCGTCTTGCAGCCGTTGAGCGACGTCCACGGCAAAGGTGGACATAGAGGTGACCGCACCACAGAACCCGGTTCCCGTTGCGGCCAGAAGGGTCGGAGCGTGCACGAGACGGATCACCAGCAGGCCCAGTACGAACGACCCTGCCACGTTCAGGATGAGTAATCCAACAGAACGTGACGTCACGAGATGGTTTGTGACTCCGGCACGAACCAAAGCTCCGACAGCTCCACCCAACGCGACAGCGACGATCATGCGGGCGTTCATCGGGATGACTTGACCAATCGGTAACCTTTATGACCGTGGCTATGGACGAGTTCTTTGGTGAGAGTTCCCGAGGCGGAACACAACTTCGACGCCGTTGGGCGGTGGACGGGGCCAAGGCGGCCGTACTGATCGTCCACGGAATCGGCGAGCACAGCGGCCGGTACATCCACGTCGGAGACTTTCTGGAGTCGAAGGGCTACGACGTGCTGGCGTTCGATCAGCGCGGTTTTGGCCAATCGGAAAAACCAAAGGCCTTTGTCGAGAGCTTCGATGACTTCCTGGACGACGTCGAGGCTTTGATGACCGAACGGCGCTCCTTGGGCATACCGGTGGTGTTGCTGGGCCATTCCCTTGGTGGACTGGTCGTCACGAGCTATCTGGAGAGCGGCCGCCCTCAACCTGATCTCGGCATTCTCAGCTCGCCAGCACTAGGGGCCGTCGTCCCTGCATGGCAGCGCATTGCAGCTCCCATCATCGGACGACTTCTCCCTAAACTCTTCATCCCCTCGAAGATAGACGGCTCCATCCTCTCCCATGATCCAGAGGTCGCAAACGCCTACGAGAACGACCCGCTAGGGGTTGCGGGATCGACGGCTGGCCTCGGCCGAGCCATCTTCGATGCGATGCCAAAGGCCGCCACCAACATCGCCAAGATCAAGATTCCCACCTATGTGCTCCACGGATCGGCTGACGAATTGGTGCCACAGCACTTCTCCCAACCGTTGGCCGAGCTTCCCAATGTCACCTACCGAACCTGGGAAGGTCTCCGACACGAGTGTTTCAACGAGTACGAGAAGATGGACGTCCTCGCCGAGCTCACCGACTGGATCGACGCTCAGCTCGCGTAGCTTCTAGCTGGCGAGTCAGGGAGTTCGGACGGTCACCTTTGTGCCGCGGCCGACGGCGGCGTCGATATGGAGATCGAGTCCCAGTTCTTCTGAACGGGCTGCCATGATCCGCAATCCGAGATGTCCCGCGGACACCTGCTGTGGATCGAAGCCTTTGCCGTTGTCCTCGATAACAAGCACCGTTTCCGAGCCAGCCGTCACCGTCAGACGCACCTCGCTGGCTTCGGCATGGCGATCGGCGTTAACAAGCGCCTCACGGCCGATGAAGCACAAGCATTCCAAGACCTCGGACGAGACGTCCAGAGGTTCGATTTCGGTGACCAGCTTCAGTTGGCCTATGGCCACGTTCGGTCGGAGTTGAAATTCCTCAATCACCTGAGCCAGGTTGAGCTTGTGCCCGATCGATCCTTGAGAGTTGTCCATCAGCGCCCGGACCTCGCTGTGGCTTGCCCAAATCATGTCGAGGGCACGCTCGGCGGCGGCACGCCCGGGGTCGGTTGCCGTGAGGTGGCCGAGGCTGGCCTCGACGTTGAGCGCCGCCGCGGCCAAGGACTGAATGACCGAGTCATGCAGACCCCTCGTCATCTTCTCGCGTTCGGCCTCAGCAGCCAGCTGCGCCGCAAGGTTTGTCATTCGGATGTTTGACGCGACTGCGGAGGCATGCTGAACAACCTGGCGAAACTGATCTGCGACCTCGCGGTCGAAAAACCCCGGCACGCGTGACTCGAGAGAGACGAACCCGATCGTTGCCCCGGCCGCCCGCATCTCGGCGGTTAGTCCCGATGCGGCACTGCCAAAGGAGAAGGCCGGAGGATCGATGAATCGACCGCGACGAGGTGATCCCTCAGACGCTTGTGCTACGAGCTCCGCGAGCTGCTGGCGACTCAGGCTGTTCTGCAGCACCTCGTAGGTGGGATCGGCGACAATATCAGACGGCAGCAGGATGCCATCATCACCACAGAGGACGATGGCAACCAGGTCGCAGGCGAACATCTCCCGCAGGCCCACCGTCAGCCGACCCACCACGGTTTCGAGGGTCGTGGCTGTCGCCAGCCCAGCGATGAGGTCGCGGCGCAAGTCGGCGTGTTCCCGCAGGCGACGTTCCTGCATCTGGAGTCCGACCCGCTTTTTCACCTCCCGCCGCAAGCTGGCGTTCGATTGTGCGAGCTCAGCCGTCCGGGCGATGACCCGCTCATCGAGGTCTCGCAACGTCGACTGAAGTTCGTTCTCGGCAGCCCGGCGTTCGGTCACATCGTGGATACTTCCCAGCAGTCCAATCACCTGACCGGACGGGTCTAGAAGGGGGACCTTGTTGGTCTCGATCCGGCGTTCGACCCCGTCGACGGTCAGCAATTCTTCATCGATATTGAAGAACGACTGGCCGGTAGAAAAGACCTTCCGATCCCAGTCGGTGTACCCGGCACCGTGGCCAGCCCACGGCATGTCGTCATCGCTGAGACCAACCAGGTCCGCGACAGGCACGCCTGCGTAGTCAGCAAAGGCTTGATTGCATCCCAGATATCGCGAGTCGGTGTCTTTCCAGAACACCGCAGAGGCCAACGAGTCCATGAGAACTTGCAGCATTTGCTGTGCGCACTCCACCGGCTCATCGCCAACGATGGCGCCGCGCAACAACGCGCTGTACAGGTCGGTTCGCCCGGATGTCATACACAGAAACCTAGACCGCCATGACAAAACAACAGAACCCGGGACCGCTTTCGCAATCCCGGGCTTGTACTTGCGTTGCACCCCGTACGGGATTTGAACCCGTGCTACTGGCATGAGAAGCCAGCGTCCTAGGCCGCTAGACGAACGGGGCAGGACTCAGCTGAGGGGAAACCTCAACTGTGGTTCGGAGGAGAGGACTTGAACCCCTAATAACTGGATCAGAACCAGTTGTGTTGCCAATTACACCACCTCCGATCGGTGGACCTCTGAGGATAGCGGCCTCTGCGCCGGTCAGAAACCGAATTTCGTCACAGATCCCACCTGCAAAAACAACATCATCGGAGACGGATTGGCAACTTAATGCAATCAACCGCTTAGCATCTCTCCGTGGCCTTACACCGCTCAAAACGTTCAGGGCTCCTCGTAATCGTTCTTTTGGTTGCATCGCTGCTCGTTCCAACGAGACCGGCCGCTTCTCAAGAAGGCATCTCCACCGACACCGACCTCATTTGGGATGTGGGGGATGCCGAGCTCAACGTCGACCACACCGCCAGGCTGCGAGCGCTCGTGTGGGACATTGAGGAATACGACGGTCGCATCTTTGTGGCCGGCAAGTTCCTCAACGTCTACTCCCCCACCGGCGTCAAGTTCTCCCGTCCCTACTTGGCGGCGTTCGACCTCGACACCGGCGAATGGATCCGGTCCTTCCAGCCCGCGATGCGCGGCCCGGTGTATGCGATCGACATCACCGAGGACGGCACGATCCTCGCCGGCGGAGAAATCCCCGGCGGCATCCAGGCGGTCGATGCCACTAGCGGTGCCGACGTCGCCGGGTTTGAAACCGATCTCGGCCACTCCTGGGGTGAGCCGGTCATCTTCGACCTCGAAATCGTTGGTGGTCAGACCTACCTCGGCGGGCGGTTCACCCGCTCGTCAACCGTTGCTCTCGAAAACCTCGCCCGCATCAACACACGCACCGGAGCGCTGGACCCGGATTGGCGGCCAACGACAGGAATTGACACGGTCACGCCAACCGATGGTGGCGTAAACGTCTTCGCCTTGGCGGTCGATACCGCGCGGGATCGTGTGTACCTCGCCGGAAAGTTCGGCTCGATCAACGGTGATGCCCGGGCGTTCAATTTCGCTGTCGTCGACACCGCAACCGGCGCTCTACGAGCAGATGTACCGCAGGGTCTTCCTCCGGGCGTGCTCAGCCACCGCGATCAGAACTCGATGTGGCAGCACGATGTGCAATTCCAAGGTGACCGCGTGTACCTGGGTGGTCAGGCACACCAGACGCTCATCCTTGATGCAGCGACGCTGCGCCCGCTTCGGTCCTATGCCACCAACCGCGGGTTCGGAGATGAGTACGGCGGCGGAGACACCCAGGTGCTTTACGTCGGACGCACCACGCTCTGGGCCGGCTGCCACTGCTGGGGTTCGGTTGCCGAATACCCCATCGGGTCTCGTAACAGCGACAACGCCAGCGGCCATCAAAGCTACGCCGAGTATCAGGCGTTCTTGAAGGAAATGCTCACGGTGCCGGGGGCACTGGATCAACAGCCAGTACGTGCCGCCTATGGCATCGACATCGCAACGGGAAACAAGCTGCCGTATGAGTTCGGCCTGAATGGCCAGGCTGGAGCCTGGGCTCTTCTCGAAGACAGTAGGGGCCGGCTGTGGATGGGTGGACAGTTCACTCGTGACCGCAGCCGAGATCGTGTCCTGAGGGGCCTGGCCCGTTTCACGCCGCCTCCTCATCGAGCGACGGGACCCGCACGCGATCGGGCGTTTCGGTCCACCTATCACTTGTCGGTGCCAGGATGTTCCAGCAGCATCCCCTGCAGAGCCGCATCCAAACGCTCCTCGGGGGCTCCAGTGCAGGTACGAACAGCACCACAACCACCAACGGTACGGCGTGGTCCAATTGGGCCGTTCGGTCTGCGGTAGTGGCGGCGAACGGGCCGTGCCGCGCTATCGCTGATCGGTCGGGGTGGTCGTACCGAAGGACGCTAGTTCCCGCCGTAGGGTCTTCTCGTCGTATCGGGAGAAGATGAGGGCGGCGGTGAGGTACAACGTAAGACCCCCGACACCGCTGAGGCGAATGCCGAGATCGTCACCGATATCGCCACCAAAGCTTAGGAACATCGCAAACATGACAATGCCCAGCGTCTGACCGACCTTCTGGGCAAGCGTTCGAGCGCCGAAGAACATACCGGTAGTCGCGTCGGCCTCGGTATGGGAGGACAGTTCTGCAATGTCGGACAGAATCCACTGCGGGATCACGCTCAGTATGGAAAAGGGCAACGAAAAGAGTGCGATGACGATCGCTGCCTGAGCAAACGGCGGAATCGGGTAGAGACCGAGGAAGACGATCCCCAAGAACATGACGGCGGTTAGTACAAAGGCCACAATCACCATCTGCTTCGCGCTCCGCAACTTCGCCTGTTTGTTTACCAGCGGGTACAGCACGAGCGCCAAGAGCACCATTAACCCCAACAGCGGGGCCACCAAGGTCTCTTCCAGTTCGAGCAGGACGGTTACGTAGAACAACATGCCCGTCTGAATAATTGCCAACCCACAGAAGTAGGCAAAGTCAGCCGCAACATAGAACCGGAAGAACCGATTGCTAAACACCACGCCCAACGAATCCCGCAACGACGCCGTCGATGGCTCCGACCGGGCCCATTTGGGTTCGTCGATCATCAAGATCGGCAGAGCCATAAAGAACAGGGCGATGGCACAGACGATCACCACAGCGACTTGCCACGACCGCAACGCGGACAATCCGGAACCGTCTTCGCCCTTCAACACCGCAGCGATCGGTGTGGTCATGCTGGCCACAACGATGCCGAACGCCCACGCGACCGAGGCCCAGGTCGTGAGGTCCAAACGCTCTCGAGGCGTGCGACCAAGATCGGCGAGCAACGCGAATGCCGGTGTCACGTACGAGGTCAGCGTGATGTACAGGATGATCTGCACGCCGATCAGCCACACGATGTTCCAGCCGCTCTCCCCGATCACGGGCGGCACAAACAGCGCCACCGTGGCCAAAACTGCAGGAAGGATACCGAGCCGCATCAGGGAAATCCGGCGGCCCTTGGGATGGGTGGAACGATCGGAGAACATCGCGATCAGCGGATCGGTCACGGCGTCGAGCAAGCGCCCGGCCGCCGCAATGAGTGCGACAGCATTGAACACCACAAAGAACTCTGTTCGAGTCACCAGCGTTGGAAGACCCTCAGACTCAGGCGGAAGGTAAAAGAAGACCAGCAAGATTCCGATCACGTTGATTAGGATCGACATGCCTCCCTGACCGGCCGACAGAGCGAACACCACCGACTTAGGCAGGGGTTCAAGATCCGAGTCGTCCAAAGCGAGGAGCGGGGCGTCGGCGGTCACCGGTTCAAGGTAGCGAGGGTTATGGTCTTGAGGTGCTGAAACCACGATTTCATACTGCGCGATGGGCTGTTTCATGCTGCGTGGTATCTCTCGGAATCGCCGCCTGTACGGGGGAAGAGCCGGTGCCAATCGATCTCGATGCCACGATTCCACCGACCTCGGCTCCGGCAAACGAAGACGACCCGAACGCAGCTCAGCGGGTCGAGATCCAGCAACTGGCAGAACAGCAGTGTCTAGACGACCCCGAGCTGGAGGTAGGAACCGTGCGGATCGTCGATCCGGTGACCAACGAGGTCGTGTCCGAGCTGGTCATTCAGTGCGACGAGGTTCGGTAGCTAGTCCCTCAGCGAGTCGAGGCGTCGAAAGCCAACTACACGACCAACCGACACGGCGATCGTTTCCCGGATCATCGGTCCAAAGTCGGCATCGCCCACGGCGGACACCTCGGCGGTCAACCCCACTTCGGCGGCGATCAACTCGACCCGACGAGTGTGGTAGGCGTCGGTCACCAAAATCACTTCAGAAATCTCCTCGGCCCGCAGAAATCTGGCTGCTGCGGCCATCGAGGTATAGGTGCTGTCGCCTTGTACTTCCAACCGCAAGTCATCGTCGGGAATGCCTGCCTGCCGCAGATAGTCATATCCCGCCTTGGCTTCGGTCGTGATGTCACCCTCCTGACGCCCTCCGGTGACCACGACCAGCTGGACCCGATCGTCGTCATACAGGGCTGATGCCTCGTTCAATCGGCGCACCAATACCGGAGACGGGGTGCCGTTGTATTGCGCAGCCCCGAGAACGAGCGCCGCAGGAGCGACCCCTTCTGCCGATCGGCGGGTTGCGAGCCAGATGTCGGCGAAGGTAGTGAGCAGATACAGCGCGCTGAGCAGCACAACCAAACCAATCGCCCGACTCGGGCGAATGCGAAACAGAGGTTCCTCGCCTCCTTCGGAGTCAGCGGGTTCCGCCCCATCAGCGTCGGTCAAGGTTCAGGCCGCCTCAACCTTGGCTAGCGCCGCCCGCACGCGAGCTACAACCTCGTCTCGGTCCAGCTCGGCCATCGGCTCAAAGAGAGGGAAACCGGTGCGCGATCCAGTGACCGCCATTCGGACCGGGAGTTGAGTCTTCGCATTCAGTTCTTCACCTACACCAAACACGCAGGCTTCCAGTGCCTCGGGAGACCACTCGACCACTGTGAGCCGGTCGGCTACCAGGGCCAGAACTGAGGCAACACCGTCCTTGCCCATCACCTTCTTCCAGTCCTTGTCCGAAGGCTCCGGAGCCGGGCCGACCATCCACTCCATCAAGGGCGCAATCTCTTCGGCATCGATGTGTTTCAGACGCTGCTGCACGAACGGCGCCATCCGCTCGTACAAGTCGGCCGGCACCGTTTCGGGACGAAGATCGATTGTCAACGCCGTGAACTCTTCAAGTGGCATCGCCCGGATGTACTCAGCGTTGAAATGATCGAGCTTCTTCACATCGAAAAAGGCAGGGCTGTTGTTGATGTCGCTGAGCTCGAATTGCTCGATGAAGCGATCGATCGACGCAATCTCCTCACCATCGCGGGGACCCCATCCCAGGGTGATGAGATAGTTGCGCATCGCTTCGGGCAAGTAGCCCTTGGCCCGGTAGTCCCCGACTGCCACGTCGTCCCGCCGTTTCGAAAGCTTCTTACGCTGCTCGTTCACGATGAGCGGGAGATGTGCATAGACCGGTGGCTCGGGGTGTCCCATTGCCTGGCGGAGAAGCAGCACCCGCGGTGTGGTGTTAACAAGGTCTTCGCCTCGCACAACATGGGTAATTCCCATGTCGGCATCGTCGAACGCATTGGCGACATGAAACATCGGAGTGCCGTTGGAACGAACGATGATGAAGTCTTCGAGCACCGAGTTTTCAAACTCGACTCGACCACGGATGACATCGTCCCATCCAGTAATGCCTTCGTCGGGGGTGCGGAAACGAACGACGACACCGTCGCCCGGTTGCACATCACGATCCCGGCAGAAGCTGTCATACCCCGAACCTGCGGCGTCACCGCGGGCTGCGATCCTGGCATCCAATGCATCACGGGTACAATCGCAGCGATAGGCCTTGCCGTCGACCAGCAACTGATTGGCAAACGCCAGATGCTGATCGGCACGATCGGTCTGGCGATACTCCTCGTCCCAGTCCAAGCCCAACCAACGCATCGAGTCATAGATTGCTTCGATCAGATGGTCCGAGCTCCGGTCGGTATCGGTGTCTTCGATCCGGAGGATGAACGTGCCGCCAGTGTGGCGGGCATAGAGCCAGTTGAACAGCGCCGATCGGGCCCCGCCGACATGGAGGTAGCCCGTGGGAGCGGGAGAGAATCGAACGCGAACATCAGACACCGCTACAGGCTAGCTACCACGCGAGGTCATGGGTCCGACGGATGCGGTGGCCGACCTAGTTGGTCGAGATGTTCTGACGCCACCCGGTTTGATAGTCGGTAATGATCTCGGCGTGGGGCCGCGCAAGGGCCTCCGCCGAGACAAGATCAACAATCTCGCGACGCTCGCTGTAGTGGTGTGAGCTCGCCACCTGGGGAAAAAGCTCCTCGCGCAGTGCAACTAACTCGGCATCGGGGGAATCGTCGAGGAACCCCCACATGGTGAATGCAGCTGTTAGATCATGCACCACCGGTCCACGGCCAAAGAGGCCTGACCGCTTTGAGGCAATAGCCACACAACCTGCCACGACATCGTCTTCATCCAATGCGCCGAGCTTCAGACGACCTTCAAAAGAACGGGCCAGCTTAAGTGCGTACCCTTGATCTGGCCCAGGGGTTCCGAGCCCTTCGCCTCTCGGTTGCCCGCCCTCGACATCGCCGGGACGGTCCGCCATCCACGAGCGGTTCCGCGCCGGCGGGGACGTGTAGGTACGGACCTTCGCGGTCGGACTTTTTGGCACATAATCGGGGGCAGCCACAGCGCAAAGAGTACCGCCAATCGAAGCCCTCGGGGGGCTACCGTCTGACCTATGGCCCAGTTGTACAACGTCGTCCTCGTTCTCCACATCCTTCTGGCGATCGTCGCCTTCGGTGGGCTCGCGATGATCTCGGCATACAACAGCCGGGCGCTGCGGGGCACTGCGGGACGGGCCACCACTTTGTTGGAAACCAGCGTCGACGTCTCCAAGGTCGCCCACGGTGCGATGTATTTGATCGCTCCTCTCGGCATTGTGCTGATCTCGCTGTCCGAGGGTGCCCACGACTTCGCGGCCGTATGGGTCTCGATCTCGTTCGTGGTGTGGTTTGCCATGATCGGGGTCGCCCATGCCCTTGGGCTCAAACATCTCAAAGCAGCCGCGGCGCGGGCGGCTGAGGTAGACCCGAGCACCAACCTCGCCGACGATCCCCAAGCGCTGGCGTCGATGAAACAGGTGGGCACCGGCGATGCGATCGGTCAGCTCCTCTTGGTCGCGGCACTAGCTCTCATGATCTGGCAGCCCGGAGCCTGACCTTGCTCGCGGGCCTAACCAAAGGGCCTAACGAGGTTCGATGATGGCGAACGAAGCCGTCGCCGATGCCACCAACTGACCCTCGTCGTCGGTCGTGCGGGCCTGCACGTGCACGATTCGGCGACCGCGGTTCATCACTTCGGCCACCGCGGTCAAAGTTCCGCTGCGAGCGCCCCGATGAAACCGGGTCTGCATCTCGACGGTTGCACACCCAAAACCTTCCTCAAGGGTGGTCATGACTGCCCCACCCATGGCGGTATCCATCAAGGTGAAACACACCCCGCCATGAGCGACCGCATTGGGGTTCATGTGCCGTTCGTCGAGGGTCAAGGTGCCAACCGCTCGACCATCGTCGAAGGTGATGGAGAAATCTAGGAAGTCTTTGAGCGCAAAGACCGGCTCGTCCACGTAGCTCAGTCCAACTCGAGGGCATAGATGATGCTGTCGGCCAGCGCCTGCCAGCTCGCTTCTATGATGTTCTCGCTCACGCCCAGGGTCGTCCAGCGACGCTCACCATTGGTGGCATCAATCAAGACCCGGGTAATTGCCCCCGTTCCCGAAGCCGAGTCGAGAATACGCACCTTGTAGTCGGACAACCGGACCGCATCAAGGGCGGGAAAACGACCGCCAACGGCCGAGCGGAAGGCAGCATCAAGTGCATTCACCGGACCGTTCCCCTCGCCGGTGGAGACCACACGCTGCTCCGCGTCTCCATCGGTCAGGAACAGCTTCACCACCGCTTCTGTTTCGACTCCATCGAAGTGCCCGAGCGGGTTGACCTCCAGCGCCATCTTCTCCCCCGGGCGGTGATCGACCGTGACCCGGAACGACTCGAGCCGAAAGTGCGGGTTGCGCCAGCCGGTCGCCCGTCGAAGCAACAACTCCAACGACGCATCCGCGGCCTCGAAGTGGTAGCCACTGTTTTCAAGGTCTTTCAACTCGGCCAGTGCCGTGGTGAGTTCGTCTCCACCAAGCTCCAATCCCATCTGCTTCGCCTTCAGCTCGATGGTGGACTTGCCGGAGAGATCGCTCACGAGGAAACGGGTGCCATTACCAACCGCCCCGGGATCTACGTGTTCATAGGCATCCGGGCGTCGAGCGATCGCACTGGTATGAAGGCCGGCCTTGTGAGCAAACGCACTTTTGCCCACGTACGGCAGTGCATCGTTCGGGGGCAGGTTCACGATCTCGGCTACGTGTCGAGAGACGCTTGTGATGCGCTCCATCGAACCGGCTGGCAAGGTCTCGATACCCATCTTCAGCGTCATGTTGGGGACAAAGGTGGTGAGGTCGCAATTACCGGTGCGTTCGCCGTACCCGTTGATGGTTCCCTGGACATGGGTGGCGCCGGCTCGGACCCCCGCCAGTGCGTTGGCAGTGGCACAGCCGGTGTCGTTCTGGGTGTGCATCCCGATCTTCACATCGTTGCCAAATGCCGCGACAACCTGAGCGGTGATGTCCTCGACCTCGTGTGGCAGCGACCCACCGTTGGTATCGCACAGAACAAGAACTTCAGCCCCGTTCACCACTGCAGCCTCGAGCACACGGAATGAGAACTCGGAGTTGCGTTTGAACCCGTCAAAGAAGTGTTCGAAGTCCACGAAAACCCGTCGACCGTTGTCGACAAGATATTTGACGGAGTCGGCGATCATCGCAACCCCCTCATCCAGAGTGGTCCGCAGCGCCTCCAAGACGTGGTAATCCCAGCTCTTGGCCACGATGCAGCAGATACCGGTCTGCGCAGCCACCAGATTCTTGAGCGTTACGTCGTCGTCGATCTTTCCCTTGGGACGTCTGGTGGAACCAAACGCCACCAATTCGCTGGTTTCCAGCGATACCTCACCGGCAGCCATGCGAGCGAAGAAGGCATCGTCGCGCGGGTTGGCTCCGGGCCAGCCACCCTCGATGAAATGCACGCCCAAGTGATCGAGCTGGGCCGCGATCCGCAGCTTGTCGTCGGTCGTGAGCGCGATTCCTTCAAACTGTGAGCCGTCGCGAAGTGTGGTGTCGAAGATGTCTACCTGCGCCGGCCAGGCAGGATCTCGTTCCGCAGATCTGCTGATCTCCATTTGCTCTATCTCCTACTGCCGAACCGCTTCGGCGAGCATGTCGCCGATGTCGGTGGTTGACCCGGTGGCGTCGAGGTTTGCGTTACAGGCTGCGGTGATCGTTGCCGCTGCATCGGTCTCGCCCAGGAACTCGAGCATCATCGCACCTGACAAGATGGCGGCAATCGGGTTCGCCTTGTTCTGTCCGGCGATATCGGGAGCGGAGCCGTGGACTGGCTCGAACATGCTGGGGGCGTTGCGAGTGGGGTCCATATTGGCCGAGGAGGCGAGACCGATGCCGCCGCTGACCGCGCCACCGAGATCGGTGAGAATGTCGCCAAAAAGATTGTCGGTCACGATGACGTCGTATCGTTGCGGGTCCTGGACGAAATAGATGCATGCCGCGTCAACATGGTTGTACGCAGTTTCAACAGTGGGAAATTCCTTTGCAACGTCGTTGAAGGTACGTTCCCAAAGATCACCCGAGAACGTTAGGACGTTGGTCTTGTGGCAGAGGGTGACGTGGTTGTTTCGGGTTTGCGCAAGCTCGAACGCATAGCGAATCGCTCGCTCGGCCCCCATGCGAGTGTTGACCGAACCTTGCGTTGCGATCTCAAATGGCGTGTTCTTACGCAGAAATCCGCCTTCGCCTGCGTAGGTCCCTTCGGTGTTCTCGCGAATCACAACAAAGTCATGACCGTTGTCGCCCTTGAGCAGGAATGGTCGCCGATTAATGTATAAGTCCAGCTCAAAGCGCATCTTGAGCAGCAGTCCGCGCTCGATGACCCCAGGCGGAACCCCCGGCGCCCCTACGGCCCCGAGGTAGATGGCGTCGTGATCACGCCACTCGGCCAGCACCTCGTCTGGCAACACGGTCCCGTCGTTCAGATAGCGGGCACCGCCAAGGTCATAGTGAGTGAGTTCGGTCTCGACACCGGCCGCAGCAATGACCTTCAAACCCTCAGCAATGACCTCGGGTCCGATGCCATCGCCTCCGACGACTGCGATCTTGTGCTTTGCCATGTGAGCCTCCTACATGCGGCGGTGTGCCGACCCTCTTGAGCGTATTCGCCCCAAGGACGATACGGCCTCAAGCCGACTCCCCCTCTGGCCGACACCTACAAGGAACCCGGGAGTATCTCATGTCTGAAGGCAAACTCAATTTCTCCGTACGAAACGTCCCCGACTCATGGCACGCCGCCGCGGAGGAAGCACCCCAGAGCGACCCGTCGTCCACCTCGACGACCCTCAAAAGTCGGAGCCGTATTCCCACCGGCACTCGACCCGACCTTGTAACCGGTGCGTTGGCGGGTGTGGCGATGACCATCGTCGCCGGAATCGCCTGGTATCTCAATGACATCAATGGCAAGTTTGTTGGCGCTGTGCCTGTCCTTATCTTCTCGATCGTTTTTGGTGCACTGATCGCCGTGGCGGTCCGAATCGGTGCAGGCCCAGCCGGTCCGGATATGCGCGTCGGCGTCGGGGCAGCTCTGTACCTCGCGGGTCTCTTCTGTATCGCCTTCTTCGTCTCCCGAGAACAGTTCAGCGCCCTCAATCGCCGATCACCGAGCTTCTCAGAGGTCGAAACACTGGCAACCAGTCTCTACCTCAGCAATCTTTCAACCCTCTTTGGATGGGTAGTTGGTCTGGGCGTAATGGGTTGGACCACGTTTGCGCTGAAGCACCGGCGCCGATAGCTCGTCTCCATCGGTTAGATTTTCGGGATGGCTCAGACCTACCAGCTCTCTCAGGAAGCCTACGATCGCCTCGATCGCGAGTACGACGATCTCACCAATCGTGGTCGAATCGAGATCGCCGCGAAGATCGAGACCGCCCGCGAACTCGGTGACCTGTCCGAGAACGGCGACTACCACGCCGCGAAGGAAGAACAGGGCAAGATGGAAGGCCGCATCAACCAGCTCTCCGCAATGTTAGAAAACGCCGTCATCGTCGAGGTCGACGAAAACGCGGGCGTTGTCCAGGCTGGCTGCATCGTCGGCATCAAGTACGAAGGCGACGACGACGTTGAGCGTTACCTCATCGGTTCAATCGAAGAGAAGCGCGACGATCTCGACGTCATGTCACCAGGATCACCGATCGGCCAAGCGCTGATCGGCGCCAAAGTAGGTGACAGCGTCAGCTTCGAAGCTCCGACCGGCGCCACCCTCAGCGTCGAAGTCTGCTCTATCGACTACTAAAATTGCCCTTCAGGCGGACTCCTCCGGAGGGGTTCCGGGCCTTGCCCGGCGCTGCGCATGTGATGTCCTCACTCGTCGCTGGCGCTCCTCGCTTCATCACGTGCTCCGCCCCGTGCTCGCCTCGGGGGTCGCTTGTGCGCGCCTCCTATGCAGATTGCTCGCTGTTCCTCGCACTCCCGTCCTCCTCGCCTTCCAACGGGAGAACTGACTCGCCTCGGGGTCGCTTGTCGGCGCTGGGCGCCTCCTGCGCTTATGCAGATTGCT
>CALHFG010000084.1 GCA_938029215.1 uncultured Acidimicrobiales bacterium | reverse complement strand
GGAGCTACCACCCCCTAGCTGGTGTTTTCTCCCCTTCAGGGGGACTCCGCGGAACCGGAGGGGTTCTTTTGTGGTGCGTGGCGAACGCACCGCGGATCCGGTAGGCCAACAGGGGCTCGGTCTTTCAACGATGTTTTGGGTAGACCGATTGCGTCTACTCACGAAACCTGCGTTCTCCCCTTCAGGGGGACTCCGCGGAACCGGAGGGGTTCTTTTGTGGTGCGTGGCGAACGCACCGCGGATCGCCTGGGCCAAACAGGGGCTCGGTGCTTCAGGCTGCCGACGCGCAGCTAGGCAGCACGCACAGGTATCGAAGGCTGTTTGAGCGGAGCGAGGCCGAAGCGACCCGTGCAAGTCACCGGAGACCGAGCCCCGAACCGCTCAGAACTTCACTAGCGTTCGCCACGTGCTCCTCAGAGGCGAGCGGAGGTGGTAAGAAACGCGGCGAGGGACGAGCCGCAGAGCAAAACGCAGCCCGCTCGCCTCTTCGCAGGCGAGCGGAGCTAGTAGAAACAGTGGGCCGAGGAGGATTCGAACCTCCGTAGGCGAAGCCGGCGGATTTACAGTCCGCTCCCTTTGGCCACTCGGGCACCGACCCATCTATTTGCGTTGAGTGATCAATTGCTGACAACTCAGTGCGAACGATGAGGGTAGCGCATCGGTAACGTGTCTCCATGCCGAGTTTTGATGTGGTCTCCGAAATCGACATGCAAGAAGTTCGCAATGCAGTCGATCAGGCCAGCCGTGAGATAGCGAACCGCTTCGACTTCAAGAACACCGATTCGTCGATCGATTTGAACGACAAGGACATGGTGATCACCATCGAGTCCTCCAGCGAGGACCGTTTGATTGCGCTCCGCCAGGTTCTGGAAGAGAAGTTCGTGAAGCGCAAGCTCTCAATGAAGTCGATCGACTACGGCGATGAAGAGGCAGCATCAGGTGGTCGTTCTCGCCAGAAGGTCAATCTGAAGGCTGGTATTGCCTCCGATATGGCGAAGAAGATCAATACCCACATCAAGGATTTGAAGCTCAAGGGAGTGCAGAGCCAGACCCAGGGAGATCAAGTCCGGGTTACCGGGAAGAAGCGGGACGCTCTTCAGGATGTCATCGCTGCGCTCAAGGAAGCCGACTTGGAGCTGCCGCTCCAGTTCATCAACTTCCGTGATTAGCACCTCTGACTGATGGCGACGGTTGATGTACGCCTAGCTCGGCTGAGTGACGCCGAGGCGATCCGCACGATCTACAACCATTTCGTTGAGAACACCACGTCCACCTTCGATATGGTCCCGCGCTCACTTGAGCAGCAGGAAGCATGGTTGTCAGCTCGATCGGGTGCGCTTGCGGTGATTGTGGCGGTCGACGCCGACGACACCGTGATGGGCTTTGCCAGTTTGAGTCCGTACAAGGACAGGCCGGCGTATCGGACCTCGGTCGAGAACAGCGTCTATGTGGCACCCGGTCTGGAACGCCGGGGTGTGGGCCGGACCCTGATGACCACGCTGATCGAAGTGGCGACCGAACACGGCTATCACGCGATGATGGCTCGTATTTCAGAGGCTCGAGAGTCGAGCGTTGGCCTGCACCGTTCGGTTGGCTTCGAGCTCGTTGGCATCGAAAAAGAGGTAGGACGCAAGTTCAATCAATGGCTCGACGTCGCAGTCATGCAAAAGCTGTTGTGATTTTCCTTGCGCTCGCCAGGCCGGCGTAGCGGGTTACATCCAGTCGTTGCCCCGGAGCCGTTCGATTCGCTGTTCCACGGGTGGGTGGGTTGTGAACAGGTTCGAGAACGACACCTTGCGATTGGCCAGCGGGTTGATGATGTAGTGGGAGGCCTGCGGTGGCGGGATGTCGCTGGGCACGCGAAGACTGAAGCCATGCAACTTGGCGAGCGCATCGGCGAGCGGGTTGCCGTCGCCCATCCACTTCGCAGCGCGACGATCGGCTTCGAACTCCCTGCTTCGACTGATAGACATTTGCAGAACGCCGGCAGCCATTGGTGCGAGCATCGCAAAGGCAATCATGATGATGGGGTTGCCGTCGTTGCGGTCACGGCGTCCACCACCGAAGGCACCAGCCCAGATCGCCATGTTGGCCGCATAGGAGATGACCGTCGCTATTCCTGCCGCAATCGATCCGGTCAAAATGTCGCGGTTGCGAATGTGAGCCAGTTCGTGCGCCAGGACGCCTCGGATTTCACGCCAGTCAAGGGCCTGGAGAAGACCTGAGGTCACGCAGACCGCCGCATTGTTTGGGTTTCGACCGGTGGCAAAGGCGTTCGGCTGTTGCTCGGGCGAGACATACAGGCGCGGCATTGGAAGGTCGGCTAGAGCGGTTAGCTCCTGCATGATCTGGTAGTACTCGGGCATCTCCTGTGGGGATACCTCCACGGCTTTCGCGGAGCGAATAGCCAGCTTGTCGCTGAACCAATAGCTTCCACCCACGGTGATGAGGGCGATAATGAAGGCGAACGTCAATCCGCTGGTGCCGCCGAGGGCCTGACCGGCCAACATCATGAGCCCAGCGAGGCCGCCGAGAAGTACTGCTGTCTTTAGTCCGTTTTGCATCTTGCCTACCTAACGTCTGAGCGGGAACGAAAGTTCCGACCACAAATCTAGGGTCTCGACCCAGGGCTGGGGACAACCCCACGGTGGCGGTTCAGCTGAACGCAGACACCCTACGCTGTTGCAGGTGGCAGCTTCTGTGCGCGTCGATCGATGGCTTTGGTCGGTTCGAGCGTTCAAGACCCGCGCGCAGGCGAACGAGGCATGTTCCAAAGGGCGGGTGCGTGTGAACGGCGAGATATGTAAGCCAGCCACCAAGCTCAAAGTTGGGGATCGTGTGGATGCCCGCCGCAAAGACCGAACCCTGGCCTATGAAGTCGTGGAACTTCTGGAGAAACGGGTCGGCGCTGCGATCGCGGTTACGGCCTATGTCGATCACAGTCCACCGGTACCAACGCCCACCCCCGATGATCCCATTTTGGCGGTCGCACCAACACGTGAGCGAGGCATGGGACGGCCCACGAAAAGGGATCGACGTCAAATGGAAAACTTCAAGCGACGCACCTAACAGATTCAAATTGGTAATACTTCTCGACAGGTGGCCGATAGCCGTCGATCGCGGACTTCGCGTGCAAGAATTGTGCCGATGGCATTGTTTGGTCGGAAGAGGCCCAAGACCTTCGAGGGCAACGCTTTGGCGTCATGTCGTCGTTTGCGACCCGATGTCGATTGGAACCATGACAAGGCAGAGGATCAGATATCCGGTGACGGCATCCTGATCAACCTTGGCAACTTGAGACTCATCTGGGAAGCGAAGGAGAGCTCCGAGCGGCCGGCGTGGCTTGAAGGTCATTTGAGCGAGGTGCTGTATCAAGTAACCGACGATGACAACGGCCGTCCTCCAGACCATGAGATCCGAGCAATGATCCGGCCTCGGGTCATGGTCGAGTCGAGCCGACTTCAGGCGATGCTCGACAACAAGCCGTTCACGGTGACACCGCCGTACCGTTCGTTGACCGACGACCTGGTAGGGCTCATCGGGATCGACTCCCCCACTTCGATCACGCTGGTGTCTAACTCGCGCGTGCAGGATTGGAAGACGACCTTCGACGCGTTGTGGGAAACAGGCGTGTCGTCGATCTCCACCCTCGGGGGTGAGGTCGGGTGGTCGCATATGGACGGTTTGGTCTACGTCAGTGAGACCCATGACGACTACACCAACTCTCGGCTTCTGAATCCTCGCTATCTAGACGAGCTGCAACTGAATGGTCCTGCGGTTGTTCTATTGCCGCACCGAAACTCACTCATCGTGGCTCCCCTCATCGATGACGCGGCGGTGAGCCTCGCATGTGAGTTGGCGCTCCATCAGTTGAACGAGCCCAGTCCGATCTGCATTAAGCCGTTTCTCTACAGCGAAGGCCAGTTGCAAGACCTCGAGGTGTCCGAGAGCCATCCCGCGTACGGGACGGTGAGGCTGCTTGACCTCATAGACACCGATATCAACTACAAGCAGGTGGTTCCACAGCTCACCAAGCTGTTGCGCGACGAGCTGCACGTCGCAGGATTCTTCGTCGATCAAAACCGGCTGATGTCCTCGACCAACTGGGGTCCGAGACCAACGCTGCTCCCGCAGGCGGACGAGGTGGTCTTTATAGACGACGAAGCCAACCCAAGCAGGGGGATGGTCGCTCCTTGGTCAGCGGTGGCAGAGGCGTTTGGGGACCGCCTTCTACAGACCGACTACTACCCCAGAAGATTCCGGGTTGAAGGTCTGCCCGCAGCCGAAGAGATCCGGTCGATTGCTCAACCGGTGGACAGCCTCACCAGCTTCTGACTCACCTATGGGCCCTCCCAGGCTCACTGCTGGACCAGCTACTTCGTCTCGGTGAACTCCATCGGGGTGCGAGCTTCGGCTCCTGACCGATCGTTCTCTTGACCCCGTAGCTCCACACGGCGGATTTTCCCGCTGATGGTCTTGGGCAAGTCGCTGAACTCGAGACGCCGCACCAGTTTGTAGCCGCTGACCCGTTCACGCATGAACGCGAAGATGTCTTGGGCGGTTGCGTCGTTTGGGTCATGGTCGGCGGTGAGGATTACGTACGCCTTCGGGACAAAGCCCCGAAGCTCATCCGGCGAGGGTACGACGGCGGCTTCAGCCACAGCGGGGTGTTCGATCAGAACGCTCTCGAGTTCGAACGGGCTGATGCGGTATCCCGACGCCTTGAACACGTCGTCGGCGCGGCCCACATAGGTGATGTAGCCATCGGTATCTCGACTCCCGACATCTCCGGTGTGGTAGTAGCCGTCGCGCATCGCCTCCGCTGTTTTGGTGCTGTCATCCACGTAGCCCACCATGAGCCCCAGGGGACGATCCTCCCCCAGTTTGATGCAAATCTCGCCCTCGTCCGAAGGCTCTCCATCGGGGTCCAGCAGATCGATGACATAGCCGGGCATGGGCCGGCCCATCGAGCCCGGTTTGAGTTCCTGACCGGTGCTGTTGCCAATCTGAGCAGTGGTTTCGGTCTGTCCATAGCCGTCTCGAATGGTGATCCCCCATGCGTTCCGGACCTGCTCGATGACCTCGGGATTCAGCGGTTCACCTGCACTAATCAGCTCGCGAAGGGCCACATCGTAGGAGCCGAGATCTTCCTGGATGAGGAATCGCCACACCGTCGGTGGCGCGCACAGGGTGTTCACCTTGTTGTCGACTAAGACCTTGAGGACGGTGTCGCCATCAAATCGGGTGTAGTTGTACAGAAAGATGGTTGCTTGCGCGATAAACGGGGCGAAGAAGCAACTCCATGCGTGTTTGGCCCACCCTGGACTGCTGATCGTCCAATGAACATCGCCCTTCTGCAGTCCGAGCCAGTACATCGTGGACAGGTGGCCGACCGGGTAGCTGACCTGGGTGTGCTGCACCAACTTGGGTCGGGCAGTGGTGCCGGACGTGAAGTACTCGAGCAGAGGATCGTCGACCTCGGTCTTCTCCGCCGGAGCGAACACTCCCTCCTCGTTGTGGGAATTGTTGTAGCTGACCCAGTCGGAGTCCACGAAGCCGACACCGATCATGGCGACGCCCTTGAGTAGGGAAACGTCGATTCCTTCAAAGCCCGCCGCTCCCGTTTGGTTCGTGATGACCATCGTGGCGTTGCCGCGTTCCATGCGATCAGCCAGATCGGCGCCGGCAAGCAAGGTTGTTGCAGGGATCATGACCGCACCGATCTTGATCGCTGCCAACATCGATTCCCACAGCTCAATTTGGTTTCCGAGCATCACAAGGATCCGGTCTCCCCGTTTAGCGCCGTGCCGGACCAGAAAGTTGGCTACCTGGTTTGAGCGCTCGCTGAGTTCGGCGTAGGTGAGCGTCGAGGCTTCGCCGGACTCTTCCAGAATATGCAGGGCGGTTTGATCGTTATCTGCGGCAATCCGGTCGAAGTAGTCGAACCCCCAGTTGAAGTCGGTGAGCTGGGGCCACTCGAATCCGCTCACGGCGGCCGAGTAGTCGGCTCGGTTGTCTTGTAGGAGGTCGCGGGCGGCCAGAAAGATGTCTGCGTCAGTCACAGCTTGATTCTGTCACGCCACTGCGGCCGGCAAAATTCGAACCGCCGTCCCCCTCATCGGCACAGCCGACCCAGGACCTCGACCATGTGGCGAAAGTGATCCGATCCCGCCGGTCCAGGGGCCGAACCGCCCCGGGACTCCATGGAGATAAACCCGTGCAACGACGCGTGCGCGGTCGCCGCAGAAGCAGCCGCGTCTTTCTCGTTGAGACCAGCGGCCGCAAACACTGCGGTGAGCACCGACCGAATACTGTCTTCGGCGGCGCTTGGCTCCAACTCCCCGATCGTGATCGAGATGCGGTACTGACCCGGGTGCTCGATTGCGAAGTGCCGGTAGGCCTTGGCGATTGCCGCGAGGGCATTGGGGCCAGCAACTCCCACCGCCGACGCTTGCACCGAGCGAGCAAGATTCTGCCGAGCGGCGTGCGCCACGGCTCGTCGCAGTCCGTCCGATCCGTCGACGTGGGTGTAGAGAGCCGAGGGCCGGACCCCCAGTTCGGCGGCCACGTTGCTCAACGTCAGCTGTTCGGGGCCCTCGACGTCGACAATGCGAACAGCGACCGACACCAGATCGGCGGGATCGATCCGTCTCCGAGGCATAGATCAAAGAGTATCCCCTGCTCCGAGACTTTTTCACTTTTTCTGAAACAATTTCAGAACTAGTGACGCTGAAACTATTGACCGGCACCTCTCCCCCACCAAAAAGCAACGCCGGCTCAGAAAGGCACTTTCCAAAATGCAGACCCAGAATGACCCGTTCCGCCTGTTTGACAGCCTCCTGGACCAGATCACGACGGTTCGCAGCACCGGCAACGTCGCCGTGGATGCCTACCGTCGTGGCGAGGACGTGTGGCTTCACTTCGATCTCCCCGGCGTCGCTGCCGACAGCCTGGACATCGACGTTGAGCGAAACGTGCTCACCGTCACCGCCGAACGCAAGTGGCGCCCGACCGACGGCGACCATGTGTACTTCGCCGAACGCCGGCAAGGTACCTACCGGCGCCAGATCACACTCGGACAGGATGTTGACACCGAGAACATCGAGGCCGATTACCACGACGGCGTGTTGACGGTTCGGATTCCCGTAGCCGAAAAGGCCAAGCCACGAAAGATTGCGATCAACACCGGTGGATCTGTTCCAGTGGTGGAGGCCGCCGAAGCTTCCGAGGCCGAAGCCGCCTAACCGGTTTCAGGAGATGTCTCGCCAGGGCTCCCCTACCGGCAACATCTCGATGGGGTCAGACCTTTCTATGAAGGGTCTGACCCCGTCGCTGCCTTTTTGAGCGCAGCAAGCACCCGCGAGGGTGTGAGCGGGAAGGCGTCGATCCAGACACCGGTTGCGTCGTGGACCGCAGCAATGACCGCGGGAGCGTAGGTGATGTACGGCATTTCGGCCATGCCCCGTGCGCCCCAAGGTCCCAGCGGATCGGCCAGCTCAAGAATCACGCTCTCCACATGTTCGGGAATGTCACCGATGCCCGGAATGAGATAGCTCGACAGCCGTGGGTTGGTGATTCGGCCATCACGAACCTGCAGATCTTCGCTGAGCACGTAGCCATGGGCCTGGACAACCGCGCCCTCCACCTGTCCCTTGACCAAGTTCGGATTGATGGCGCGACCAACGTCGTGAGTAGACACAACCCGGTCGACTCGAATGATGCCGGTCCCGGTATCAACGCTCACGTCAACGCCTTGAGCCATGTAGCCGTAGGCAAAGTTTGGCTGGCCGGCTCCAGTTTGCTCGTCGAGCACGTCGGTTGGTGGCGGGGTGAACCGGAACTTGCCAATCGCTGGACGCTCGCCGTCTCGCCACGCCTTTTCCGCTTCCTCGGCTGCGCCAAGAATTGAGTTGCCAGCCATCCATGTGAGGCGGGAAGCCGAGGCCGAACCGGAGTCACCGGTGAATGCCGTGTCGGAGAAGGTGCCCGCTACGTGTTCCAACGGCACACCTGTGGCCTCAGCGGTCATCTGGCGAATCGCCTGATGGACTCCCTGACCCACTTCGGCGCCTGAATGGAAGACCTCAGCCGACGACGGGGAATCATCACCAGAGTCTCCGTGAAGCCGGATCTCGGCCTCGCACCGTTCTGGGAAACCAAAGCTGAAACCGATGTTCTTAAATCCGGCGGCGAAACCACGGCCAGTCTTGGTTTCAGCCTCGGCCGGAGGAAGACTTGCGATCGACGCAAACGGTCTCGGAGCGATGGGTTCGTCCATCGCAGCTGCACACGCATCGATCACTTCGGGCAGGGTGACGCCCGCTGGCATGATCGCTTGAGTGATGCCGTCGCTGCCTTCGGTGAGCATGTTCTTGCGTCGGATCTCCACCGGATCCATGCCCAGTGCTTCGGCGAGTTTGTTCATCTGGGTCTCGGCGACGAAGGCTCCCTGAGGCCCTCCGAAACCTCGGAATGCACCGCCGGGAACGCTGGAGGTGTAGACGCATCGACTGTCGATACGGGCGTTTGGAACCTCGTACGCGCCAGCGACGCACAGGTGGGCATTGCCTAACACCTTGTTCGACGTGTAGTTGTAAGCGCCCGCATCGAGCCACACGTCGGCCTCCACCGCGGTGATCTTGCCATCGCTGGTTGCGCCGAGTTTGGCGTGAATAGTGGCCCGATGTCGCTTGTGGTGACCGACAATCGACTCTTCCCGACTCCATCGGCTGTGGACTGGCCGTTCAATCCCTTTGGCCGCCACCGCCTGCGCTGCGAGCGCCATGACGATCTGAAGGCTCATGTCTTCCTTGCCACCGAAGGCGCCACCCATGGCGGCGTAGATCACGCGCACCTCTTCCTCGGGGAGGTCGAGCGCGTGAGCGATCTGCTCTCGGTCTTCATGCGTCCACTGTCCGCTGGTCTCAACCGTCACGCGACCCTGATCGTCGATCCAGGACGTCGCCGACTCGACCTGAAGATAGGCATGCTCTTGGTGAGGGAGCTCGTATGTCCCCTCGATGATTACGTCGGAGGAACGCCACGCTTCATCCATGTCGCCTTTGCGAATGACCAAACCGTGATAGACGTTGGTTCCGTCTTCTGGGTGGAGAAGCACGTCGTCGGTGCGAGCCGCTTCGATCGAGTCAATGATTGGCAGCGGTTCCCACTCAACCTCAAGAAAACCAGCGGCGAGCTCCGCCTGCTGTTTCGTCTCGGCGACAATCACCGCGATGTGGTCGGCTTCCCAGCGGCTTACATCGGCGGGAACTCGAGACCGGCCCGTGTGCTCAACACCTATCAGGACGGGCTGATCGGGTTTGGTCAATCCGTACTCATTGACCGGAACATCGGCTGCGGTTATGACCGCAACCACCCCTTCCGCGGCTTCGGCCACCGAAGTGGACATCGACAACATGCGAGCATGGGGCTGATCCGAAAAGACGACCAGTGCATAGAGGGCATCGTTGGCAACACCGTCAGCGGGGTAGCGAGCCGCACCGGTCACTTTCGCATGGGCGTCGAACCGGACGCCACCGTCACCGATCGTCATCGATCCACCTCTTGACCCGAAGCGATCTTTACCGCAGTAACCATCGGGTAGTAACCGGTGCAGCGGCAGAGGTTTCCACTGAGGCCCAACGTGATATCGGAGTCACTAGGAGCGTCAATCTCTTCCAATAGAGAGGCACCAGCGACCAGGAAGCCCGGGATGCAGAAGCCACACTGCACCGCAAACTCGTCGATGAACGCCTGTTGGATCGGATGCAATCCGCTTTCGGTGGCGAGCCCTTCGACGGTGACGACCGTGCCGCCATCGGCCTGGGCCGCGCTCACCAAGCAGCTCATTACTGCCTGCCCATTGAGTTGTACCGTGCAGGCACCGCACTCGCCCTCGGCACACCCTTCTTTGGTGCCATCGACGGTCGCCTTGTCTCTGAGCCAATCAAGCAGCGTGAGCTGCGCGGCCGAACCTCCCGAAACGACTGTCTCGTTGACCGTCACGCTGATCTCCTCATCATCTTCGATCACCGATGCGGCGTCTGCGGCGGAAATGGAGGCGAACGACAGGGTGGGCGGGGCCGTTGGCCAGCCGTCAAGGTGCTGGTCATCACGCAACGCCGTCAGCGAGCGTTTGACCAGTGTTCCGAGGAGCTGCTTTCGATACGCGGCTGTGGCCCTCACGTCGTCGAGCGGATCGAATTGAGCGGCGACTGCATCGGCCGCCACGGCGATCGAGTCCTCGCCCAGGGGCGACCCGACCAGCGCCTCGGCCGCCCCGTGAGCTAACGACACCGTCGCCGCGACGCTGCCAAAACTCATTCGAGCCCGCGTGACTGCGTTGCCATCGCCCGTCAACACGAATGCGGCATGAATCACAGAGATGGCCTGAGCCCGACGGTTGCCCAGCTTCACCCAAAGGCCCCGCTGATCCGCCTGCAGCATTGGAACGTCGATCCGGGTGATGAGCTCACCATCGGAGAGCACCGTGGCACGGAAACCTGTGAAGAAGTTCTCGACCGAAACGGCCCGGGTCTCGATCGCTGAGCCACTCCAGCGGGATATCTGCACCGAGGCATCCAAAGCGATCAGCGCAGACAGGGTGTCGTTGGCGGGGCTCGCCGTGGCAAGGTTTCCGGCGATCGTGGCCCGGTTGCGGAGCTGCGGGGAGCCGATCTCCAGACAGGCCTGGGCGAGGGGCGTCACCTTCGTGATCGCGCCGGGGTAGGAAATGAGCTGGTTATGGGTGACACCGCCGCCCATTCGCAGAACACCATCTGCCTCAGCGAACGTGTCGAACCCTCGGATCGCGGTGAGATCCACCAGTTCCACCGCTGCCCCGGGTCCACCGCGCTGAAGATCGAGCAGAAGGTCGGTGCCACCGGCCAGCGGGCGGCGGGACGGGTTTTCGGCCAGCAGGCGCAGCGCTTCTTCTGTGTCGGCGGGTCGGTGAACAATCGACACCGAGCGGCCCGGTTGCTGCACGTGGTGCATTTCGAATGTCGCTGCCATGGGACTACTGCAGCACACCGGCGACCCAGTGGGCGAGGTCTGCTATCACTTCGTCACGGTTGGTCTCGTTGACCAGTTCGTGCTTGGCGCCCGGGTACAACTTGATCCGCTTGTCGAGCGACGGCATGTCAAGCACGGCCTGCAGCGAGTCACCGAAGGGAACAAACGGATCGGAGTCACCGTGAAAGAACGCGACCGGAATCGAGATCTTGTCAATCTCGGCCCTGAACTCGTCGAGCGCTATGACTTCGGACTCGAGCAGCGGCCTCTTGTACTTCCCTCGATAGACCAACGGATCCGAGTCGTACGCACGGCACACGTCTTCGTCGCGCGACATGCCCATTGGGTCTGAGTCTTCCTCCGGCAGTTCCGGGAACGACAGCACCTCGCGGGCCCACTTCCAGTCGCCGAGCACGGCGCCCAGGAACCCAGCACCCGCCAGGCGGCCCGGCCAGCGCTGCACAAACCGGGCAGTGAGAAGACCACCCATGCTGTGACCCAGCATGATGAGAGGAACGGCTCCGAAGTACTCCTCGATCGAATCAGCAACAACGCCGAGGTCGTCCACTACAAGCCCAAAGTCAGTGATCAGGGCCCGCTCACCCGCGCTGTGACCGTGCCCGACATGATCAGAAGCAACCGTGGCCAGTCCAAGACCGGCGAAGTGTTCGGCAACATGGGCATAGCGACCGCCATATTCGGCATAGCCATGCAGAATCATCACAACCGCACGGGGCGTACCGGCGGGCTCCCACCGTCGGACATGGATGTCACCGGCATGACCGGCGACGGTGTACTCGGACAAGCGTGTCATTATCGATCCAATCCCGTGAAGAGGAGCGCCACCCGTTCGCGTCGGGAAGGGGGCTCATGGAGCAGTCCTGCCAGACCTGCGGTTCCGGTAGAGCAGACCGGCACGTCGGTGTAGGTGTGAGCGAGGTTATAGGCATCGACGATCAGCGACTCGGGAGCCACAATCGGCTCACCTCCGGTACGCCGCGTCTGCTTGAGGAGCGGTATCCAGTCGTAGGTGATGTCGTCGAGAATACCGGTGGCGAAGCTCTGGGGGTCTTCCCACGGGGTCATGTAGCTGGTGGGATCCGCCTCGGCTTTGTCGAAGTCGAACTCTGGCGCGAGAGCGTCCCACGCCCGACGCAGAGGTGCTGCGCCTTCGGCCTGGACAGGGTGTAACCGAACATCAGGTAGAGCCATCGACACTGCGGTCGCCAGCGCTCCCCCGCCGACTTGAATGTAGATCGCATCAAGGTTATGAACTTGCTCAGCCAGTTCCCATCCCAGGGTTCGACCTCCATCAAACGCCGCCGGGGTGTCGGTTCCCTGAACACTGAATGCACCAGCTCCCCCGGCAACCGCTTCGCTGAATCGGTTGTAGCACGGGTCTCCAGACTCGCCTTCGATCCGCTCACATCGATTGATGTTGGCTCCGAGATGATCGAGGCGGTCGATCACGACCTGATCGGCCCATACGGGAACGAACACCTCAAGGTCCCTTTTCATTGCAGCTGCAATTACCGCTGCTCCCATTGCCGCATTACCACAAGAGGCGATAGCGAGACTGGTTTGCTTCTCGGCTCCGAGAGCCTCCTGAGCTATCAGATGGAGCGCCACACCAAAGAGGTGACGAGCCTTGTGGGAGCCGCCGACGTTGTTGGGTTCGGCCTTGATGAAAAGGTCCACGTCCAGCCCGGCGGAACTAGCGAGTACAGAGCCGTCGACAACCGGCGTCTCAACGAACCCGTGACCCTCGACTCCAGCCACCGCAGCATCGAGTGCCTCGACCTGCTCCACGAACCAGTCATCGGAGAGGCCGTTGTCCAGTGCGTATCGATGGCTGTCCAGCCGGTCTCGGAATTTGACGAAAGGATTTGACATCACTACGTGTGACTACTGATGGGGTCAGACCCCTTCGGATCGGAAGGGGTCTGACCCCATTGGTGATAAGGCGACATCACGAGTTGAAGTCTTTGATCATCTCGTCCCACCGGTCGGCCAAGGGACGCAGTTCGTTCCAGAACGATTGGTCACGCCGCCTCTCAAAGTCGGGGATGTCGATTCCTTGCTGCTCGACCCAGGTGTAGTAGCCGAGGTTGAACACACGGTTACGGTTGGTCTCGTCCATGTCGAGGGTGTGTTCGGTGCTCACGTTTTCCAGATGCTCGGTAAACACCTTTGCTGCTTCGACGTCATCGAAGCCACCGGGATAGTGGCGGACGGTGAACTCTTCTCGCTCGGCGTCATAGAGCTCGCTGCCATCGGTTGCGACCGTGACGACCACGTCGTCAGACGTCAGGTTCCACTTCTTTGCGGCGGTGATTGCGCCCAGCGTGTTGGCGATCGACGAATAGCCCATGTCGACCAGCATGTCGACCAGCTCGGGAGCGACGCCACGTTCGGCCAGCAGTCGCTTTCCCGCGGGCGAGTTGAAGAGCAGGTCGAGGTTGTCGGTGCTCTTGTCGCTCACACCAACGACCAAGTCGGTGTTGGTGACGTTGTGAATGAGCGGCACGTGCTTATCGCCAATGCCCTGGATGTTGTGCTCGCCGAACCCGTTGTAGAGCATCGTCGGGCATTCCAATGCCTCGACCGCCACGATACGGGTGCCGTACTCGTCCTTCAGGTAGTCGCCGGCACCGATGGTTCCGGCCGAGCCGGTGGCACTGCTGAACGCCGCCAGGTTGCCGGGACGATCCTTGGTGACGTGTTTGAACACGGTTTCGAGCGCTGGTCCGGTGACGGCGTAGTGGCCCATGTGGTTACTGAACTCGGAGAACTGGTTGAAGATGATGTTCTCTGGGTCCTCATCGAGCCGGTTGCACTCGTCGTAGATTTCCTTCACGTTGCTTTCGGTCCCGAACGTCTTGATGATGTCGTTCTCCGGGTCGAGACACCATTCGTTCAGCCAGTCGAAGCGAGCCTTGCTCATTCCCTCGGGCAAGATCGCCACGCCGCGACAATTCATGAGTCGGCTCGTCGCAATGCCGCCGCGGGCATAGTTGCCGGTAGAGGGCCAGATGGCTCGTTGGGTTGTGGGGTCGAACCGACCGGTGACCAGTCGGGCGACCAAGCAGCTGTAGGCCGCGAGCACCTTGTGGGCTCGAATCATCGGGAAACGGTTGCCAAATGCCAGCACGATCCGAGCATCGACGCCGGTGAGTTCGGTTGGCAGTTCGATGTGGGTTGGGACATCGACGAAGCCGGGAAAGTTATCGCCCTCTTCATCCGCGTGCTCGTTGAACCAATGAACACGAAAAAGGTTCAGCGGGTCGGCCGCGTCCTTATCGACACTCTTGAGCTGTTCGACGATTTCGGCGGGAATGGTCGAGGGATCGCGGAGCTGCGCGAAGGTGGGCAACACGATGTTCTGTTCTTTGAACCGTTGCTTGGCGTTTTCATACGACGTCTCGCCGCCCTCGGCAAATTCTCCGAAGACTGCGAGTGGCTTGGTGGGGTTCATAGTTGTTTGGTTTCTCTCTTGCTGATTGCTGATCGTCGTTGAATGGTTAGAGCTTTGCGTGGAGCCGGGTTGCCGCTTCGGCAGCCTTGGCTCGGATTTCCTGAGCATCGACAGTGGTCGTGGTGCCGTCGGCAAACACGGTGGTTCCCTCAATGTCTACTCGCACGGGCGATACACCAGGGCTGTAGGCGAGCTGCCACGGATCCATCGGGTCATAGTTCCACCAGACCGTGTCATCTTGGGCCTCCGGAAACAGGGTGTAGCCCCGTTGGAGCCAGTTCCAGACGACGTCGGGAGTGGTAGTGACATCGTGTTCCCGAGCGCGAACGAACGCCACCCGGAATTCATCCAGCATGTCGGCTCCGATACCGTCGGTTCCTAGCGCTATCGGGTTCGAGAATCGAGACGGCGCCCCGTACCCGACAGCGTTGTTCATATTGGAACGGGGGTTGTGCACGATGGTGCCGCGAAGCCCGTGGTCGTCTGGTAGGTGCACGCCGTGGACGAGCCACCAATCGTCGGCACTGTGGTCCAATAGGTCCCGCCAGGTGTCGGCCGAACCTTCGGCGACGTGCACGTGCACTCCGACACCGTGCTTCTGAGCAATTTCGGCGGCGGCGGCGATCGTGTCAGCTTCGCACGTGAACGCAGCGTGGATGCCGACCATGCCCCGACCGCCCTCGGAAAGAAAGCGGTCATTCTCGGCTAGCCCTTTGGTGGCACCGCCCGCGCCGTGGCGATCGGTGACACCGTAGGCACAGTTGACCCGCACACCGACCTCGGCACAGGCATCGGCGATGATGCTGAGCGATCCGTCGATTGCGTTAGGAGATTCGTGATGATCAATAATCGCCGTGCAGCCTCGCTCCAATGCCTCGAGCGCTCCGAGCTTGGCAGACCAATAGATCGTGTCCTCGTCGAGTGCGAGATCTAGCCGCCACCAGACCTGCTCAAGAATCTCGAGGAACGCGGTCGGAGTCTTAGGTGGCGCCGGCATCCCCCGCGCCAACGCCGAATACAGATGATGGTGCGAACAGACAAGACCGCCGGTGATGCCACTCATGGTGACGGCGTCTGGCTTGTTGCGCCGAGGAACGAGGTGCGACAAACAGACCCGTCACCAGGTGTGGCATCAGACATCGCAGCGTTTGGAGCGCCGAGGAACGAGGTGCGACAAACAGACCCGTCACCGGGTGTTGCACGGAGGTCGCTACTGCCAGGCACTGGATCGCTCACGGTTCTTTTCGTTGACGAGTGGAAGTTCGTTGCGCCAGACCCCATCGGCATCGTGCATGGCGGCAGCGACTGCGCCGGCGGTTGGAACGAGGCCAATCTCGCCAACGCCCTTGATGCCATAGGGGCTATTGGGTTCCGGCGACTCGACCAGAATGGTTTCGACGTCAGGCATATCCTTGGGACGAATGATGTCGAGCCCGCGGAGGGTGTCGTTACGCGGAAGTCCGTCTTCGTCGACGGGGAATCCCTCGGTCATCGCATACCCCAGTCCCATGTGGACCGCTCCCTCGACCTGCCCTTCGCAAAGCAGCGGGTTCACCGCCCGGCCGACATCGTGAGCTGCGACCACTTTCTCCACCGTCATCTCATCGTCCATGATCACCAACTGGGCGGCGTATCCGAACGTGCTATGGATGATGGGACTCTCCAAGCCTTCACTGAGGCTGTTCGTCCAGTCGACGCGATATTCACCTTCGTAGTCGACACCGACCTTGCATCCGTCGGCCATGGCCTTCTGGCAAGCATCCTGGACCGAGCCCGCACCCATCAGGGTCCCTCGACTTCCTGTGGTTTGACCGGCCCCAAGCTCTCGAGTGCTGTCCACAATCACTTCGATCTGCTCGGCGCCGATACCAAGTTCCTCGGTGGCTACCTGCTGCGCGACGGTATGAACACCCTGGCCCATCTCGGTCCAACAGTGACGAACCTCCACCACCCCGTCTTCACGGAAGTGCACGACGGCTTTTGCGATCTCCTTAAAGCCGTTACCAAGGCCACTGTTTTTTAGGCCAAGGCCCAGGCCAACGTTTTTCCCGGCTGCCTTGGCTTCGTCGTAGGCGGGCTTCACAGCGTCGAGGCACGCTTCGGCTCCGAGACAGCCATCGTCCATCTTCTGGCCCGGGCCCCACACCACGCCGGGGGTGATGACGTTGCGTTTGCGGATTTCCCACCCGGAAATCCCAACCTTTTCCGCCAGCCTGTCCAGCATTCCTTCCATTGCGAATTGGGCCTGGTTGGCGCCGAATCCTCGAAACGCACCGCACACACTGTTGTTGGTTCGGGCGGCGACGGCCTCCACGTCGATATTGGGAATGACATACGGTCCCGATGCGTGGCCGGCGGCTCGCTCGAGCACCTTCATGCCGACCGAGGCATAGGGCCCGGAGTCGCCGAGCATCCGAACCCGAAGCCCGGTGAGCTTGCCGTCGGCGTCGCAGCCGAGTTCATATGTCATGCGAATCGCATGCCTCTTGGTGTGAACAAGGAAACTCTCTTCACGGCTGAACGTGGTCCGAACCGGCTTCTGAAGCAGCCATGACGCAAGCCCGGTTTGACCCTGGTTACTCATGTCCTCTTTGCCTCCGAAGGCTCCACCGTTGCTGATGAGCTCAGTAAGCACGGTCTCGCTCGGCATATTGATGATTCGAGCGATGTCGTTTCGATCGTCCCAAATGCCCTGCCCCCCGGTGTACACAAGCATCCTGTCGAAGTCGGCCGGGACACGCGCGCCGGCGGTGAGCGGCGGTTCGGTGCCAGCGGGAACCGGGATCGCCAACGTCGATTCGGGTTCGATGAAGGCGTGGTCGATTCGCTGGGTCTGGAAGGTTTCGGTGAGCATGTGGGCCGCTTCGCCCAGTCCAGCGTCCACATCGCCTCGGGAGTAGGTCGACGTCGATAGAACATTGCCGTCCAGTTCCCAAACAGCGTTCTCACTTGATGCCACGGCCTCGGCCGGGTTCGTCATCGGCTGATGAACCTCATAGGTCACCGACACCAACTGAGCAGCCTGACGAGCGATGGCCCTTGTCTCGGCTACAACCAGCGCAAGGACATCCCCGCGGTAGCTGGTTCTGCCACCGACGGGAATGAAGATGGGCCAGTCCTTGTGGATGAGGCCGCTGCGCAGTTCACCCGGAACGTCGGCTGCGGTGAAGACTCGTTCAACACCGGGAACCGCCGCTGCCGCAGTCGTATCGATCGCGAGAATGTCGGCGCGGGCATGATCGGTGAGGTGGACCGCTCCGTGAAGCAGACCGGCAGGACGAAGGTCGTCGATGAACGGTCGGGTTCCCAGAGCTAACGGCTCCGCCTCGTACTTGATCCCGCGAGAGCCGACCCCCTTAGGCGGAAGTGCCGCAGGGTGTTCGTTGCGGGCAAGAGCCTCGACCGCGTCGAGAATTTTGGTGTAGCCGGTGCACCGACAGAGGTTCCCTCCCATGAGGCGAGCGGCACCGTCACGAGTGACGTCGCTGGTGCCGTCGGGCTGACGTTTCTTATCGAGGATTGCCTTTACTCGCATCACGATGCCCGGGGTACAGAAACCGCACTGCAGGGCGCCGTAGGCAGCAAAGACTTCGCCGTACTGCTTTTTCTCCGCCTCGGAAAGCCCCTCGAGGGTAAGAACCGTGCTTCCCTCGGTCTTTTCCATACTCGTTTGGCACGCGACCCGGGCTTTGCCATCGACCAGCACCGTGCAGGCCCCGCACTGTCCCGATGGTGAGCAGCCGTCTTTTGGCGACAACACATCGAGTTCGTCGCGCAGTGCGGTGAGGAGGTGTTCGTGTTCGGCCGACGCGGTGGCATCGGAACCGTTTAGTAAGAAGCTGATATCGCTCACGGCGCGATCACGCCTTTCTGGGACCCGATGCGTTGATACATCTCGGGGCGTCGGTAAGTGGAGAAGTCGAACAGGGTGTCTTTGTATTTGGCGCACCAGTCGAGATCGGCAACCGCGGTGATCAGTTCGTCACCGGTGCTGAGTGCCTGAGCGACGATCTGGCCGCTGGGGGCGATGATGCAGCTCTGCGCCAAGCTCTCGACCCCTTCTTCGGTGCCGCCCTTCGCAACGCCGACCACCCATGTTCCGTTCTGGTAGGCACCGGCCTGCATGCACAAATGGTTGTGGAATCCCTGAAGCGCATTCTGTCCCGGGTCAGGGGCGTAGTGGATGGGCGTGTTGTAGCCGATCATGACGATCTCCACCCCCTGGAGGCCCATCTCCCGATAGGTCTCGGGCCAGCGGCGATCATTGCAGGTGGCCATACCGACGATGCCGCCGAATCCACGGAACACCGGGAAACCCTCGTTGGACTCTTCGAAGTAGCGACGCTCCAAGTGCTGGAAAGGTCGCCACGGCTCGTCGTTCTCGTGGCCGGGTATGTGAACCTTGCGGAATCGACCGACAACCGAACCGTCCCGTTCCACCAGAATCGTGGTGTTGTAGCGGTGGACGACTCCGTCGGCGTCGGGTTCGGTGAGTTCGGCGTAGCCCAACGCGAACCCAATGCCGAGACGCTTGGCCTCGTCAAACAAGGGCTGGGTCTCGGGACCGGGCATTTGTGTCTCGTAGTAGTGGTCGTGGCCACCGATGTCTTCGGTGTACCACCGAGGAAAGAACGTCGTGAGCGCAAGCTCCGGGAACACAACCAGCTCACAGCCCGCATCGGAAGCCTGACCGAGCAATACAAGCATGCGCTCAACTACCTGCGACCGACTCTCGTCCTTGGCGATCGGCCCCAACTGCGCCGCCCCAATGGTGATGTTCCTCATCGATTGGCTCGCGGGTTCTGAATGGGGTCAGACCCCATCGGATGGTGATGGGGTCTGACCCCATTGATCGCGTTCGTCATACCGTCTCCTTGGAGATGGGGCTGCCGGTGTTGAGCAAGTTCTGAAGAACGTTGACATCGTTCTCGTTGGATCGAGAGTCGACAATCTGGCCGTTGGAGATCAGGAAGCCCTGGTCGGTTCGAGCAGCGTACACGTCGGGATTCGTGTAGATCTTTGGCTTCACCTGCGCCGGATCTCCGTCCTCGGGACAGAACGTCATGCAGTTACCGCACTCGTTGCACAGTTCGGCCAACACGAGGTACTGCTGGCGCCCCTCAATCTCTTCTTGAGGACTCGGGATGTTGAAGAAGGCATCGTTCGGGCAGACCGTGATGCAGAAGTTGCACGCCACACAGCCAAAGGTCTCGAGCTTGTGATCGACCTCGCGTGGCAGCTTCTCATTTGCTGAAAGGTGGTAGTCGCCATTGCTACGAATACGAGCCGAGTAGTCGGCGGCCGAGAGTGGGTTGGCAGCCTTCCAGTCGGCGAGCGAGACGTGTCCAGCATCGGCGATGGCCTTCGTGACAGTCCGCAACATCGGAGCCAGCCGGCCATACCCACCGGGCTTAAGAAGGTCGGAACAGACCGTTGCCGGATTGATGCCGACGGCCAAGGCGTCGACCAAATTGTCCTTGGTGATACCTGCGCTGAAGCTCACCATCACGCCCTCGGGTAGGTGAGGGCTGAGCTTGTCGAGCAGCGTCATGGCCAGCACGTGCAGTGGCGGCCCACTGAGATACATGGTGTCTTCGGGCATCCATGCCTTGGCGTTGTGAACAACCAGTGTGTTGGTCAGTTTGATCCCAAAGCTTCGACCGCGGTCGGCGGCGTACTGATTGAGATCCGCTATCAACTCGATGCCACGGTCGAACTGCAGGTCTTCGGCGAAGGCTTCTTCCTTGACGCTGACGTCGGTATAACCCAATTCGTCGTTCACGATCGAACGGACCGTTTCGTATCCCAGCAGCGTCGGGTTCAGCTTCACGATCACGTCGAGTTGGTGTTCATCGATGAGGTGTTTGGTGATGCCCTCGATTTCGTCGGGCGGACAGCCGTGGAAGGTGGACAGCGTAAGGGTGTCGGACAGAACGGGATCAAAGTCGAGATCGGCGTACTGAGCCCACGGTCCGGTAAGTTCTGAACGCAACGCCTCAATCTCGCTCGATGCATCGCGCATACCGCGGATAAAGCCCGCAACTTTGGGGTCAGAGATTCCGGCAAGGTCATAGCCAACACTCATGTCGAATACGTGCGGGCCAGGATCACTGCCAACAAACTCGGCGATCGGTTCCCATTCGCGCAGAATGCGCAGAAGCATCGACGCCTTGACGTACTCGGTCAGGCTTTGGGCGACCGTCAGCTCCTGACTCCATTCGATGTTGTATCCGATGGTCTGCATATCAATACAGGGTCGTTGGATCTCGAGATCATCAAGAATCTGGACGGTCTTCAACTCGAACAAGCGGGACCCGCCCAACCAGCTGAGCACGATGTTCTCGGCCAGCTGGCTATGGGGACCGGCTGCCGGCCCCAAGGGGCTCGCACACGGCCGTCCGAGAAACTCGAAGCTGAGGTCGATGTTCGGATCGGGTTTCCAGAAACGAGCGGTAGGTAGATCGAAGATTCGTTTGCGGCCATGCCATTCGTGATCGATGCGCTCAAGCAACTGTCCGAGCGACATCGGCGTAAGCGGCATCGATCGCCCGTGGGGTTGAAAGCCGGGGTGCTGCTGAAGAGAAGCCTGCGTCATAGTTATGCCTCCGAAAGAGTGATCATCGTTTGCAGAAGCACGTTGGCGCCGGCTTCGAGGTCGGCGGGGGCTGTGTATTCGAGCGGGTTGTGGCTCAGTCCGTTCTTGCTCTGGGTGAACACCATGGCCGTCGGGCAGACCCGGGCCAACATTTGGGCGTCATGCCCCGCGCCCGAGGGCATGCGCAAGACGGTGTGCCCCAAGTCCTTGGCGCCTTGTTCGACGATGTCGACAACAGCTGGGTCGAAGATGACCGGCTCGAATCGGGCCAGTTCTCTGGTTTCGACGCTGCAACCCTCGGCCTCAGCGGTTTTGGCGAGGAAGTCCGCGAACCGACGTTCCGACTCTTGGAGCACCGTTTCGTCGGTGTTGCGTAGATCCACGGTGAACGTGGCACTGGCAGGAACGACGTTGACCAGGTTCGGGTGGAACTCGACTCGACCAATGGTCCCGACCTGGGGGTCGCCAATGTCGAGCACGAGGTCCCGTACAAAGCTGGCGCATGCGGCAGCGACGTAACCAGGATCACGACGCATCCCCATCGGCGTCGTTCCCGCATGATTGCTTTGACCGGTGACGGTGACCTCCTGCCAGCTAATCCCCTGGACGCCGGTAACCGCACCGATTGTGATGCCTTCCACCTCTAGGACCGGACCCTGCTCGATGTGTAGTTCAACGAAGGCGTGCGGAGGTGCGGCCGGAAGCGGGGCTGAGCCGTCGTATCCGATCCGGGTGAGTTCGGCACCGACGGTGGGTCCGTCAATTCCTTCGATCTCGAGTGCTTCTTCCAGGGGCATCCCACCAACGAAGACGAGGCTTCCCAGCATGTCGGGAGGGAACCGGGCCCCTTCTTCGTCGGTGAAGAAGGCCACCGCGAGCGGTCGCTTAGGAGTAACTCCGGCCGACTTCAGCGTTTCAATGACCTCGAGACCGGCGAGAACACCCAGGTTGCCGTCGTATCGCCCACCGGTTCGCACAGTGTCGATATGGCTGCCGGTCATCACCGGCGGGCCATCGGTTTGGCCGGCCATGACGCCTACCGCGTTGCCGATTCCATCGATCGTCACCTGCAGTCCAAGGTCACGCATCTGCGCCACGACGAGGTCGCGGCCCTCTTTGTCTTCGTCGGTTAGCGCCAACCGCGCGCAGCCCTCGGTTCCCTCGATCGCCCCGATCGCGGCAAGATCCGCCAGCCGCTGCTGTAGTCGATCGATATCTATACGAAGCTCACCCAGAGGGGTACCGGTGGTCACCTTCCCAGCCTAGGCCATTTTTACGATTTGTAAAGCAATGGATTGGCCTACCAAACCACTGCGAAAACCGAACCTAGGCCGGCGGTTCCGATGGGGGCTTTCGCATCGTGTCGAGCAGGGCAGCAACCTGACTTTCGGTACGTTTCGGTCCCCGCACTTTTCGACCGAGAATCGCCAAACCGGCCAGCGCGATAACCCCGAGGACCACCAAGCGCCAGAACGTCTTGCCAAAGCGATTGAACAAGCCGGGGCGAGGAACCTCGTCGAGGTCGGTGGCCGGGTCAAGCACGATGGCCGCGAGTTTTTCCGATCCGTCGGCGCGAAGAAGACCGAGCGATGTTTGTGGTCCCGTGTTCCACGGAAAGCGTCCCGCGTCGGGAGGAGACTCCGCAAGATCCCACAGCGTCCACACCATGGTCCCGTTCACTCCCAACCGGTCGGCCGATGACACCACGTCGGCGACATACCCCGCCTGCTCAACCTCGGTGTGCCCTCCGGGGAAGTATGAGTTCCAGGTCGGTAGACCAAACTCGGAGATGACCACCGGCCGTCCAGCTGCGTGCTCGTTGACTCGTTGGGCCAGATCATCGAAGTCCGCCATGGGAGCGTAGTAATGGTAGGAGACGACGTCGGTGTGAACCGGTGCGGCAAGTGCGGCTTCGGGGGTTGACCAGCCGACGGTGAGCGGGGTCGCCGGGTCCGCGTCTCGGACGACATGGGCTACATGTCCAAGCCAGGCGTACAAGAGTTGCTCGGACACACCGTTGGCGCCGATGTCACGGTCGGGCTCGTTCTTCAGATCCCACATCAACAATGCTGGGTGTTCGCCCAGGGCCTCGACGACGGTCTCCGCGTGAGCGCGGTCGGAGTCCCACTTGTCGGTTCGATGATCGGTCCGTCCGTCGAACAGGGTGGCCACAACCCCGAGTTGGTGGGACTCGGCCCGATCGAAGAAGTCGAGGACTGGCTCAAGCTGTTCGTCCCCTACCCAGCGACCGCCGAGTTCGTCAAACGGCAAGAACACTCGCACCGAGTCGGCACCGAGCGCGGCGATTCGTGCCAGATCAGATTCGATGACCTGTTCGTCGTAATTGGCCCAGAACGCATCGAATGGGTGGGCCTGGGGGAAGTAGTTGACGCCATTGACCGCAAACGTGGTTGGGTCGAACTCGGCAGCTGCCTCGGCCGGGTCGGTCCACCAACGGTCCTCACTCGACCGGCGAACCCAGTGCTGAACACGCCAGTTGCCATCTTCGAGGAGCAGGATCGCTTCATACGATTCCCTGGTCTGAACGAAGCCGACCGTGTCGCCAACGGGCACCGAACGAACAAGACCGACCTCATCTGCCGTCAGGCCGATCACCTGTCCGTCTTCGGAGTAAAAGTCGACCCGAAGATTGTGATTGATCTGGTTGACTGGTCGACCGCGCATTCGCTCGGCCGACTCGAGCAATCCGTCGAGCGCAGAGTTCGAGAAGTAGACCTCCAACCCGGTGAGACTGCCCGTACGCGCCACGATCGACAGCTGCTCCCAGGCGCGGATCCAGGCGGAGGTGATGTCGACCCGAGTAAGGGGTTCCATCTCTCGGGTCAAGTCCTCGGGGTCGCGCTGCCATATGACCGCCTCCACCAACTCGGGGGGCAGTTGGGCGGCGGCGTTGAAGACTTCGTTGGTTTCCTCCGACTGCGAAACTCCTTCATAGGAACGAGCAGCGAGACCTAGACCGACGACACCACAGATACCTATGAGCACAAAGACGCCAAGCTTGACAACGTTCTTCTTGCTCTTGATGCCGCCTCTCATCGCACGCCCTCTACTCGAGCAATAGCGCCCAACACTTCGACTGTTACCGACGACATATCAGAGTCCAGCGGGAAACTCGCGGTCCCAATGCCCAACGTGAGATCTGTCGTGACCGAAGTTCCATCGCCCAGGGTTACGACTGCGTTGGTCCCATCGGGCACGAACGAACCTCGAACCGAACGAACCGGACCCACATGCACGCGAATGAAGGTTCCATCGTTCTCAACCTCTGCGGTCAGCGACTCGACGGCTGTCGGGAAGTCGAGCGTGAGGGTCTCGCTGAGGGAGCCTGACGCCGATGCGGTGACCGTCGCCTGTCCCGGCCGATCGGGAACTTCGAGGGTGAATTCTGCGAGGCCATCGATGCTCTGCGATTGAATCCGCCGGCGTCCGGTGACACCGTCAGCATCCAGGTAGACCACGACACCGTCTGGCATGACGTTCCCGAACGGATCGCGAAGTACCTCGGTACGGATCCTCATGAGCGCTTGACCGTCGGCTGGCACAATGGGATCGACGAGTTCCAGCTTGAACGGCACCGGCACGCCCGCAACCTCAAGAAAGTCACGTTCGGGCGCTCCCGCACTACCCGACTCCGTTGCGACGCGGGTTCGGCCGGTAACGGTTCGTGAATACACCAGTTGGTACGCAAGCAAGTGGCGTGTCGGGTGCTGCTCCTTTTCCACGGCCAGATTTGGTCGGGTGACGGTGAAGTCGACGGGCGTCCCGGTTGAGACCGGATTGCCGAACACATCTTTGGGGACACCGACGATCATCACAAAGTGCTCGGCGTCCGCGATGACCGTCCTTGGCCCGAGATACACGTCGATCGCGTCCACCGGGTCGCCGGGGACGATGGCGGTTTGTCCTCGGGCGACCTCGGTTCCCTGCACCACCGAAACGGTCACGACGCCAGATGCCGGCCCGGCGAACGGAGGGACGATGACTTCCACCGTGCTGCTGGTCGGAACAGCTGACTCGATGCTCACGCCGTAGCCCGCATCAACCGTCACCTCAAGCGGAACGTTCGGGGCGACGCCCGACACGATCGTCGGGATCGGCTCGCCAGCGGGCACCGAGATCGGAAGGTCCATTTGCAGACTCTGGCGGGCGATAACCGGCGAGGTAATCACATCGTCATCTGCGCTACATCTAGTCACGACCAGGAAAAGGAACACGAGGGTGCCCAAGACTGCCAACAGACGTCGTCTGACCCGCATACGCCATTGGCTCGATCGCCACGTCGTGATTCCCACGGTTCCTAGATCAAAGGCTTGGCCGTCCATCAGTCCCCCAGGTATGCCGAGGTGTCGATTCGAATCGACGCGTACGGCAGGTCGGACGGAACACTGAGCAAGGTTGGCAGGGACGCCAGAACGCCACCGGGCGGATTGATCCCGTTGTGGAACTCTCGGACGGTTACACCTGAGTTCTCATGAGTAGAGATGTCATCCAGCAGGATCGAAAACTCCCCCGTACGCTGAGATCGGATCGCGTACTCGAGGTAGTAGTTCTGCACCCACAGAACCGTCCCATCGTCGTCGAGGTAGCTCACCAGAATCCGAGGAATAACCGCTTCGTCTACGCCGTCGTTCCGGAGCTCGCCGACCAAGGCGTGGGTGCCGTCTTCGTTGGCGACTACACGTGCGTCATTGATTCCCAGTCCGCGACTCAGGCCACCGGTCGTCACAACGCCCTTGGCGTACACCTCGGCGCTCGCTATCTCTTCCGAAAGTTGAAGCGGGGTGAAGTCGAACGGGTCGAAGTCGAGGTTCTGGCCCGCGGCGACTTCCTCAAACCGAATGAGGAACGGGGTCGACTCGCGAGGGCGCAGTGAATGAATGATCTGTTCGGTGGCGTTGTAGCGGCCGATGATGTCGTCATCGGCGTTCCGAAGGACACCCGTAACCGTGACATCGCCCGGGTCGACGTCGAGGTTGACCAGTTCTCCAACGATGACGGGTTCACCGTCTACGTCTCGCAGCTCGACCGACTTGATGTAGAGCTCGGGCCGATCCTGAACGTCGGTGAGCTCGGTCGTGCCACTGGTGACTCGGCGACGGCCTTGAATCACGTACTCGACATCGGACCGTCGAGCTAGTTGGTCTGGCGGCACTACAACATCGGGCTCGTCCGGCTGAATAAACCATTGGCCATCACGTCGATGCAGGACGTGCTCTCGCACAATTGGGTACCAGTTGAGCGACGTGAGATAGTTCGCGTTCACTACGGCAACCAGCCGGTCCGGGCTTTCTTGGGGAACGATTTCTACTTCGATCGCGTCCAATTTGGCGTAGGAGGCGAGGATGCCTCCCTGCACCGAAATCTGAAGGCGCCACAATTCGTAGTCGGGCTTAGTCAATGGATCCAAGGCGTCGTAGGCCGGCTCGAACCGACGGAAGTCAAGGTCGTCGTAGAAGGCCTCAACGATCTCGGCTGGTTCAATCGGATCGAACTGGCCGCGCAGGGAGAGCATCGGAAGCAAACCCACCGCCAGCGCGATGACAGCCATTCGTTGCACCTGCCGCCATCGAGGCACCGGCTGACTCACTCGAAAGCGAATGATTCGGAGGGCGCGGGCTCCCCAGTGGGGCTTCTGGGGCAACGGCGACTGAACGACAGGAAGGTCTTTCTGCAGGCGGTAGAGAAAGCGGTCGAGCCAGCCAAAGGGGCCGAACAGCACCCGTTGGTCAGCCAGCTCCCGATCGAACTCCTTCAGTGCCCCGGGGCGACCGAGCAGATGCCAGAAAAGGACGATGACGGCCGACACGATCGCAAACGGCGGAACGGTTCCCCACATGATCCGTTGCCAGGGCGGAACCTCGCGACGCGGAAGCTCTGCCGGCAGCGGCGGAATGTCGGCGCGTTCCCAGACGACAATCCCATTCTCCAGCGGACCGAGCCGCTGCCACCCAACGAAGTGGAGAAGCGGGTCATAGAACTCATCGTTGGAGAAGACGTACTTCAGGTTGTACTTCTCCGGCACCTCAAGGAACTGCTGCAACGAGCCCAGGCCCGAGATGCCGCGGTACTTCGCGCCCTCCAGGCGTTCTACCGATGTTGAGGTCAGCTCGGGAAGCCGTCGGACCGAGTGGTAGTTTCCGTCCACTTGGGTGGCAGTGGTCTGAGCGGAAAGCCACGCCATCTGGTCTCCGAACCCGAGGGTCAGGAAACGCCACCGTTCGTGTTGGTCCTTTTCGATAAACGCGACGATCGGGTCGGTGTCGATTCGCTGGGGCTGGAACTTTCGGTACTGCGCCAGCGTGGCGGTGAAGAGGGCCAAGAAGACCATTCCTCCGACGAACCCGAACTGGACCGTCTTGTGAAGCTTGGGTCCACCGGTCTGTCGAAGCCAAACGGCGAGGGACCGTTTCTCAAGGCTGTAGAGAAAAAGCCCGCCGAGCGGCAGGATTTGCATCGTCGCCCAGAACGTGAAGCGGTCGAGTGTCAGTACATCGAACGCAGGACCGAGCAGCAGCTTTGGTATCGGTGTGGTGCCGCCGGTTCCCAACACGAACAACAGCAGAATCGACGAAGCCAAGGGCCACTTGCGATCGAGCACCGACCGGACCAGTGCGTAGGGCAAAACAAGCAGCATCATGCCCCAGGGGATGACCCAGAAGATCAGGCCAATGTTGCGATCGACGAGAAAGTTGTTGCGGCTCCCATGGGGAATCGAAATCTGCGTGATCGGGTCGGTTGCCGACCACCACCAGTACGGCAGCACCACGATCACCAGCGCACCGAGGACGCCGAATGCCAGCACGAGAACGCGAACGGCCGCCGGCCCGATTCGTCGGACCCGGCGGGCGATAAGAGGAATGAGCGTGGTTCGACTGAGAGGGGGGTCACCAACCGACTCGGGCTCATCCGGTTTCGGTATTCGCGATTGCACCAGCAGGCCGTGAACGATGATCGGTCCGAGGAAGAAGACCGAACCGAACAGCGTGGTCACGTGATGGCCGGCCGTGCAGGCTGCCAGCACCAAGGTGCCGAGAATCAGGTCGGCGGGGCGCCCTTCGAATGCCCAACGATTCATGAACGGCAATGCGTTGAGAAGGAACGCGAGAGCCCATGTCGTAGGAAGTTGACCAAACAGGTGCACCGTCTCGGCGATGGCAGACGACCCAGCAAGCAACAGCGCTGCATTGGCCGCAGCTTCTTTGTGGACCCATATGCGCGAGAACCGGTAGACGCCGACCGTCAATAGCAGTAGTGCCGCGACCTGCAGCAACGCGAACGAAATCTCCAGGTCGCCGGTGACTTTGGATAGTGCCGCGATCGCCATGTGGGTGCCGGGCGGATACGACACCGTGGTGAAGCCGGTGTACCAGCGCTGGTCCCACGTACTGAACCAATTTCGAGCGTAGTGATCACCGAGAAAGATGTGGACGTATACGTCGTAGGTGTTTTCATACGAACGAAAGAGCAACAGCCCACCGTGAAACATCAGCACAAAGAGCAGCGCCCAACGCAGACGAATCGGAACGAGGACACCGTCGTCATCTTCAACATCAGGGTCGTGATCGGACCCGATGGGGACGAGGAATTGCGTGGTTCGACCGAACCAAGATCGCCGTAGCTTGCCTCCAGCGTGCACGAGAGAGCGCCATGGCACGGCTTGGCCGAGGCGCTTGTCGAGAAGAGGCAACACTCTTCAACATCGGCCTATACGGCGATTCCTTGAACCCTATGAGAACTGGCCTACAGGCGGGTTGGCTTAAGAGCAGACACCTACTTGTCGATGTCTCTAGGAGAAGATCCACGAACAGGACAGTCGCCCGTGACCGCATTGCATGATTCAGGCCTCAGCACCGAAGAGCGCCGCTACCGCAAGCTCATCGAGAACATTCATGATTCGGTCACCGTCGTCAACCTGGACGGATCCACGATCTGGACGGCTGCAGGAGCCCGAGGAGACCTGGGCTATGAGTCGAATTTCTGGGACGGAGCCGACCTGTTCTCTCTGGTGCATCCCGACGATCTGCATATCATTCAGGCCCTTCAAGAGCAGATTCTGCTGACGCCGGACACTCCTGTCCGCGGCGAAGTTCGGTTGCAGCGACCCGACGGTGGGTTCTCCTACACCGGCTTCAGCGCAGTGAACCGCATCGACGATCCTGATATCGGTGGGGTCGTCATCACGGCGCGCAACATCGAATCTGAGATCCAAGCCCGACTGGCCCAAGCCGATCGTGAGCTTGAGCTGCAGAAGGCGGCTACCCAACAGTCCGACTTCATCGCCGGGCTCAGCCACGAGATGCGCAGCCCTCTTCACACGATTCTGGGCCTCTCTGAGCTCCTCGAAACCTCGCCGGGCATTCCCGAAGAGAGCCGGCACCACATCAGTTCGATCAATCGAGAGTCCGAGGTCCTTCGACGAATGATCGACCAGCTTCTGGACTTCTCGAAGATCAACGCGGGACGGATGGAATTGGTCTGCGAGGCGTTCTCCCCCGCCAATGTGGCTGACTACGCAGGAGAGGGACTACGCGAACTCGCTGCCAGCAAAGGCCTGCGGTTTTCGGTGCACGTAGATCCAGCGGTTCCGCTCGCGGTCTTGGGAGATGAGTTCCGACTGCGCCAGATCCTGGTCAATCTCTTGTCGAACGCTACGAAGTACACCGAGGAGGGGTCGGTCGCTCTGCACGTGGAACCCGGCGACGGCGATCATCTTCGCTTCGCTGTCGCCGACACCGGTCCGGGCATTCCGCCTGGGGCCGTCGCAACCTTGTTTGAGCCCTACTCCCAGGCCCGCACCACCGACAGTTCGAAAGGAACCGGTTTGGGCTTGGCGATTGCCAAGCACCTGACGGAACTAATGGGTGGCTCGCTGTCCCTCTCTACGAGCCCGGCCGGCACAACGTTCACCGCCGAGATTCCCTTTCAACACGCTCGACGCAAGACTGACTTCGCTCGCGTGGCGGCCCCGATCCCGGTTGGGAAGGGTCGCGTTCTCGTTGTCGACGACAGCGCCGTAAATCTCACCCTTGCCGTGAGCCAGCTGGAGCGTCTCGGCTACGAAGCTGAGACCGCGAGCAGCGGAGCCCAGGCTCTCGAACTACTTTCGGTCGAGAAGTTCGACGTTGTGTTGATGGACTGGCACATGCCCGGTCTCGACGGCCTAGAGACCACACGGCGATACCGACGCTCGGAGGTTTCCGATCGCGAGCTACCAATCATCGCTATGACTGCAAGTGCGATGTCGGGTGACCGCGAGCGCTGCCTCGCCGCAGGGATGAGCGACTACCTTTCCAAGCCCGTTTCCAAGAATGATCTGGCGGCGATGGTGGGCCGGTGGGCGTCACCCGACGACCAACCTGGGAGTGCCGAAGCTCCGGAGGTAGCCGAACCGGATATGACCCGCGTGGACAATCTGGTGGAGGAACTTGGCGACATCGACCTCGTCAAGTCAGTCATCGAGACCTTCCTTAGCGAGTTGCCCCAGTGGCGCGGCACGTTCCGAGACTCACTGGACGACGAGGACTACGACGGTGCCCGGCGAGCGGTCCACACCCTGAAGTCGACCGCCGCCCTACTCGGAGCTCAGCACCTTTCGACCACATGCGCATCGATAGAGCAGATGTTTCGTGAAGACCCGGACGCCGCAGCGGATCGCGCCGAAGAGTTCAACAATGCGGCCGACGGTGCCGAAAGAGAACTGACCTACATGCTTCAACAACTTGATTCCACCACCCCAGAGGAGACCACCCCATGAAGGGCGTAATTTTCAACGCTGTCGAAGAGGCCGTAACCGGCCTGTATTCCGAGGATGTCTGGGACGACCTGCTCGAAAACGCTGGGCTTGAGGGCAACTACACCTCGCTCGGCAGTTATGACGACTCCGAACTCACGGCGCTCGTGACCGCAGCCTGCCCCATGACCGGACACGAAACCAACGATCTGCTCCGGGTACTCGGCCGATCGGCGTTCCCCCATCTCGCCAATCGTTACCCCGAGCTGGTTGATGACTCCAAAGGAACCCACGACTTTCTACGGCGGGTAAACGACATCATCCACCCCGAGGTTCTGAAGCTCCATCCTGACGCAACTCCACCGCAGTTCGACTTTGAGGACCGAGACGACGGAGCACTTCGGGTGACGTACCGTTCGGCACGGGGCCTCGGCGTCTTGGCCGCTGGTCTGATCACCGGCGCTGGTGACCGTTTCGGCGAGACGGTGGAGGTCAAGATGGTGAGCGGTGAAGGCGAGACGGTCACCGTATTTGACGTGTACGCCACCAAAGCCTGATCAACCCTATGGATCCCGAAAAGCGAATCGCGCGTCTGGAGAAGCGGCTCGCAAGGGAGCGGACTGCTCGCTATGAAGCGGAGGCGATCGCAGACCGGGGAATGCGAGAGCTCTGGCTCACCAACCGTGAGCTCGACAAGCGCGTGGAGGAACGAACGGCAACCGTTCAGGAGACGCTAAAGAAGCTCGAGGCGGCCGACACCGCCCGGGTTCGCTTCCTGTCCACACTGAGCCACGAGATACGCACGCCACTTAACGGCACGATGGGCATGCTGGAACTGCTCGCGACGCATGTGCGTGGCGATCAAGGCCATGCGTACCTCGATTCGGCCCGGGAGTCTGCGGAACGGCTTCACCTCCTTCTTACCCGCCTCATGGATCTCGTCGAGATCACCACCGGCGACCTGACGCTGTACCCATCGCCCGTGCGGATCGATTCCCTCGTGGGCGAGATTCGGAGCCGCTGGGAACTGGCTGCACTCAAATCGGGACACCTGCTCTCGATCACATCGTTCTTCGACGATGAGATTCTCTGGCTCGACAGCTTCAGAGTCATGCAGATCGTGCACGAGGTTTTGGACAACGCCGTAACGCACGCTTCACCGGGCGGAATCGCCCTACGCCTGATGGCCGAAGGAACCGATTTGGTCGTCGAGGTCCAAGACCATGGGCCCGGCGTCGCCCCTCACCAAATCGAAGCAGCGTTCGAGGATTTCGGGATGATCGACACGACGGCGGCCCGTGCCCACGAGGGCCTTGGCCTCGGTTTGGGCATTAGCCGTCGAATTGCCGAAACCATGGGTGGAACGCTCGACATGGAGAGCGACGGAGAAACCTCAACGACGGTTCGATTGAGTATCCCAGCCCGAATTGGCGAGCCTGATCCGAATTCCTTAGACAAGCATGAGCAGACTGCCTCAAGCTGACGGTCCCTTGTGCCGTAGTAGGGGAGGAAGGAGCACGCATGCGCAACGAACAGAACGAATCCACATCCGTGAAGCGAGTCGGGGTAATCACCGCATTTCCGCCTGGCCGCAACAGTCTTAACGAGTTCGGCTTCCATCTCGTCAACCATCTCGCAGCCAACGAGAGTCTCGACTCGGTAGTGGTTTTTGCAGACGAAACCGATGCTGGCGAACCGATGTCGCTGGCCGAGAACTCCGACAAGGTCGAGAACATCGTTTCGTGGAAATTCAACAGCTTGACCAATCCGACACGGCTTCTAAAAGCTGTGAAGCAAGCGAATGTTGATGCGCTACTTATCAACCTGCAGTTCGCCACATTCGGCGACTCGCGCGTCGCCGGCGGTCTTGGTCTGCTCATTCCTGCGCTGCTAACAAAGGCCGGAGTCCCCACCGGAGTGATCCTCCACAACCTTGCCGACAACGTCGACATGCAAGACGCTGGCTTCACCGACTCAAAGGTGGTCGCCAAGCTCATGAGCACCGCAGGCCGCGCGCTCACCAAGGCGATTCTTAAGGCCGACTATGTCGCACTTACGATTCCGCGTTATGTGGAATTCCTGATCGAAAGCTACGGGGCCAAGAACGCCATCTTGGCTCCCCATGGCAGCTTCGAAGAGATTGCGGCACCGAAGTACGGCATCCCCGAAGAAGGTCCACGCAAGATCCTCGCCTTTGGCAAGTGGGGTACGTACAAGACGGTCGACGTCCTCGTGGAGGCGTTCCGAGACCTCATCGGGCGCGGCTACGACGACCTCGAACTGGTCATCGCCGGCACCGACAGCCCGAACTCCGCTGGCTATCTGGCCGGGGTCGCCGAGAAGTGTGCGGATCTCCCGAACGTGGTGTTCACCGGCTATGTGGAGGAAGAGGACGTTGAGACACTCTTCACCGAGGCGGCTGTCACGGCGTTCCCATACACATCGACCACCGGCAGCTCCGGCGTACTCCACCAGGCCGGATCATATGGTCGCAGCGCCGTACTCCCCGCCATCGGCGACTTCGTTGAGGTCATCGAGGAAGAAGGTTTCATCGGGCAGTACTTCGAGCCCGGAGACGCAGCCAGCCTGGGCGACGCACTGACCAAGCTCCTCGACGACAACGAACTGAACACCGAGCACGGGCAGCGCAACTACCTGGCAGCTACCGGAATCCCGATGGCCGAAGTAATCGACTGGCACCTGATCCACCTACGCACCCTCGTTCAAGAGCGGGCCTAGCCAATGGCGGCTCAGGGCTCCACAGCCGACGGGAAACAGCTCGCTACCGGCGGCGCCATTCTTGGCGTCGCAATGATTGGCGCGAACGGTGGGAACTATCTGCTGAACGTATTCCTCGGTCGCTGGCTCACACCAGCAGAGTTTGCTGATGCCAACTTGATGGTGACCATCATGTTGCTGGTCACCGCCATTGCGATCAGCCTCCAGCTGATCGCAGCACGTTTCACCGGAATCCATGCGATCAACGGCAACGACGCCGAGATCGGCTCGCTCGCCAACTGGCTCGAGCGACGCGCCATGGTGGTTGGCGGGTCGGTAGGTGTGTTGCTAATCGCCGGCGCAGCTCAGCTGAGTGAATTCTTTAACTCCGCTTCGGCGTGGCCTTTCGTGATCTTGGGCGCAGGCATGCCCTTCTACCTGATCCAAGCTGTCGGGCGAGGCGTTCTGCAGGGCCGTCTTCGTTTCGGTTCTCTCGCCGCGACGTTCGTTGTGGAGATGCTCACCCGAGTGATACTGGGAATAGCGCTCGTCGCCGCAGGCCTCGGGGTCGCCGGTGCAACGTTCGCACTCACGGCGTCGTTTATCGCCACGTGGCTCCACGTCCGACTGCTTCAGAACGAGACATCGGTCGGCACGCCCGGATCCGACGCGATTCGTGAACTGGTCGTCTATGCCGCGCCTGTCGGTGTGCTCCTGCTAGGCCAGATAATCATCAACAACGGCGATGTCTTGATTGCGAAACGATTCCTAGAACCCGAGACGGCTGGCGTGTATGCCGCTATCGCCCTAGTCGGGCGCGCCGTCTTTTTCCTTTCTTGGTCGGTCGCAACCACTCTGTTCCCGGCAGCTGCTCAACGTGCCGAAGTCGGCGAAGACTCCGATGGTCTTCTTCTCGGCGGATGTGCGATTGTCGGCCTCATGGGAGTCGGCTTTGTTGCCGGCGCCCGGTTGTTGGGCGGCACCGTGCTCGGCAAAGTCTTCGGCCCCGAGTACGCGGACGTGTCAGGGCCACTTGCTTGGTACGCACTCGCAACCTCGCTCTTTGCGATCGCCAATCTGATCGTCAGCCACCACCTTTCCACGGGCCGCATGCGCGAAGCTCTGGTACTCATCGCCGGCGGCGTGCTCCAGACCAGCTTGCTCTTGCTGGGTCGAGGAAGCATCGACGAACTCATCCGCGCTCAAGTTGTCGCTATGACCTTGCTGCTCGCTGCCGTGGTGGCCAGCCATCTCCTCAGTTCAACCCGCAAGCCTGCCGCCGACTCCATCTCTCCCACAACAGTCCCCGATCCCACCGAGACCCACGTAATCAAGGAACTAACGTCATGACCGATATCCCGTTGGAGAACTACCGGCAATGGGCCTCAACGCCCCTCACCACGCGACCCATCTACTCGGTCGTTATCCCGGCATACAACGAAGAGTGGCGCATCGTCCCGACGATCGGAGCGATCGCAACCCATATGAGCTCGCTCGGCGAGCCGTGGGAAATGATCATCGCCGACGATGGCTCGACGGATTCGACCGTCGAGCTCGTGCAGGAACTGGAACTTGCGAACGTGCAGCTCCTCATCGCCGAACAGAACGGCGGCAAGGGCAGCGCCGTGCGCCGGGGAATGCTGCGAGCCAGAGGCGACATCGTTCTCTTTGCCGACGCCGACCAGTCGACACCGATCGAACAGTTCACCGCACTCAAGAGCCTGATCGACGAAGGGTTTGACGTCGTGGTGGGATCACGGTCGGCAGAGGGTTCCGACGTTGCTAACAAGTCGTTCCTTCGCCAGGTGTTCAGCCGCGGGCTCAACCTCTTGGTTCGCGTTGTGTTCCGTATCCCAGTAGCCGACACACAGTGCGGGTTCAAGATGTTCACCGCCGAAGCGTCCGAGACGCTGTTCCAGCGTCAGGTGATCGACGAGTTCTCCTTCGACTTGGAGGTGCTGTATCTAGCGAAGAAGCTGGGTATGAAGACCGCCGAATGCCCGGTCGAGTGGTTCGATGCTCCCGGCTCGAAGGTGGACCCGTTCAAGGTGGCAATCGAATTCCTGCAAAACTTGGCAGTGATTCGCTGGAACGACGTGCGCGGGCTCTACAAGTCCGCAAATCACGAGCTGCCAGCCAAGGCTCCGCTCGCCGCTGAACCGACAGAGAAGACCAAGACATCCACCGCACCCACCGGAAGCTGACATGCAGATAGAACACCTTCACGATGCACCGTCGAACTCATCAACCCTGATGCTGAACGGACGATTTGATGCCCATGAAACCGATGCGTTTCGCGCCACGTTCGATGGCCTCAACGACGATGGCATCCACCACATCACCGTTGGGCTGGGTGACGTTGAGTTTCTCGATTCGACCGCTCTCGCCGAGTTGGTTCGGGGCATGAAGCGGTGCCGAGAGAACGGCGGCGATCTCGTTCTAAGCTCGTTGTCGGATCCGGTGCGGGTCATCCTGGAGCTCACCCGGCTCGACGCGGCGTTCACCATCAACTGATGACCGATCGAGCTCTGCAGGCCGACTCGACGGCACCGCTGAGCTCGTTAACCAGCGCGCTCGTAGACGCGAACGATCAGATACTCGCTCTCTATGACTTGGCCACCATCACTACCGACTCGTTGGAAGAGACCCAGTCGGTTGAACGAATCTTGGCCCAGGGCAAGAAGCTCCTCCGAGCCGATGAGCTGAAGCTCCTCAGCGAGGACGACGAGCGCGACCAGCCATCACCCAGGATGGGCGGCTCTACTGCCGTGGTCAGCGTCGAACATACCTCCGGAGATCGAGCCACTCTGGTGGCGAGGCGGGAATCCAAGCCGTTTGGCACCCCGGACAAGAAACTCCTGAACGCCGTGGCTCATATGGCCTTGAGCGCAGTGCATACCGCTCGGCTACACACCGAAGCGCTTCAGCAGGCCGTAGTAGCTCGCGACCATGCAATGGCTTCGGAACTCGCGCAACGCTCGCTTCCTCGTTGGCGCCCTGCCGTTCCCGGCACTGCGATCTTCGCTCGATCCGACCCGGCTCGCACCGCCGGAGGAGACCTGTTCAGCTTCGCCGCAAGTGAAGCACATATCGACTTCGTGGTAGGCGACGTGTCGGGTAAAGGCCTCCCCGCGGCGATGATGATGAGCAATGTGATCATGGCCTCCAACAACGCCTTCCAACGGCATCGCGACGACGGACCGGCCGCCATGTTGAAGTCCATCGACTCATGGACCTACGACACGCTGTCGGAGAACGCCCTGTTTGTCACGATCGTCGTGGGAAGGTACGAGACCGCAACGCGCACACTGTCGCTCGCCAACGCAGGACACAGTCCGGTTGTGTTCGTTCACGAGGATTCCCCAACGTCACTACCGGCCTCGTGTCCGCCGGTCGGTGTTCTCCCCGGGATCGAACCCGAAGAAACCATCATCACCATCGAACCCGGTGACCGGCTCGCCATTTGCTCCGATGGATTCACCGAGCAAGAAAACGAAGCCGGCGAAATGCTGGGCGAACAGCTCCTCGACGAGTGGCTGCTCGACAGGACCCTCCCCACCGACCAGTTTGGCGAAAGCATGTTCTCTCAACTCGAAACATTCGCCGGACGGGCTGGTCAGGCCGATGACCGTACGCTGTTCGTCTTGGACTTCCCAGGTACAGCATGAACCCACCAACCACCCTCACCCTCGACGCCGACTTCCTTTCGCTCCGCCAAATCGGTCCGTGGCTCCACACGGTGTTGCCGTCCGAGGATGGCGAGCCCAACCCTGCGCACGGATCGATCGAACTGGCGATTCATGAACTAGCTACCAATAGCATCGACCACGCCAACCCAGATGACGGAAAGCTGCACCTGACGGCTCACATCAACGATTCAGAACTCCAGATAGAGCTTCGGGACCGTGGTGATTTCTGCGAGGTTGAGGCGATTCCGGTTCCGGATCCGGAAAATCCCCAGGTCCGGGGCTACGGCATGATGATCATTGAACAGCTGGCCTCATCGCTCACCTATGAACGCATCGACGATCTGAACGTGTGGACCGCAACATTTCCAACGACGTAGCTCAAGCCGATGAAGCTACTTGTCGATGCAGAAGTATGGACATCCTTACCGGCACCCACGAGATCCAAGTAGAAGTCATTACGCTCAAGGGTCGTCTCGACGCACTAGAAGCTCGAGGCCTACGGGATCTGTTTGATGCCCACCTGGCCGGCGGCCGCAACCGAATTGTGGTCGACCTCCAAGCCCTCGACTTTGTCGACAGTGCTGGACTGGCCGCCTTGGTGAAGGGGATGAAGGAATGCCGAGCGTCGGGCGGAGATCTACGTCTCGTGGCGCCTACAACCAAGGATGCGATGCGGGTCTTCGAACTGACTCGCTTCGATCGCGTTTTCAACATGGCTGCAGATCCTGAGACCGCACTAGCCGGTTGGTCATAGGCATGAGCGCGAGCGACCCCGTGGTCCTTGTGGTGGACGACGACACGATTTCACGCATGCTGCTCCAGCACATGGTTGGCGCTCAGGGTTACACCGTGCTCGAAGCCGACGCAGTGGACCCTGCGCTCGCGATTCTTGAATCCGAGCCAGTGGATCTTGTCATCTGCGACTATGTGATGCCAGAAAAGGACGGACTTGATCTCCTGGAGGCAATGCCGGACCCGTCGATCCCGTTCGTTTTGCTCACCGGCGCACTCGACCAGTCCGACCTCGCCGACCCTCGCGTTGAAGGAGTTGCGGCTTACCTCACGAAGCCCGTGGCGTCGGAACTACTGCAAGACGTGGTCAAGAGCACGCTGCAAGACACCGCATCGGTGAGCTAACCGCCACACCGGTTGGCTGAGACTAGGCGGTGACGCCTGACATCAAAAGGCCCACGGCCTGAGGTGTCGCGTCAGCGCGCTGGACCTCGCCCATGACTCGGCCCTCGAGCACGACCACAATACGGTCCGACAGCTGGAGCACTTCATCCAGGTCTTCGCTGATCAGCAAGATCGCCGCACCATTAAGTCGCTGTTCTAGCAGGCGCTCATGGATGTACTCGGCTGCGCCAATGTCGACGCCGCGCGTCGGCTGGGCCACGACCAAAACCTCCGCATCACACGTGAACTCTCGAGCGATCACTACCTTCTGGATGTTGCCACCAGAGAGGTGTCTGGTCGGTTGTTCGATCGACGGAGTCTTGACCGAAAAGCGGTCCACAAGATCCCGGCTACGCCGTCCGATCGACCCAAAATCAAGCAGTCCACGCTTTGTGTAGGGCGCCTTGTTGTAGTCGACCAAGATCATGTTCTCGGCAACGGTGAACTCGCCGACGACTCCATCTTTCATGCGCTCCTCAGGAACGTAGGAAACACCGAGTTGACGGACACCGCGGGGCGTTGGATCGGGCCTCGGCTTGCCCGCAACCTTGATCTCACCGGCCTCGACAGGACGCAGACCCAACACCGCCTCGGCCAACTCCCGCTGGCCGTTTCCTGAGACGCCGGCGAGGCCCACGATCTCCCCGGCCTTAACCGAAATCGACAGGCCGTCGACCGCCTTGGTGCCCCGGTCGCCCCGGACCACAAGGTCTGAGATAGACAAGCGCTCCTCTCCGACCTCTACGTCCGCCAGCGTTCTGTGGAGCTCGACCGGCCGTCCCACCATCATCTGCGCAAGCTGTTCGCGACTGGACTCCGACGGGCGAGTGTGGCCGCTCACTCGGCCGTCACGCAGCACGGTGATCTCATCGGAGAGGTCCATGACCTCGTGCAACTTGTGACTGATAAAGATGAGGCCCTTTCCGTCGTCGCGGAGCTGGCGCAGAGTGACGAACAGGTCGTCGACCTCGGGAGGAGTCAACACGGCGGTCGGTTCATCGAGTACGAGAAGCTCAGCGTCCCGATACAGAGCCTTGAGAATCTCGGCTCTTTGTCGTTCACCTACGGCCAACTGCCAGATAACGGCGTCGGGGTCAATTTGCAGCCCGTACTGTTCAGAAAGATCACGCAGCCGGGCGCGGACCGGACCCATATCGGCTCGACTGAGGTTGCCCCGCAGACCCAACGCCACATTCTCGGCGACGGTCAGGGTGGGGACCAGCATGAAGTGCTGATGGATCATGCCGATGCCACGCTGGATTGCGTCGTTGGGCGATGCCAGTTTGACCGTCTCACCCTTGAATCGGATCTCGCCTTCGTCCGGCTTGTATAGGCCGTAAACGATCTTCATCAACGTGCTCTTACCGGCACCGTTTTCGCCCAACAGGGTGTGGACCTGGCCAGCCTCCACCGTGAAGTCCACCGAGTCGTTGGCGAGGACGCCCGGAAACCGCTTCGTTATGTTTGTCAGTTCAAGCATCAGATTTCCTTCTTCCCAAGATTCGTGAGGTTGCTGCCGCGCCAGCAAAGCAGCGAGTCACGCGAGGCGGTGCTCCCTGCAAACCGGAGCGCCCGACCGGAGTCACCGGGTACTGGGCCGCCAAGAAAGGTCCCAGTACCCGGGCGTTCGCCACGCTCTTCTGCGACGGCGAACGAGGGCAATAATTACAGCCCGGTCGAGATCGACCCGTCCTTGATTCCCTCGACAGCTGCCTCGCCTGCGGCCTTCACCGCATCGTCGAGGCCAAAGTCATCGTTGAACTCCATCTCGAGCCCACCGTTCTC
>CALHFG010000083.1 GCA_938029215.1 uncultured Acidimicrobiales bacterium | reverse complement strand
CATGACGTCGAACGCGTCGGCCACCGCCACGATCCTCGCTCCCAGCGGGATCTCCGACCTTGCGAGCTTGTCCGGGTATCCCATTCCATCCCAACGCTCATGGTGAGAGCGAATGGCATCTAGCCAGGGCCCCAACCAGGGACGCAACGGTTCCACTATCTTGGCACCCTCGGTGGTGTGAGTCTGGAGAGTCTTCCACTGCGCTTCGGTGGGTCGATCCGGAGAATTCAGGATTTCGAACGGGACGGCGAGCTTTCCAACGTCGTGCAACATGGCTGCCCAATGAAGCTTCGAACGCTCGTCGTCGCTGAGCCCCATTTCTTCCGCAATCAGGTCGGTATAGGCCCGAACACGCTCGCAGTGACCGCGAGTAAGACGGTCATGAACACCCAACGCAGCAACTAGTTCCAAGAGCCGGCTGGCGCCCTCCAGCTCCAGCGGCTCCAAGCCGGATCCGACTTCCTCGATTCGACGCTGCAACTGTCTGGTGGTTCCGGTTCGGAGCGCAACCGAAAACCGTTGAGGAGCCTGGTCTGGGAAGACAAGGGTCAGCTTAAACAGTGCGGCGAGAGGTAGAAAGCGTCGGAGAACTCGATCGGCGCTGACCAACAGCAGCATTGACACGATCCAGACCACCACGATCCAGGTCAGTCGGGACACCCCAACTTGCTCAGGAGGATACGTCCGACGAGCCCAAAACGAAAAGAGCAGCGCTGCGAGGAACGGCAACACCGTGATCGCGACTCGCAGACAAAACGCGACAACGGGCCGGGCCTTCCACTTCCTCGATTCAGGGTCCACGGTCTGTCTGACCGGGCCAGTTGTCGCCATTGGCATATCTTCGACTCGAACCAGTGACTACTTCAACGATTTCTCGATGTCAGGCACAACGTCGGATGTATGGCTAGGTCCCGCGACCTAGAGCCGTCCGGTGCTCTTCACATCGAGGTACATGTCGCCCAGGACCTGGGAAAACGTTTCGGGAGGTTCATCGATGACCCGAACGCCCAGCGCTGCCAGGTCGGCAGCTACCCTCCGTCGCCGCTCGGTCTCCTCGATCGCGGCGGCACGAAGGTACATCGTCTCTTCGTCGACGATTGGCTGCCCTGCCCAATAGTGAACATCGGGGTCAGCGACCGAGGCCACAGCCACTACGTGGGTTCGCACCAACAGCGGGAGGGCGGGCAGCAAAAACTCCCGTACAGCCTGTTCCTCAAGGTCGGTCATCAGGACGATCAGCGAGCGGCGTCGTTGCCGGGTCAGCACGTGCGTGACCATGTCCTGATAGTTCGACGACACAAGCGCCGGCTGAAGATCGAAGAGTTGTTCGGCGATTGCGGACCGTTGGCGCCGTCGATTGGTCGCGGGGATCGTTGTGTGGACGCGTTCATCGAACGCCATCAGCCCCATCTTGTCGCCGAGGCCCGTTGTCAGCTCGGCCAACATCATCGCGCCGTCCATCGCATGTTCGATCCTCGGGACATCATCGATGCGCCCGGCCATGATTCTGCCGCTGTCTAGCAGCACCGTGACCGTCTGATTTCGTTCCGTACGGAACACGCGAACGATCGGCTTGCCAGTCCTGGCGGTCGCGGCCCAGTCGATCCGACGGCTCTCGTCGTCCGGGCCCATCTCGCGGAGCGAATCGAAGTCGGTTCCGCTGCCGCGCACCCGGGCGGCCCTGATTCCGACCTCCAACAGCCGCGCCTTTTTGAGGCTGAGCTCGGCTTGCTCAGCACTCCGAAACGGTGGCAACACTCTAAGCGTCGTCTCTACGCCAAACGTCCGCTGCTTCTGCACCAGACCAAGCGGTCCGCTGGTCCGAACGACCAGCTGAGAAGGGGTGAAGCGACCTCGTCGGGTGGGTGTGAACTGAAAGGTGTTCGTTACCGTGCTCTCCGGTGGGAGTGCGACGGAAAACCGACGCCCATCGACGCCAAGCGACGGCGCAAGCTCATCGGCCACACTGACCGCCACAGTCCGGCGCCCCCGACCTCGCTCCAACTGCCACGACATCGATGCGTTTGAGCCAAGGGTGACGGAGCTGGGATGGACCCTTCTAACGTCGATGCTCGCCGGGGACGGTGCGAGCAGGAAATCTGCCAAGGCGAGACCCAAAATGATGACGTTGACCAGTACGAAACGACCGTCAAGCACAATTCCGAAGACATCTACTCCCCCAATGTTGGGGAGGAACAGGATTGCCGCCCCAAGCACTAGGACCACGATCACGCTTCGGTTTGTGACGACGGGCCAGGTCACGGCACGGCGACCTGGGACAGAATTCCGTCGAGCACCTGGTCCGCGGTAACTCCTTCGATCTCCAGCTCGGGCCGCAGTTGAAGTCGGTGTCGTAGCGTGGGCTTCGCCATGGCTTTCACCTCATCCGGGGTCACGTACGGTCGACCGCTGAGCCAGGCCCAAGCCTTGCTGACGTTGAGCAGAGCGGCCGCGCCTCGCGGTGAGACACCCAGTTGGATCGAAGGTGAGTTACGGGTCGCCCGAACGAGCGAAACCATATAGCGAATCACCGGATCCTGAACCGTCATCGATTGAACCTCAGCCCGAGCAGCTGCGAAGCTTCCCGCGTCGGCCACCGCCTCGATCCCTGATCCGAGCGGATCGTGCGGATCCATCCCTCCGTGGTGACGGGCCAGGATCTGAAACTCGTCTTCCTCGCCGGGATAGTCGACCAGCAGCTTCAGCAAGAATCGATCCAGCTGCGCTTCCGGCAGAGGGTAGGTCCCCTCGTACTCGACGGGATTCTGAGTAGCGATCACCATGAACGGTTCCGGCAGACGATGGGTCACGCCATCGATGGAGACTTGGCGTTCCTCCATAGCCTCAAGCAGCGCCGCCTGAGTTTTTGGTGGCGTGCGATTGATCTCGTCGGCGAGTAGGAGGTTGGTGAAGACGGGGCCCTCCCGGAATCGGAATGAGCCGTCCTCGTACATCATCTGGCCGAGCACATCAGACGGCATCAAATCGGGTGTGAATTGCACCCTCGTTGCCTCCAAGGACACCGCAGCAGCCATCGACTTCACCAGCGCGGTCTTGGCGGTTCCGGGAACGCCTTCCAACAGCACGTGACCATCGGCCAAAAAGGCACACAACAGCCCCGAGAGCACGCCGCCTTGACCAACAATGACTTTGTTGACCTCGTCGCGAATGGCGCCCATTCGGACCCGCTCCTCGGAGACGCCGGGATCAGCTCCCACGTCCACGTGGCCCGCATCACCTGTGGTGGTGAGTATCGGGTCCGTGGCGGCCCGATCGGTCGATGCTTCGCCAATCGATGGCTCGGCCATCGCCGTCGGCGTGGGATCGGACCCACCATCGCCTGGTTCGGGTTGGTGAAGGTCGGGGGGCAAATCAGACATAGTTTGGTTCCTCTTGCTCAGTGTCTGGAGAGATTGGTAGCGGCTCGTCAACAAGGACAGAACGGCCGACTCGATCCAGCTCCTTGGCTTGATCCAGTGGCTCGGATCCCGCGGACGCGCCGTGAGTGATCACCATGGCATCGTCGATCGAGATGGAAGAGTGTTCGGCGATCGTGGTTGCGGCCAACTGACGATCAACCTCGACGGGGAGCCGATACTCCGACCGCACCTTGGCGTAGAGGGCGCGCCGAATCGTCTCAAGCGATCGATCGGGAGTATTGGATCGCCGATGCAGCTCCGACGTTGCGCGAACCGACAGAGATCCAGGCAGCTCGACTACCTCCGGCTCCCGGACCACTTTGCCGAATCGTCGAAGGGCCCACAGCAATCCTATGAACGTAACCACCAACAGCTGCACGCCATACCAGCGAACATTGGTTCCGATGAGACTGAGCGGCGACTGCTGGCCAACACCTTGTGGGACCGCCGAGTAGATCACACTAATGGTCGGTTCGTCGGCATCGAGTAATAGCCGTCCAGCCAGAACCGAGTTATCGGCCTTGTCGAGCTGGCGATTCACAAATGGCACTGCGCCGCCGAGCCCAGTGACCTGGCCGTCGCCGTCGGGAAACTGAACGACATACGCCCCGGCGTCGGACCCGAAACACACTCGACTCTGCGGAACGGGAAGCAGGATCGCCAGAGCTGCACCTGAGAGTTCGGTGACATCGGCAAGCTCCTCGATCTCACAGGTGCCTCGATCAAGGGACTCGCCGCTGGAAGTCCCTCGCAATCCCGTGGCGAGAAGTGGGCTCGTGGTGTCGGTGACTACCGCGTGACCGCCGGCCTGAATCCAATCCAGGAGCTGTTCGCGGCTCCCGCCGTTCAATCTGTCGGTGAGAACCAAGGCGACGTCTACGTCGTCGTCGGTGGGAATCCCCCTCTGCACCGTTGCCCCACTCTGTTCGAGAAACTCGACGAGTCCGAGGGTGCCAAGTTCGCCGACCGATTCCGGGTCCAAAGGTGGCCCGTCGGATCCTGGTCGACCGAGCAAGAACGCCACAGCAAGCAGCAGTATGACCGCCGCGGCGATTTGACCGATAGATCGGCGATTCATCGGGCGGACTTTCCGACCACTTGCTCGTCCCACCCCGCGACCCGGGCGGCATCGGACTGGTCTGCTTCGTCTCCGCCATACCACACGTCGGAAAATGCTCCCGTCGAACTGCTGAAGGGATCGGAACGAGACGGGTCACCCCGAAAGGCGTTTCGAAGCTCGGTCGCGGTGGCGCCGACGGTGTCGGGTAGTTCGTCTTGTTCGATGAGTCCGGCCACGGTCGCTTTGTATCTTGCTCGCACCGCCTCACGATGCTGGCCCTTGCGCTCAGCTGCCTCGGCCTCAGCGAGCCACTCCGCACGCGTGCGACGGTTCTTGTGAGTCAATACCGTCGCCCTCACTGACTCGGCTTTCGCCGAGCTGAAACTTGGCAAGTAACGCAAGAGGAAGAAGACAATGAGGCCAATCATTGCCGCGAGCAAAATCCAACCGACCGCGACGCCTCCAAAGACGGTCGAGTCGGTGACGAATTCGAGGAGGTCGCTGAACACTTCCTGGACCCACTCGACCAGACGGTCGATCAGACCCGGTTCCGACGTTGCAAATTTGGGATCGGAAAGCACGTCTTCTGCCCGATCTCGCAGGTCTTCGGGAGTCTCAGCCAATGGAAGTTCCTCGGCTGGAATGTCCCGCTATCTCAACCGCAGCGAACGACGAGGGACCGGAAAACGCCCGGTCGCCACGATGTTTAAGGTCCAGACCTTCGGATCGAAATCGAATGTCGTGATACATCAGCGCCATTGCGGCTCCGTTGAATGGAGCGAGCAGCGAGGTGGAAACGATCGATCCGATCGTCACCAGGGGCCAGGCTCGATCGGTTCCGATCACCAACGCAACCGTCGAGGGAATGGCGGTGAGAGCGCTGGAGACGCAGAAGGCAACAAGAGCACATGCAAGATACAAACCCATCACCTGACTGGTTCGCAGCCGCATCAACTGAAACGATCTCTTCAGTGAAGCGACCGGACCTTTGCCCTCGATGGCGATAACGGGGCTAAGCAAGGCGAAACCTAGTGCGAACATGATGAGCGGCACCACAAGCCAGCCGGTCAAGCCGGTAACGAGCTTCCCCAACAACAGTGCAGCAAACCACACCGGTGAACGTCGAAATGTGAAACGCATCACGTCGGTGATCGAGGGATCCTCGCCGCGGGCCCAACGATCGATCAAGAACGCCATGCTGACTCCGATGAAGGAGACTCGCACCCAGTCCACTGCATAGGCGAGAACAGAGGTGGCATAACCGGTGGACTGGTTCGCTTCCTCCAGCAGGGTCGGGTCGTTCAAGACACCCAAGAGCCCACCGCCGCCGAGCACGCCGCGACTGTTCCAACCTTCGAGCAGAGCGGCCGGGATCACGATCCAAAGCATGCCGAAGAAAATGACCTTCGGCCGATAGCGCAGCGCGGCAAATGCTCCGTCGAGGAGATCGATGACGTTTAGGGGGCGGTCGGTGATGGCGACGGCCTGCCGCTCGGGTGACACTTACCTAGTTTCGCCGCTCATGCGAGTGTTGTGGCGGAGGCCTCGCAGGATGTCCCCGGTCGGGCGACCACGAAGCAACCCCTGACCACGTGGCCATGAGGCCGTTACCGGGAGCGGTTACCATCAGCTGCGAATGACTTTTCCATCCGGATTTGGGCCCGGCACCTACGGAGCCAGCTTCGCTGACGTGTATGACCGCTGGTACGGCGGGATCACCGACGCCACAGCCACAGCCCGGTTCACCGCTTCACGGTGCACCACAACGTCGGTTCTCGAACTGGGCGTAGGAACCGGCAGGTTGGTCGGCGCACTTCGGACCGAAGGGCTCACCGTCATAGGCATCGACAGTTCCGCCCCCATGCTCGACGGCTTACGCCACGGCCTTGGCATTCAGGCCGACATCGCACATCTCCCGCTGCGGCCCGCCGGACGACTTGGCGGAGCGCTCTGCGCATTCAACACCCTTTTCAACTTGCCCACGGTCGAACTGCAAACGAGGGTCCTGGCGGAAGCGGCGGAAGCCGTCGATGGCCCGATCATTGTTGAAGCGATGACCGGACGCGGTCTCGCCGAAGCCGAGCCGCAGTCGGTTGGCATCTCTCGCCTAAACGCCGAAAGCCTGGTGTTGGCCGCAACGCTCGTAGACCAGGAGGCCCAGACCGTCACCGGCCAACACGTCGAGATCACTGAAGCGGGAATCAAGCTTCGACCCTGGCACCTGCGCTGGAGCACCCCCGAGCAGCTGGACACCATGGCCGAGGCGGCTGGCCTGCGGTTGAGCGAACGATATAGCGACTGGGACGAGTCAGCATTTCTGTCAGACAGCGACACCCATATCTCTGTCTATCGACGACGCTAAAGCGGCAATCCCAGGTCCAGCCCCAGTTCGGACCCGACGAGGCCTAACACCGCGAAACCTACCACCGCCGCAGCCGCGGCCGATACGGCAAGGTTCTTGGGAATGATTCCCCGCTCGGGAAGATAGATCAGCACCGCGGCGATTACTGCACCGCCCACCATTCCGCCAAAGTGACCCCAGAACGAGATCCGACCGAAACCGATATTCACAAATGCGGTTACTACTGGAAGTGCCAGGTTGAGCACCACGAGCCCATAGACAGGGCTCTGGCGGAAGTTAAATCCCCGAATCTGGTAGACGGCGGCCATTGCCCCTGCAAGTCCAAGAACTGCACCAGAAGCGCCAAGGGTGGGCGCGTCCCAATTGAAGATGGTGACCGCCGCGGCTCCGGCGAACAACGAACCGAAGTAGAGGAGAAGGAACTTTGCTTTGCCGAACGCCTTTTCAAGCTCTGGTCCGATCATCCACAGCAGGTACATGTTGAAACCGATGTGGAACAGGCTTCCATGAAGGAACCCCGAAGCGAGGAGGCGCCACCACTCTCCCTCGGCGATGAGCGGCCCAAACAGGAGACCATCGATCGTCAGGTCCGGCAGTGCCTGCTGGGCAAAGTACGCCAGAACGTTCACGGCGATCAGTGCTTGCGTGACCAGCGGCTGGAACTGGAGGCTGTTCGTGGTGTAGACCCGTTGACCTGCTTCTTTGACACATTCGGGGCAGTGGAACCCAACCGATGCCGCCTTCATATCTTCGGTACAGATCGGGCGATCACAGCGCTGACATCCAGACGACGCTGGTCGATCCGGATGCCGGTAACAAGTGGTCGATTCGTCAATCACTGAGAGTGACCTTTCCGTTGACCACATAGTTGCAGTTCCGACTTTGCGTGGTCACGCCTGCTAAAACTGTGGTCGAACGCGGGTAATCCGCAATAACTAGGGAGCAATAAATGATTCAAGAATTCAAAGACTTCATCAACAAAGGAGGAGTCGTTGAAGCCGCGGTTGGCCTCATCATGGCTCTGGCCTTCAAACCGATCGTCGACAGTCTGGTCGCCGACGTGATCATGCCAGTCGTTGGCCGGATCTTTGGCACGCCGGACTTCTCGAGCCTCAAGATCAACCTGGGCGGGTCCCAAGTTGAGGATCCACTCACCGGAGAAATGGTCGAAGCGGCCATCAACTACGGCTCGTTCATCAACACCGTCATCAGCTTCATCATCATTGCTTGGGTGATCTTCTTGATGGTCAAGATGTACAACAAGACCCAGCCCGAGCCCGAAGAAGACGGCCCGTCCGAAGTTGATCTCCTTACCGAGATCCGTGACGGCCTGAAGCGCTAGTCGCTCACCGCCAACTGAAATAGAACGGCCCCGGGCGACCGGGGTCGTTTCAGTTTTGTGGTGTTTGCGGCGAGGTTTGAGACAACGGATCAAAGGCTGACGATTGTTCCTTCTTCAGGCTGGAGCGACTCGCCTACGTGCTGCACCGAGGTGACGCCATCAACACGCTTCTTGAGGATTCGCTCGATGCCATCCTTGAGCGTGGCAGTGGACGCGGGGCAGGTAACACAGGCTCCGGTGAGTTCGACCGAGACCACGCCGGTCTCCAGGTCGACATCGCGGAGAAAGATATCTCCTTCGTCTGCCTGAATTGCCGGACGCATAATGTCGACAACCTTCTGCACCGCGTCGCGGTCAATGACGACGGTGTCGGCGGCCGCGGTTTCTGCGGCATTGGCCGCTACCGGCGACGTTTTTGTTGTGGACTCGTTGGTCATTGCATCTCCGTGCGCTCGTAGGCACTTACCTACCTAACGCCCTAGTTGTCCGTCATGTTCCAAGGTACCGACCTACGCTGGTGGCTGTGGAGTCGATGACCGCAGTTTTTGCCCATCAGGGCGGATGGGATGAAGCGTTGCTCGTTGTCGGGCCGCTCGTCATCATCGGATCGTTGCTGCATCTCGCCAATCGACGCCTCAAGGCCCGTCTCGCTGAGCTTGAAGGACCTTCCGACGCCTCGCCTGAAAGCCTGTAACGGTTGGGGGCCCGAACCATTGGAGTCTTTGTAAGTCGGACTGAGCTCGATCAACTTCTCGAGCCCCGGACCGACATCCTTCTGGAGGAACTGCAGACCCCAAACACCACACGCGAAACCGAGGGAACGGCAACGTTTTCCCAGGTTGTGGGCCCTTTCCAGAGCTATGAACGGCGGGTCGACTGGAACGTTTCTACCGCCGACGCCCTTGAGGGCTACAACTACAAAGAAACCACAACCTTCCGAACCGCCATTCCGTTCTGGGGGCGAGCCGTGGACGTCCTTATGGGGACTGCGATCAAGGACCTCGACCGCACGCCCCGTCACCGATGGTGGTGGCCCGACGAAGTGGTTACCTCACACACAACGACGATCATTGCGCTGCTTTCGCTTCTCGGCATGATCGGCGCGTACATCGGCGTTCTCATCGGTCAGACAATTACGTTCGCAGCCGAGGAATTTGGCTCATCCGACACCGCTCAGGCAAACGCATTAGCCGCAACGAGGGCAGGCGTCATACTGACAACTCTGGTGATTTGGCGCGCCGATCGGATCGGTCGGAAACCGCTCTTGATCACGTTTGCCGCCGGCGCGGCCATCTTCACGGTCATCGGTGCGTTCTCCACAAGCCTAGTCATGCTCACGGTGACCCAGGCCATCGGCCGCGGTTGTGCAACCGGCCTCCTCACCCTGGTGACATTGGCAGCCACCGAAGAGATTCCCCGAACAATGCGATCGTTCATCCTCGCCATCCTCACCCTGTGCGGAGCCCTTGGCGCCGGCGCCGTGCTGTGGTTCCTGCCCCTGGCCGACGTCAACGAGCGCGGTTGGCGATTGGTGTTCCTCATCCCACTGTTGTTCATCCCGCTGATCATGGGCATCCATCGCACGATGCCAGAAACCCGACGATTCATGGCGGCCGATCGCGCCCACTCCCCCGGGTTCGGGTCGGTCAGCATGAAGTGGTTCGTCTTAATCGTCTTTATCTACGGAGCCGTCAGCGTGTTCGGGGCACCGGCAGCACAACTACAGAACGAGTACCTGCGCGACGACCTCGGCTTCTCCGGTGGCGACATCAGCCTGTTCCGGATCGTGATCACGACGCCCGCCGGGCTTGTGGTCTTGCTTGCCGGATGGATGGCCGATCGGCGAGGCCGCCGCATAATTGCCTCGGTCAGCCTGGCGATCGGCTCGGTACTCAGTGCGGTGTTCTTTACCCAGCAGGGCACGGGCCTGTGGGTCACGGCCGCGGTTTCCGCATGGCTCGGAGGAGCGGCGTTTCCTGTGATTCGCGCCTACCAGACCGAGCTCTTCCCCACTCGGTCCCGGGCGATGGTAGGGGGCTGGCTCGACCTGTTATCGGTAGGCGGGTCCGCGCTCGGGTTGGTCATCGCCGGCCAGCTGATCCGCGGGGATCGGACAATCGACGAGGCCCTGCTCTACCTCTTGCCGTTGCCACTGCTCGTTGCGATCGCGATCCCGCTGTTGTTGCCACCAACAGCGGGCATCGAACTGGAAGAGCTGAACCCCGAAGATCCCGATTTGCCCGAACCAATAGAACCACACGGTTCCCCGGCATGAGCCGGGCCCCGATACCCTCGGCCCGCAAACGCGTTGCAGAAGTGGGAAGGAAGCGATGATCGTTGCCGAGTTGGAGATCTTTCACTCTCGCCCCATCGCCCCCACCCGCCGAATCGCTCTCGGCCAACGAAACCTGCCCATCGATCCTGCACCCGGTGCCGGCGGCCTCCTGCTTGCGGGAATCGTCGGAGAAATGGCGCCAGAGGTACAACCTGACCTCCGCGAGCATCTCTACCTTCTCTTGGAGGACGTGGCCGCCGGCAAACGAATTCCACAGCCACGAGTCCGCCACCGATTCCAGACCGACACCGTTGGGCTCCTTCGCAGCTCGCACCGCCTGGTTGCCGAGGAGGGCGGCCTCGCGTTCGAGTTTGAAGGAGATCGGGGTTTGCCCGTGCAGCACGCCCTCGGCGCGTTGTACGCGGCCGGGCAACTGCCTCCCGAGGTCCGAGATGCCATCTTTGAGACGCTGCGCGTCGCGTTGGTGTGGGGACAGCCCATCGATGATCGATTCATCTCGACGATCATGGGTGGACGAGCCAACTCGCTGGCCGATCTGCGCGCGTGGAACGATCCCGTTGCCTGGGCGCTCGAGACCCTTGGACTTGAGCCCGGCTACAGCCGCCGAACGGTGCTCAAGCGGTACCGTACCTTGCTCCGCGATGCCCATCCCGACCACGGTGCCGAGGAGCACGAAGCGGCCGCCCGCATTGCTGAACTAGGTCAGGCCCGCGACCTCCTGCTCTAACGCAACACCCGGTGACGGGTCAATCTGTTGCATCCCACTGAATCACAGCCAGGGCGACCGTCACCCAACAATGTCATTGATGGTTACGACCGCTGGTCAGCGATGGTGGTACCAGCTCCCCACTGGTTGGCTTCGAGGACTTTGAGGAATCCCACGAGATTCTGATCTCTCATGCGCTCCAGTTCCCGAATGCTATGAGCACCTGACTGATCGTCTGATTGTGACGCAATCTTGTCGACGAGTTCTGGCGTGTAGTCGGGTGTGTCCATCAACTTGCTGTATGGCCAATCGAGCGTCGGTCCAAACTGGCCAAGGAAGTGCCGCATCCCGCCCATTCCACCGGCGATTCGGTACGTCTCGAACAGGCCCATTTGCGCCCATCGCAAGCCGAAGCCGTGGGTGATGATGTCGTCGATCTCCTTTGTCGTGGCGACGCCATCGTTGACCAGCCAAAGAGCTTCACGCCACAACGCTTCGAGCAAGCGGTCACCGACGAAGGCATCGATCTCGACCCGTACATGGATCGGCTTCATTCCAATCCCGGCGTAGATTCCTTGAGCTCGGCGGATGTTCTCGATCGTTGTATGTTCTCCTCCGACCACCTCCACAACCGGTAGCAAATAGACGGGGTTGAACGGATGGCCGACCACGAGACGCTCCGGGTTGGTCATCTCCGCCTGCATTACCGACGGTTTGATGCCCGAGGTTGAGGAGCCGATGATCGCGTCGACTGGTGCGCCCGCTTCGATTTCGGCGAGCACGGCAGCTTTGATATCGGGTCGTTCGGGTGCGCTCTCCTGAATGAACTGCACATCGGCGACCGCCTCAGCTACAGAATCAGCGATCCGGTAGCTACCCCGTTGGTCGGTTGGCAAGCCCAGATCGTCATAGGCAGCAACGGCGTTTTCGAGGACCTCGATAAGAATCTGCTCGGCGCTGCGGGATGGGTCGCTGATCGCCACGTCGACACCGTTGAGCAGCATTCGGCTGGCCCACGCGGCGCCAATGACACCGCAGCCAACAACGGCCGCGCGTTCGATCATGATCTTGTCGACGTCGCTCATCAGCCGTGCTTGGTGAGGTTGAGGTTCTCACGAACCTGTGCCGGGGTAAGGATGTTGTAGTTCTGGGCGCCCAGAATGGTGGCCGCTCGCTCCACCAGGTCACCGTTGCTTGCCAGAACGCCACGGTCCAGGTAGATGTTGTCCTCTAGGCCAACCCGAACATTTCCTCCGGCCATGGCAGCTAGGGAGACATAGCGCAGCTGGTTGCGGCTGATGCTGAACGCCGAAAAGGTCCAGTCGTCCGGGATGTTGTTTCGCATCGCCATGAACGTGTTGAGGTCATCGGGGGCACCCCAAGGAATGCCCATGCACAGCTGCACCAGAGCCGGGCTCGGAATAATCCCCCGTGCCACGAGGCTCTTGGCGTGAGCAAGGTGGCCGGTGTCGAACGCTTCGATCTCAATCTGAGTTCCGATTTCGGTCATCTGGCGCGCCATCTCTTCCAACTGGCTCGGCGTGTTTGTCATTACGTAGTCGCCCTCACCGAAGTTCATGGTGCCGCAGTCGAGGGTGCAGATCTCCGGCTTCAGTTGGCGAACGTGCTCAACCCGTTCGGTCGCCCCGACCATGTCGGTTCCCTCAACCGCCGGAGGCAGAGGGGTTTCGACTCCGCCAAGAACGATGTCGCCGCCCATTCCGGCGGTGAGGTTGATCACGACGTCGGTATCGCTCGAGCGCACCCGGTCGACCACCTCGGCGTACTTCTCGATACTTCGTGAAGCGCTTCCGTCATCTTCTCTGACGTGAATATGGGTAATGGCGGCTCCGGCTTTGGCGGCCTCAATACATGCGTTTGCGATTTCCTCGGGAGTGACGGGCACTTTGTCGGACTTGTGGGTCGTGAGCCCTCCGCCGGTGACTGCGCAGGTGATGAATACCCCGTCGTGGATTGTCTCTGGCATCTGTGTTCCTAACCTTCGTTGTTGTTGTTGGCGAGCCGGCGGCTCACCACTCGTGCAGTGGATCGAATCTCGTCTTGATCTATGTACATGCCGCGCAAGTGACGGCGACCGCCGGACTCAAATGCGTCTCGCCCATGCAGGATTCTCCGGTTGTCGAATCCCACAACATCACCGGGGGTGAACGAGTAACTGATCTTGAAACGCTCGCTGTCGGCCATCTGACTGAAGCATCGCATTGCCGCGTAGGCCCGGGGTTGATCCTGCGGCGCCATGTCGGGAAAGGCCCGGACCGGATAGAAGGCCCGCAGAGTCAGCGGTGCACCCTCGACCCCTAGATCGATGAACGGGCCGGACCAACGGTGATCGATACCGGGACCTCTGTTGAAGAAAATCCAGCGGAGTGTTGTCAGAGCGTCGTAATGCTCGGGATGTTCCACCCGCAACGCTTCGACCAAGGCTGCACCGTCGGCCATGGTGGAGAAGCCGCCGCCGGCTTCGTTCTCGATGCAATGAAGGAACTGAAATCCGGGTGGGGTTTCTCGGGTTGGAAGGTCGGTGTGCGGACCCAGTCGGAGGTTTGTGTTGGCGGTGCTGTTTGTGTCGGCGAAGCCAGCCATCTCAACGACCGCCTTTACGTCCCAAAGGTGACCAAAGTTGGTGTCTCGAATTGCGCCGATCTGGGCGGCAAGTTCGGCATTGAAGTCTTGTTCTGTCGGGCATCCCCTGAGACGGGCCAAGCCGTATCGCAACAGATCGTCGAGCCAGGCACCGAACACAGCATCGTCGGTCAGCACTCTCGATCCATCGTGGGTGGGAGGCTCCGGCAACGAGGACGAGGTCCACTCGACCGGATTGGGCAGCCAGCTGGAGGCCCGGTGATTGCCATCAGCGACGTGGCGCAGCCAACCAGGGTGGTACTCCGCGGTCACGCCGTCGGGACCGAACGTAACCAGGACCGAACCACTGTCGGACACCGCAGCGGATCTCACCGCGATGTCATCGTGCAGGTGGGCGGGGTCGAGCAGTGCTTCTCTGGTGCTCGGGTCAATTCCGCCCTGCCCAATGGCGTTCTCTCGCAACCAGAGATCAAAGGCCGTCAACTCTGCCCCGTCGGCCCACCGGAGGATCAGGAAGCGGCCCTGAGTCTCTACCGATTGCACGGGAACCCACGGGTACTCGTAGAAGTCAGGGGTGGGCAACGTGAGGGACGTCTTGGGTGAAGTCACGTTTGGTCTCCTCAACGAACAGTGTCCCGTTTGACGGGACGTCCCGAATACTTGTATGTTGCATCGTATGCAGGACAAACGTGGGCCGTCAAGCAGCACGGGTGTTGTTCACCGGGCCTTCAGCCTGCTTCAGGCGGTGGTGTCGTGCGAGGAGCCGGTTGGGGTCCGGGAATTGGGCCGCCGCACCGGACTTCCGAAATCGAGCGTGGCTCGACTGCTGGCGACCCTCGATGAACTTGGCATGGTTGAACGCACGCCGGACGGAAGAACGGTGCCAGGCTCTGCGCTCGCCACTCTTCGACCCTCCAGCGGAGCACCCTCGGCCACGTTGCGGGACACGCTTCGGCCGCTGCTGGTGGATCTCGTGGCCCGCTATCAAGAAAGCGCAGGAATCGGGGTCGACGCCGGCCCCGAGTTCGTCTACCTCGAAACACGAAACGGGCCGAGTGCAATCCAGGTTCCCGACATCGGCTCCAAGACCTACCCGTTCCACTTGATCGCTCCGGGTCTGGCGGCCATGGCAACGTGGTCACCGGGTCGGCTCGACCGGTACCTTTCCACGCCGCTGGAAAGGGCAACCGCCTTCTCGATCACCGACCCTGACGAGATCCGCTCCCGGCTACAACGAGCGATCGCCACCGGGTACGTGTGGACCGACCAAGAACTCGATCTTGAGGTCAATGGACTTGCGGTGCCCATCAGAAGCAGCGACGGCCTCGTTGGATTCGCCTCGCTCTATGGACCGGCGTATCGATTTTCCGAGGCGTTGCTTCCAAAGCTCGGAACCGAACT
>CALHFG010000082.1 GCA_938029215.1 uncultured Acidimicrobiales bacterium | reverse complement strand
CTTGGTTCCCTGGATGATGACCGAGACCATCTCCCACGGCATCGGTTGTTCGAAGGCGAGCTCGCCATCGCTCACGAAGCGGCAGTCGATCATCGTCTTGAGCTGATCGGTCGATAGCCCGTCGGCTACCGCCACCGCTTGAGCTGCAATCGACCGGCCCTCAGCTATCAGTTCCGCCATGCCGCCACACTGGTCGATCATTTCGGCCAACGCCGCTGGCTCCTGCACGGCCTCGTTGTGAAAGTGAAGCGGCTGGCCATTCACGATCGATTCCGACACCGCCATCATCGCCTTGTCATTGAGGGCCACGTGGGCCACCACCTGCGCAGCGTTCCACTCCCCTGCCGGCGGATCCCCGAAGCCACCCTTATCCGCTTCGTCATAAAACGCGGCGTAGGCAGCCGAGAGAACTGACGTGTCGATCGAGTCGCTCATGAGAACAAGTATTGAGGGCGCTCGCCAGGCACACAAACTGTCGACTCGCAGCGACCCAACGCAGAGGTCAGTTGGGCGCCGCCACCACGCCGGGCGCAATCCAGAGGTCGCGCCAGCTCCTTCAAACCGGTGTGGCGTCGTCTCTCGCACGCCCTCCCCCTCCCCCGGACGGCCGGCCAGCGAAACCCTAGGCGACCGCGTACTCCCCCGGGAGTAGTTGGGAAGCCATCTTCTGGCGGATTCGCAACGGGTCGATGTGGTTCACGATGGACACATGATCCAAGTCACCGACCTCACCAAGGCCTACGGCGAAACGCTCGCCGTCGACCAACTCAACTTCACCATCAAGCCTGGCATCGTCACCGGCTTCCTCGGCCCCAATGGCGCCGGCAAGTCGACCACGATGCGAATGATCCTGGGCCTCGACGCACCGACGTCGGGATCGGCCACCGTAGGTGGACGTCCACTGGCCGAACACGACCAACCTCTGAAGTCGCTCGGATTCCTGCTGGAAGCCGGAGCGGTTCACCCCACCCGTTCAGCCCATGATCACCTGAGAGCTCTTGCGGTCACCAACGGCATCAGCACCGCCCGGGTCGACCACGTCCTCCAACTGGTCGGACTGTCCGAGGTAGCCAAGCGTCGCAGCGGTGGGTTCTCCCTCGGCATGGGCCAACGGCTCGGCATCGCGGCTGCGCTGCTCGGTGACCCCGAGGTGGTGATGCTCGATGAGCCAGTGAACGGCCTCGACCCCGAAGGAATCCTCTGGATTCGTCACCTTCTTCAGAACCTTGCCAACGAAGGTCGAACCGTCTTTGTGTCCTCCCACCTCATGAGCGAGATGGAACTGATGGCTGAACACTTCGTGATCATCGGTCAGGGCCGCCTGATCCAAGACATCTCCGCTCCCGACCTGCGAGCCATGGCCGCCGGCGACAGCACCACCGTGAGAGCCGACCGTCTCGACGACCTCGTAGGACTGATGCAGAACGACGGTGTCGAGATCACCTCGACCGACCGCAGCACCGTCAGCGTCAAGGGTGTTACTCCGGACCAGATCGGCCGGCTCGCCCGAGACGGCGGCATCGCCCTTCACTCGCTCGTACCCGAACAGCGATCCCTGGAGGACGTCTTTATGTCACTCACCGCCGACTCGGTGCAGTACCACGGCTCGGCCCCTCTTGAAATGGCTGCCTGATGATCACCCCCCTATCGCCAGCTTCCAAGGCAATCCCAACCGAATCCCAAACCGCCCCCACCCTCCTGAAAGACAACCCAATGACCACCATCACCGCCTCCCCAACTCCATCCGTCCAAGACTCATCAGTTATCAAGACCAAACGCTCGAGCACCGGAAAGGTCCGGACTCGCAATGTGATTCAGAGCGAATGGATCAAGTTCTGGTCGGTTCGCTCCAACTACCTCACGCTCCTCGCCGCCGGGTTCGCCACCGTCGCTTTCGGCATGATTTTCTCCGCCGTTGCATCCGATGGCCAAGCACCGGGGCCCGCCGCGTTCCTGACCAACCCGGTCGATGTCGCCCTGGGCGGAGTTGGCCTGGCCGAAATGATCATCGGCGTCGTCGGCGTGATGGTCGTCGCCAGCGAATACTCCACCGGCCTCATCCGCACCTCGTTCGCCACGGTGGGACGGAGAGGTCGGGTCATTCGAGCCAAGGTTGCGGTTGTCGGGTCATCGGTCTTCGCCGTCGCCGGCGTAGCCGTCACTGCAGCCGTGATCGCTGGGCAGGCGGTCTATGCCGGAACCGAAGCGACCGTGCCAGTGACCGATGTGCTCGACGTCATCTTTGGAACCACCTACTACCTCACCGGAATCGCGCTGATCGGCGTCGCTCTCGGGTTCATCCTTCGCTCCACCGCAGCTGGCATCGGCACCCTGGTAGGCGCCGTCTTCATCGGCCCGAACCTGCTGAACCTGCTGCCCGACAGCATCACCGACTACTTCCTGAAGTACCTGCCCTCAGAAGCAGGGTCTGCGATACTGACCCAGGTGACCACTCCTGATCAGCTGAGCCTGGGAGCCGGGTACCTAGTGTTCACCGCTTGGGTTGTCGGCCTGCTGGCCTGTGCCGGAGCACTCGTCCAGCGCCGAGACGCATGAGCGAGCCTGTCGGCTCCGGCATGCGAGCCTGGCTGACCGGTGATCCTCGCCGCTTTGATCTAGCGGTCGCAGCGATCACCGTTGCCATCGGCACGCTGTTGGTTCTGGCTTCACCCGATAGTTCCGAAACCGGCTGGCCCGAATGGGCGGCCGGTATCGGCGCTTTTGTGCTGTTGATGCTCCGGCGGCGTTGGCCGATGCTTTTGCTCGCTGTCGCTCTGGCCTGGACTGCGGTTCACGCAGCCGTACTTCAACGACCCACCCAAATGATCTTCGTCGTCTTGGTGTTGGTCGGCACCGTGTGCGTTCGGCTCAACCGTTGGCCCGCTATCGCGCTGGGCAGCTCGATAGCAATCAGTCTCTACGTGCTAGGGCTGGTGAGCAACGAGGTTGAACTGGGTGATGCTCGGGCCGTCATCGGGATCGCCTGGACGGCAGGTGCGGTTGGCATTGCCGACGCCATTCGATCATGGCGGCGCTACCGAGAGTCGGCCGAGGCCCAAGTGCGGTCAGCCGTGCTGGCCGCCGACGCTCAGACTCGCCAACAGGTCGCCGAAGAGCGACTGACGATTGCCCGGGAACTTCACGATCTTCTGGCTCACAACCTGTCCGTCATGAACGTACAAACCGGTGCCGCCCTCCATCTACTCCGTACAAATCCAGACAAGGCGGAGGAATCGTTGACCTCTGCTCGCGACGCCGGCCGAACCGTGCTCGACGAGCTGAGCGAACTCTTGGCCGTCCTTCGCCACGACGAGGGCGAGACCGAGCCAACCTCATCGCTGCCAACATTCGACCAGATCGGCACACTCGTTGAGACCATGCGGAGCGCCGGCCTCGACGTGAAATGGCGGCGTTCGGGTTCGGACCGCACGTTGGCACCGGCGGTCTCCCTGGCCGCCTACCGCATCACTCAAGAAGCGCTCACCAACGCTGCCAAACACGGAACCGGAACGGCCGAGCTCCTCACACAGTGGGACGAAGCCGGCCTACTCCTTCGGGTGTCGAACGCCAGTGCGATGGCGCCTGGCCCCGGCGGCGGTCATGGTCTCACCGGAATGAGAGAACGAGCAACTGCAAACGGCGGCCGCTTTAGCGCTAGCCACGTCGAAGAGCAGCATGTCGTGGAGGCGTGGCTGCCAGCCGCAGCGAACGTCAGGATCTCGTCATGACCATCCGTGTTGTTCTGGTTGATGACCAAGCCCTGATTCGGGCCGGGTTTAAGGCCATCATCGATTCCACCGACGACCTCGAGGTCGTGGGCGAGGCCGACGATGGCGCGACCGCACTGGCAGTCGTCCGTGACGCTCGAGCCGACGTTGTACTGATGGACATACGCATGCCCGGTCAGGATGGAATCACCACCACCCAAGCGATCACGCGTGACGACGACCTTGCCGGAGTCCGAGTGATCGTTCTCACCACGTTTGAACTCGACGAGTATGTGGTCTCCGCCATGGCCGCTGGCGCCAGTGGCTTCCTCGACAAAGGCGTCGACCCGGGCACGCTTATCGAAGCCATCAGAGTTGTCGCCGCGGGCGATGCGCTCCTCACCCCAAAGGCAACCCGAGCACTACTGGCTTCGCTCGACGATGACTCCACAGCGACACCGGTCGATGAGGAAACGGTCAAGCATCTCACCGTAAGAGAACGGGAAGTCGTTGGTCTCGTTGGTCAAGGCCTCTCCAACGATGAGATCGCGGAAACCCTGTTCCTCTCTCCTCTCACCGCCAAGACCCACGTGAGTCGGGCCATGACCAAACTGCAAGCCCGGGACCGAGCCCAGCTGGTCGTGATCGCACTTCGAACCGGTCTTACCCGTTTCGAAGACCTTTGAGCTGCGCCCGTAATTCCTGGCGACAGTCGACGGCCGGTGCGAGACTCTGAGGGTGTTCACACCCCTCCTGACCGAACGTCTGCTCCTGCGACCGGTCCGAGTTTCAGACAGCGATGCTCTGTTCGAACGTCGAGCCGATCCCAAGGTCTCGGACCTTCAAGACTGGCCGATGCCGTACTCGATGGAACGGGCGCAGTCGGCCATCGAACGGGCCATGGCGAATGATGACCCGCCCAACAATGGCGGTTTCATGCTGACGATCGCCGATCGCGACGACACCGAGATCTACGGCGACATCTCCATGTTTCTCGAAGACGACGGTCGCACGTCAGGCGTCGGGTACTCGGTTACGCCCGCCTACTGGAGTAGAGGCTTTGCGTCCGAAGCGCTCACCGCCATGCTCGACTGGCTCTTCGATGTCAAAGGGATCTCGCGGGCCTATGCAATGTTGCATCCGGACAATCACCGGTCGGCCCGCGTTCTGGAAACGTGCGGCTTCGTGTACGAGGGACACACCCGGAACGCGTGTTGGATCGAAGACGAAGTTTCCGACGATCTGATCTACGGACTCACGCCGGAGCAGCGAACCGAGTGGAACGAACGAACTCGAACCGCCCCAGAAACCGTGGAGCTCGTTGAGCCCTATCCGACGGGCCTTTGGAGCGTGATCGAGTTGGAGACCCACCGCTCTCAGGAACGATTTGTTGCCCCCGTCTCCGCATCGCTTGCCCAGGTCGCGGTCCCGCCCTTTCGACCCGGCTTCGGCGACAACCCCGACGATCCTCGGGTAGTGCCGTGGCCGCGCATCGTTCATGCCGACGGGATACCAGTTGGCTTCGTGATGCTGGGAGAACCATACGAAACCCACCCCGATGCGTATCTGTGGCGCCTTCTTATCGACCGCCTTCACCAACGCCGGGGCGTCGGCCAGCGTGTAATGGAGCTGGTCATCGAACAGGCTCGTGCCTGGGGTTGCCCGGGAATCTTGGTCTCCTGGGTGCCCGGTGTTGGCTCCCCCGAACCGCTCTATCGGTCGATGGGATTCGAGCCGACCGGCGAAATCGACGACGGCGAAGTCGTTGCCCGCCTCCAGTTGTAGACACACTCTTCGACGCCGAACCCGGCACCAGTTGACCGAGATTTCGGCCGACGTCCAGCCTGTGCACGCGGCAACCAGCTTCTCGACGCAGCTGGCGAGATTCGGAACCTGCTACAGAAATGGCTGTCGGTCACCGATCAAGGGATATGCCGCACGCTAGTTTCGCCCTCTCGCCCCGCCGCGCCCTGCTCGTTGTCGCCGTGGCTGCCACCGCACTCTCAACATCGATCTCTGCCGCCGATGTTCCAACTCTGCCCGAAGGGTCGGAAATCACGCTGACCATCGAACTGGCCGAACCGGCCACGAAGACAGGCTGGGTCACCGTGAGCCAAATCGGAGGGTCCGCGATCGAAGGAGAAGACTTTGAACGTCTCCCCCGACGGGTGCGATTCCGTCGAGGTGACACGTCACAATCGTTTGTCGTGCGCACGCTGAACGACCATCTCATCGAACCCGAAGAGACACTAGATCTTGGGTTTACGGCCAAGAACGTGTCGTTCTCAGCGGAGCCCTACACCATCGCCATCGGCGATACCACCCGGCCTCCAACCACGACGACAACCTCGATCCAATTACCGCCGACCACCGAAGCACCACCAGCGCCGACGACCACCCAGGCTCCCACAACAACCGAAGCCCCAACGACAACAGCACCTCCAGAAACCACGACCAGCACCGAAGCACCACCGACAACCCAGACACCGACGACCCAGACATCAACCACGCAGGTGCCGGAAACCACAACCACCGCTCCCAGCCAACAGGTCGGTCAGGTCGTGAAGGACTTCGGCCAGATGGGCTACAGCGACTGGGCCGACATGCTTCGTGTCGATCAGGATCAGATCCTGTGGACCTATCACTCCCATGACGCCTCGGTGGTAACCGGACCCGAGGGCAATGAGCTACGGCAACGGTTCGTCCCCGGAAACAATGGCTCCGGGACCGGGACACCTGTCGTCCAAGCGGTCATCGAGCTAGACCCGGCCAAGGGTTACTGGTTCACCCAGGAAGTGTTCCTCGAGCCCGACACCTGGGCATGGGGCAACTCGGAGAACCAGCTCGGCAAGCTCGGTTTGGGCTTCACCGGTGGAACCCATTCGGCCGGAGGCACCATCGATCCGGCAGGCTTCTCGTCCCGCATCATGTGGCTCCACGGCGACGAAGCGTCGGCCTACACCTACAACGCAGATCGTGGAATCAGGTACGGACAGCAGAACCCCACCGGCTATTCAATACCGGTGGGCCAGTGGGTTCGCATGGACATGGAAGTCGTGGCGAACTCCGATCACAACACCGCCGACGGCCAGTTGCGGGTGTGGATGAACGAACAACTCGTGCTCGAAAAGACCGACATGCTGTGGCAGTCGGAAGGGTCTGACCCCACCGTCGATCGGCTCGTGTACTCCACCTTCTACGGCGGCAGCGGCCAACAGTACGCGCCCGACAGCGTCACCTACGCCCGTTTCCGCCACTTCTACCACGGCCCTGCCCAGACCGCAGCCGGCTAAAGCCGCGCCCCGTTCCGCCGGGGTTACCGTTTCTGGATGGCTGATGCTCTGAAAGACGCGTTCGACGTGGCTCTGGTGGAGGATCTCGCCGACCGTCTTAAGGCGGCAAGCCCCGACACATTCGACCGCTCCCATTTCCTGACCGAGATCCTCCCGACCCTGAGCGAACTGGAACTCAAGGCGAGGATCAACCTGATCGCCGACGCCATCGCTTCTAGCTTCGATGGCGGCTACGTACCCACGCTGGACGCCGTGGTCGCGACGTCGCAGACCGACATCGATGCGTGGTCTGGCTGGGCGCTATGCAGTTTCGTCGAACGTCACGGTCTCGGTCATCCCGAACAGTCCCTGACAGCGATGGAAACCCTCACCCAACTGATGAGCTGTGAGTTCGCCATCCGACCGTTCCTCGAGCATCATCTCGAACTCACCCGTACCTATCTGCGGCAATGGGCTGTGAGCCCTAACGAGCACGTCCGCCGACTGCCGTCGGAAGGCACAAGACCAATTCTCCCGTGGGGCCCCAAGGTGCAGGCGCTCAATGAAGATCCGGCGATCGGTCTTGAACTACTCACCATTCTTCGGCTGGACGAATCCGAAACTGTGCGCCGGTCGGTTGCGAACCATCTCAACGACATCGCCAAGGCCGACCCCGACCTCGTGGTGCGCACGCTCACCGACTGGACCAGCCGAACTCCCCCGGCCGATCCCAAGATGGTGCGACACGCCCTGCGGACGCTGGTCAAGAATGGTGACCCCGGCGCCCTGGAACTCCTCGGGTTTACCACCGACCCACAGGTGACGGTCGGATCGTTCACCTGCTCGCCCGACGTCATCGAACTAGGCAACCACATCGAACTGGAAACGGTCATTCGGTCGACTGGACCCGAGCCTCAGAAGCTCGTGGTCGATTTCGTCGTACACCACCAAAACGCCCGAGGCGACACGTCGCCCAAAGTGTTCAAATGGACCACCATCACGTTGGAGCCCAACGAAGAACGCACTCTCAGCAAGCGCCGCCTCATCCAGCACGCTTCGACCCGGACCTATCACCCTGGCGTTCACAAGGTCGACCTGCAGATCGCTGGACACCCGTTAGCGTCAACCCAGTTCACGATTTAGCGGCGCGCTCTATGTGCTCGCCGACCGGTGAACGTGGTGATCTTCGGCAAATACCTTCTAGGTTCATGTGATGTTCGAAACGATCGACCATCGGCTGACCGTGCCGCTGGACTACGCCAACCCTGACGCCACCTCGATCGAAGTGTTCGCTCGCGAGGTCGTTCCGCCGGGCGGGGACGCCCTTCCGATGCTGGTGTACCTACAGGGTGGTCCCGGGCACGAGTCACCTCGTCCTGACTCGCGGCCCGCCGGGCCGGCGTGGCTAACCCGGGCACTCCAGGACTACCGGGTGTTGTTTCTCGACCAACGCGGCACCGGATTGTCTACCCCGTTCGGCCTTCACACGATGGCCGAGCTGGGTGGCAGTCCTGAAACGGTGGCCACCTATGTCACCCACTTCCGGGCCGATGCGATTGTTCAGGACACCGAACGTTTTCGCGCTCATCTCGGCTTGGAGACCGTAAGTCTGCTGGGTCAGTCCTTCGGTGGGTTTACCTCACTGCACTACCTGAGCGTCGCACCCGGCAGCCTGGGCGAGGTCTTCTTCACTGGCGGACTTCCGCCCATCGGCCGACACTGCGACGAGGTCTATGCCGCCACGTTCGACGTGCAGCGCACGAAGAACAAACAGTTCTATGATCGCTTCCCGCACGCCCGAGAGCAGATGCTGCGGGCGGTGAAGTTATGCGATGCCGGCGAAGTTCTGCTGCCCGGGGGCAAACCGCTCACGTCCAGACTGCTCCGATCGATCGGCAACCACATGGGCTTCACCGGAGGCGACCAAGTGCTCGCCTACCTTTTAGAGCGGGATCCGCGGTCACCGGCGTTCGGGGCGGATGTGGCCACGCTGCTCCCGTTCAAGGGTCGCAACCCGCTGTATTCGGTCATCCACGAATCGAGCTATTCCGATGGGTGCATAACCAACTGGTCGGCCGAACGGGTGCTCCCCGAAGACTTCGCCGCCGACGCAACACTGTTCACCTCTGAACATCTCTTCCCGTGGCACTTCGTAGACGACGATGGCCTGGCCCCGTATCGAGAAGTTGCAGAGCTGTTGGCCCAGCATCAATGGCCCCGGCTGTATAGCGCAGACGTTCTTGCTCAGAACACGGTGCCGGCGGCCGCGGCGGTGTTCACTACCGACCCGTTCGTCGATCTTCGATTCTCTCGAGAGACGGCCGAGATGATCCCCAACCTTTCGGTATGGGAGACACCCGATCACGACCACAACGCCATCCGAGCCGACGGGGGCGAGATCTTGGACGTACTATTCGGCCGGGTCCATGACACTCGTCAGTAGATGATGTAGCTGGCTAGGTGAGGTCGCGTTTGGCGAACACGACCGTGGCGATCGCAGCCGGGATCAGCGTCCAAGCCAGTACGTAAAGCCCGGCCACCAAATATCCGTGATGGAACGCCGTGAAGTCCCACCCTCGACCGGTGGGCACATAGCTGAACGGCTCGCCCTTACCGAAGAATGCCAGCGCGTTGACAAAGAGTTCGAACGGGCGGAACCATTTGGCTACCAGCTCGATCAGGATGTTGCTCACCGCAAACCAGCCGAGAACGGCGGCGATCGCGGCCGCGGTATGACGGGTGATCGTCGCTACCGACATCGCCAGGATCGAGAACAGCCCGGCGGTTACCGAGACTCGCAGAATCACCAGCACGAGGTCACGCCAGAAACGACCGTCAACCGCTTGGAAGGTGCCGTTCACCGACGCCAACAGCGAAAGCAGGCCGGTGAGAAACCCCAATGCCAGCGCCACCATCAACGCCGACGAGACAAACCCGACGGCGAACTTGGTGAGGATCACACGAACCCGACGAGGCTCCCACAGCAGAAGATTCTCCATCGTGCCCGCCCGGAATTCTGCCCCCACGAACGACCCGCCAAGGATCACCGCCAGGATGAGATAGAACACACCAGGCCCCGAAAGGAATCCAAGGAGCGGTTCCTGAGAACCCTGGTATTCCACCCCGTCGATCGTCATGGTCTCCACCGGTTGAGACTCTCGGAACTCGATGTAGTCAGACCAAGTGTCGAAGGCAGGCCGGCCTTCGCTAGGACCAAATCCGCTCTCGGTTTCCTGGAACCAGGACTTCTCGCCCAGCATCGATACTGCCCAGAACCGCTTGTCTGGATCACCGGTCCAGGTACGGCAGAACAACTCGATGTCTTCGTCGGTGAACTCTCCTGAACTGCCGGTCTCCAGCTGGATCTCGCCGCTGCTGAAGTCCTCAAGACAGCCCTCGTCGACCGTCCAGGGCACAGCCCCTTCCGGAGGCGCTTCGCTGCTGGTCCGGGTGAAGGAAATTCCAACGACAAACACCATGATCAACGCAGTGACACCCAGCACGATCCAGGTCATCCGCCGGGTCCAGAACCGGGTCAGTTCAGCTCGGAAGAGTCTCACAACGAACCCTCCCCCTCTGTCAGTTCGAGGAAGACCGACTCGAGCGACGACTCCTGGGCTCGAAGTCCTCGAAGGAACAGTTGGTTGGCCGCCAGGGTCTCGTTGATCGCCTGCGCCTTGGAGCCATCAACCGCGACCGTCACAGTGGCCGCATCGATCACGGTGGCCTGGTACCCCTGAGCGTTCAGAATGTCGGCTGCTTCGTGAGGGCGGTCGATGGTGATGATCTGGGAGTCTCCTTGACCCAAAGCCACGAGCTCCTCCACCGATCCGCTCTGAATCAGTCGACCCTTCGAGATGATCATCACGTGATCACACGTTTGCTGCACCTCACCCAGCTGATGACTCGACACAAAGATGGTTTTGCCAGACTCGCCCAATTGACGGATCAGTTGTCGGATTTCCACGATGCCGGCGGGGTCGAGGCCGTTAGCTGGCTCGTCCAGAATGATCACTTCGGGATCTTTGAGAAGCGTCGCTGCAATCGCCAGTCGTTGTTTCATGCCGAGGGAATAGGAGCCAAAGCTGTCGCCGCCTCGCTCTCCCAGACCCACGATCTCGAGTACTCGATCAACTTCGCTGTTGGGCAGTCCGGCTACCTGCGCGAACATCCGCAGGTTCTTGCGACCGCCGAAGGTGGGAAAGAACTTGGGGGTCTCGACCAGTGCGCCGACTCGATGGATCACCGACCTCAGCGACTTCGACGAATCTTCGCCTAGCAGTCTCACCGACCCTGCCGATGGCTTGATCAGGCCGAGCATGCAGCGGATCGTGGTGGTCTTTCCCGAACCGTTCGGTCCGAGGAACCCGTACACACCGCCGCTCGGTATCGAGAAATCGAGGTTGTCGATCGCAACAACAGAGTTTCGGAACTCCTTCCGGAGGCCAACCGCTTCGATTACCGCCACGCCGACGCCCCAAACCACTCGTATGTGCAAATCACAGACTCACCGTAGGACAGCTGGTGTCCTGCGAGGAATCGGGGCTGACCCTCAGACAACCCTGAGACGACTCACCCGAGAACGACGATCGCTCCCAGCGAGACGCTGGCAACAACCACCCAGGCGAGAACGCCCAGCAGGAGCGGGCGGGGACCGAGAGAACGAAGCCGCTGGATTTTCACGTTCGCTCCGAGCCCCACCATCGCTGCGGCCAAGGCGAAACCCTCCAGGGCCTTGCCGGTGCTCAGCCACTGTTCGCTCAGCACTCCACTGGTGCGAACCAGGATCATTCCGATGAAGCCGATCACGAACGTTGGGACCAGCGCGGGTCGGGCTCCGTCGCTCAGTGGGTTGGTGCGGGTGCGGTTCAGGTTGACACCGGCCACGATGGGGGCAAGCAGGAGGACCCGGGTGAGCTTGACGGCGATTGCGATGGCAAGGACCTCTGGACCGCGAGCCGACGCCGCTGCGACTACCTGAGCGGTGTCGTGAACGCTGGCACCGATCCATGTCCCCAGCTGCTGATCCGCCAGACCGAACATCGCTCCGAGGGCCGGGATCACGAAGATGGCAAGCGTGCCAAACAGCGTCACCAGACCCATGGCGGCTGCGACCTCTTCCTCCTCGGCGTCACTGGAACCTTCGACTGCGGCAATGGCCGACAGACCACAGATCGAGAATCCGGTTCCGACCAGTAGCGAAAGCGACGGACTGAGACCCATGCGCCGTCCGAGCCATTGCACGAAGAAGAACGTGAAGCCGGTCGTTCCCACCACGATGCCAACCGTCTGGATGCCCAGGGAGGTGACTTGATCGATCGAAAGACGCAGGCCCAACAGCACCACGCCAACCCGCAGAATGGTTTTGGCAGCAAACGACACACCGGCTGCGGTATCGGGCGAGGCCACGTTGCTGTTGCCCAGGATCGCTCCGATCACCACGGCGGCAAGAAGGGTGGAGATCCCTCCGAACAGTTGGTGTACCGCGAGCGCCGCGAGGGTGCCAACGCCGACGAGCACCAGTCCAGGGATGAGCGATTCCAGGTCTGTGGGTACCGGGGAGTCTTCTTTGCGGTGGGGGCTGGGGAGTTGGGTGACCGCCATGAACCCAGTGTGAGGTACTGCGGTCGCTGACAGTAGACCCCAAACAGCTGTGACGTTATAGGTTTGAGCTATAGGTAGATATAGTTAATGCCGATATCACATGTGTCGGGCATCACACGCCGCCACGACCAAGGATCAGCCCATGCCGCGTTCAAGTTCAGAACCAGAGTTAGCCGCCCTCGATCTCTTCGTGTCGGTCGTTCGCTTGGGCAGCGTGTCGCGAGCCGCCACCGAGCACCAGATTTCCCAGCCTTCGGCCAGCGCACGAATCAAAACCCTGGAACGCCAAGTTGGCCTCACGCTCCTCGAGCGGTCACCCAGTGGTTCCCAGCCCACGATGGCTGGCAGTCTTGTAGCCGGTTGGGCCGAAACGGTTCTTCGAGCGGCCGATGAGCTCTCGGCCGGCGTGGCAGCGCTGAAGGCCCGCACCTCGGGTCGACTGCGAGTGGTGGCCAGCCTGACCATCGCCGAGTACCTGCTCCCTCAACGCCTCGAGCAGTTCCTCCGCAATCGGGAGACCGACGCCGTCCAGCTGGACGTTGCCAATAGCACCGCCGTCCTCGAACAGATTCGGGCGGGAACGTCCGACCTTGGCTTCATCGAGTCGCCCGAACCCACCCCCGGACTTAAGAGTGAAGTCATCGCCGAGGATCGCCTGATCACGGTTGTTGGCCGCAGCCACCCGTGGGCCCGGCGATCCAGCATCTCGCTCGACGCGTTGGCCACGACACCGATGATCGTGCGGGAGGCCGGCTCCGGAACACGCGAATCGCTGATCGCTGCGTTCGCCAAGCTGGGATATGAGGAACCCACATCGGCATTGGCCTTGGGTTCAACCGCAGCGGTGAAGGCCGCTGTCATCAACGGCGGGCCTCCTTCAGTGATGAGCCAACTGGCGGTGGCATCAGACGTGGAAGCTGGCAGTTTGGTTGTAGTCGACATCCCTGGATTGGAGATACGGCGAGAGCTGCGGGCGGTTTGGCCCCGCCAAGCGTCGCTCCCGCCGCTCGCGAAGGAACTTCTGCAAACCTTCCGGTAGCGAGCTGTGGCTTTCTCGTGTTGGCCGATGATGCACTAGAACAGAGGTGATGCTCGACTCTGCTCGCCCCATACACACCGACGTTCTGATCGTCGGCGCCGGTATTTCTGGCATCGGGGCCGGGTGCTATCTAAAGGAGCGTTGTCCAGACCGGACCTTCACAATCCTGGAGGGACGGGCTGACCTCGGCGGCACATGGGACCTGTTTCGGTATCCCGGAATCCGGTCCGACAGCGACATGTACACCCTTGGCTACAAGTTCAAAGCCTGGTCTGGCCGACGAACCATTACCGACGGTGCGTCAATCCTGAACTACGTACGAGAGACGGCCCAGGAGTTTGGGATCGATCGACATATTCGGTTCAACCACCAGGTACTAGCCGCCAGTTGGTCGAGCGAGGAATCCCAGTGGACGGTTACCGCGACCCGCAGTGGCGAGACCGCCACGTACACCTGCTCGTTCCTGTTCATGTGTTCGGGCTACTACAGCTACAAGGGCGGCCACGAGCCCAGGTTCGAAGGCCGCGAACGATTTGGTGGCACCGTCGTACACCCGCAGAAGTGGCCAGAAGATCTGGACTATGCCGGCAAAAACGTGGTTGTGATCGGCTCAGGCGCCACCGCGGTCACCTTGGTTCCGGCCATGGCGCCCACGGCCAAGCACGTGACCATGCTGCAGCGCTCCCCCAGCTACGTGGTGTCCCGACCCTCGGTCGACCCGATAGCGGAGAAGCTTCGCAAGTTCCTGCCGGCCAAGCTCGCCTACGCCGCAATCCGCAAGAAGAACGTGTACATGACCGACACCATCTACCGCCGGACGCGCACACAGCCCGACAAAGTAAAGGACACTCTTCTGCACCTGGTCCGAGAGGAAATGGGTCCGGACTACGACGTCGACAAACACTTCACTCCGGCCTACAACCCGTGGGACCAGCGACTGTGCTTGGTGCCTGATAGCGATCTATTCAGGGCACTGAAGTCCGGCAAGGCATCGGTGGTCACCGATCAGATCGACACCTTCACCGAGGGCGGCATTCGTTTGGCCTCGGGCGAAGAACTCCCGGCCGACATCATCGTGACCGCCACCGGCCTTCAACTCGTGACCCTGGGCGAAATGGAATTCACCGTCGACGGTGAACCGGTCGATTTCGCCAAGACGTGGACCTACAAAGGAATGGCATACAGCGGTGTTCCCAATCTGGTTTCCAGTTTCGGCTACATCAATGCGTCGTGGACTCTGCGGGTCGATCTCACATGCGACTTCGTGTGCCGACTCCTCAACCACATGGCCAAGACCGGAGCCACCCAGTGCACCCCTCGCCTTCGACCAGAGGACGAGGGCATGCCCGAACGGCCCTGGATCGACGACTTCTCTTCCGGCTATATGCGCAGGATGATGCATCTGATGCCCCGCCAGGGCGACCGGTATCCGTGGCTGAACAGCCAGCGCTACGTGGCCGAGAAGAAGCGGTTCAAGAAGGACCAAATCGACGACGGCGTGATGCAGTTCGAACGCGCCAAGGTGCGCATCTGACACGACGCCGCAGGAGGCGGGGCGATGGCACAGATGCACCCGTCACCGGGTGTGTACTGTCAGCGGGAGTCGGGTGAACCGAGTAGTTGCTTGGCCGCGTTGCCGGCCCGGTTGTTCAGGTTGGCCTGACCACAGACCAGGATGAGTTCGGCCAGTTCGGTTTCGTTGAAATGCGAGCGAAGCTCAGCGATCAGTTCGGCGTCGATGGCGTGACTCTCGGCCGACACGGCGTCGGCCAGCTGTAGAACTGCGATGCTCTTGGCATCGAAGACCTCGGCCCACGTTTCGGGCGCCTCCAGTGCTTCGATCTCAACATCGGTAACCCCTCGTCGTCTCGCCGAGACGACATGACTACTCAGTCAAGTGGGGCATTGGTTGACGATTGACGAACGAAGGAACACCAGCTCCTTTAACGTGGCCGGCACCGCCTGATCATCGGACCAGAGAGCGGTTCCGAACGCCTTGTAGTTGTCGGCGGTGCCCTGGACGAGCGCCAGGGTGTAACCCAGGGGCGCTCCGGACAGTTTCATGCGAATAGCCATCGCTGTCAGTATGACCCGCCGGAACCGTCCATCAAACTTGGACGATGACCGTCGGTGGGCGATAGTGGCGGATGGACATTCACGGAACCGTCAAGCCAGGATTCGAACCGGTCCGAGCTGCGTTCGAAGAGAATTTCCTCCGCAGAGGTGAAGTGGGCGCCGCTTGTGCTGCCGTTGTTAACAACGACGTGGTTGTTGACCTGTGGGGTGGGCTGGCCGATCCGAAGTCCGGACGTCGATGGACCGCCGACACGGTCGTGAATGTGTTCTCCACAACCAAGGGCATGGCCTCGATGGCGGTGTTACACGCCGCGTCCAACGGCCTCTTCGGGTTCGACGACCTGGTGGCCGATCATTGGCCCGAGTTCGCGGCCAAGGGCAAGGAGCGCATAACGGTGCGGCAACTGCTAGCCCATCAGGCCGGTCTCAGCGCGATCGACACCAAGCTCGACGCCGCCGCACTCGCCGATCCTGACACGATGGCTGGCGCACTTGCTGCGCAGGCACCCGCGTGGCAACCAGGCACTCGGCACGGCTATCACGGCATCAGCCTCGGGTGGTATGAGTCGGAGCTGATCAGGCGAACGGACCCCAAGGGGCGAACCATCGGCCGATACTTCAACGACGAGATAGCCCAACCACTGGGCGTCGACTTCTGGATCGGTCTGCCCGAATCGGTCGGCGACGAACGAATCGCACGCCTTCAAGCCGACTGGTACCGCACCAAGATGCTGGCCAATCTGTCCAAAATGCCCCGGGACTTCGTGAAGGGGTTCCTGAACCCGCGTTCCTTGACCGCCCGCACCTTTGGCAACCCCGCCATGTTGGGCAAGCCCGCTCGCTACAACGAGCCATCGATGCGCCAACTTGAACTGCCGGCGTCGAACGGACACGGAACCGCCCGAGCGATTGCCGTCGCGTATGGCGACCTCGCCGCCGGAGGACCACGGCTCGGGATCTCGCCCGAGGTGACAGCCCAGATCGCCGCTGCAGCCACGGATCCAACCGATGGACCTCACGATTTGGTGATGGCCACCGACACTCGGTTCTCATTGGGCTACTGCAAACCGTGGGATGGATTCGACTTCGGGTCTCCATCGGCGTTTGGCACGCCGGGGGCGGGCGGATCCCTCGGATTTGCCGACCCGGAACGCAGCTTGGGTTTTGCCTATGTGATGAACAAGTTGGACTATCACCTGTTCGACGACCCCCGAGAGCTAGCGCTGCGCGAAGCGGTATCAGACTGCCTGAAGGCGATACAAAATTGAGGCGTACGGCCTAGCTCTTTTTGGGTAGAGGTAACTGATTGCTCAAGCAGCTGGGCGCGTCCGTCGATCACACGGGCGTGATGTGTGCCCGCGCGCGAGAAACCCAGACCCGTGCTGCGGGACAGCTGTGAAGACCCACCAGCCAACTCGTGGTGCTGAAGAATCGTCGAATTCTTGGAGCGCATCACCAGGTCTCGCCCGCCTCGTCCGGATCGCCGTCTTCATAGGCCCATTCGTCGCCTCCCTGGTGGTGGTGATGTTGCTCGGACCGTTCCTGTGGCGACCCGAAGGCGTCGGAGGATTCATCGCCTGGGTCGTGCAGGCGATGGCGGTTGGATTTCTCGTTTCCGGCGTCGTGGACCGTGCACTGCGTCGATTTATCCCGCTCGTCGCACTGTTGCAGCTCACCCTCGTGTTCCCCGACGAAGCACCCTCTCGCTTTGGAATAGCGCTTCGCTCCGGGACGATCCGCCAACGCGAACAACGGCTCAGGGATCTCGCCGACCACGGCCTCAGCGGCGACACCAACCAAGCAGCAACCGAAGCTGTCGAGATGGTCGGATTGCTCACCAGCCACGACCCCAAGACCCGCGGGCACACCGAACGGGTGCGAGCCTACGCCGACCTCATCGCCACCGAAATGGGCATAGATCAGGCCGGGCGGGACCGCCTTGCCTGGAGCGTGATGCTGCACGACATCGGGAAACTGACCGTTCCTGCCGAGATCCTGAACAAGGAAACCAAGCTCGAACCCGACGAGTGGGAAATCCTCAAGGGCCATCCCCGTGCCGGTCAAGAAATGTTGGCCCCTCTCCGCGAGTGGTTGGGCGAATGGGACGGTGCGGCCGGCGAACACCACGAACGTTGGGATGGCACCGGATATCCCCACGGGTTGGCCGCCCAGGAGATCAGCGTCGCTGGCCGGATTACCGCAGTCGCCGACGCGTACGACGTCATCACCTCGGCCCGCTCCTACAAGTCTCCAATGACAGCCGAAGCGGCTCGTCGAGAACTCGTCCGGTGTTCGGGATCTCAGTTCGACCCCGAAGTGGTTCGGGCCATGCTCGCCGTTTCGCTCACGGGACAACGCAAAGCCGGCCCGTTCGCCTGGCTCGCCGACAGCCCCCGCCTCATCGACGCCATTCAAGGTGTGGTGAGCGCTCCGGCGATGGCGGTTGTGGCAGTTGTGGCAGCGACCACCGCGGGCGGACTGGAGTCCTTACAGACCTCGAGCATCATTGTGCCTCCCGAGGTGGCGTTCAGCGAGCCGGCCGAGACCTCGACGACCACGTCGACCACCAGCGCATCGATCCGGCTCAGCACGACCGTACCCCTACAACCAACGACACCATCCACGACGGCTGAGCCATCCACGACCAGCGCACCGACGACAACCGTGGTCGTGTCCACGTCCACATCAAGCACGACGCCGATCACCACCTTGACAGTGTCCACAACGACGCCGCCGTCCCGACCGTCGCTACCCGGCAACTCCACAACCACGACTCGACCAACCACCACGACGACCCGGCCGACGACGACCAGCACAACCCCGACGACCACCACGACCACCGTCCCAACAACGACCACCACCACGACCGCTCCTACCACCACGACCACCGAAGCGACTGGCCCGATCACCGCGAGCGACTTCGTATCTGTCAAGGACGACACCGACATCAGAATCGACGTGCTGAACAACGATTCAGATCGCGCCGATCCAATCGACGAAGCGACCCTCACCATCATCACGCCGCCTCAGCATGCGGCGTCCTTCAGGGTCCACAACGAGCACCTGCACTACAAGTCGGACAAGAACTACGACGGACCCGACTCGATCGTCTACTCCATCTGTGACACCGGTGGTGCGTGCTCGACCGCAACCGTGTTTATCACCGTCGACGGCAGCTAGCGCCCCTTAGACCGCCGACCACAGTTCGGGGTACAGCTCGCCGCCCACGCGATCGCCGGGCCCGAGGCCAGCTGCGGTCATGACCTCTGAATGGTCAGGGTCCATGCCTTCGCTTCGGAACTTGATCTTCACGTCGGGACCTAACCATTGGGTGTTGAACACGCTGAGGTCCCGGTCCTCCCGAAGTAGGCCGGAGCCACCGTGGATGATTCGGGCGTTGAAGATTGCGATGTCACCCGGCTCCATGTCCCAGCTGAGGATCTCGTACTCGTCCCGGTTTCCCTCTATGTCTGGAAACGGAACGGTGTCGTCTTGTGAGAACTGAACCTGATCTCGCTCGTCACCGGTGAGCGCCCCGAAGTTGGTCTGGGCGAATCGTTGCTCCCATCGATGGGACCCCCGCACGAACTCCAGCGCCGACCGCTTCTCACACGACATCAGGGGCATCCACGCCGAACTGCAATCGAATCCTTCGACCGACCAGTAAGGCTCATCCTGATGAAATGGCGTTCGAAACTGAGTCCCCGTAGAGCGGGAAAAGATCGTGTCGAAGAAGAAATTCACCGACTGCACCCCCATCACCCTTCCGGCTATCTCCGCCATTCCCGAGTTCTCGATGAAGTCTCGATAGTGAGGATTCGAAAGCCAGGTTTGACCGTCGTAAAACGTGGTGTGGCCGTCCTCGCTTCGATTCCACATCCGGGAGCGTTCCGAGGGCTCCCGTAGGTTCAGATCCATGCCGGCGCGCAAGACCGACAGCCACTCTTCACCGAAGGCGTTCTGGATCAGCGTGGCGCCGTCGGTGGAGTACTGATCGATGTGTTTGTCGGTTACCAGAGACTCAATACCCATACGCCCGAATCGTACATCTAGCTCCGAATCCAGAACCAGCAAAACGAACGACCCGGGACGTTGAGAAATCGCGGCTGGCGACCCTCAACGAGAGAAGAAGTCGAGCGTTGGTTGCGAGGCCGCCTGGTCGAGCAGCAACACCTGCGCTCCGCTGGCCAGCGTGGTGCCAACAACGACAAGGTCTTTGTCGTTGTTGGGCTCAAATGCACGAACCTCATTGGCCAACGCCAGAACCTCAGTGAACGAGAGCTGATCGTCAAGCTTCAACGAGCCGGTGGATGCCTCCATGTCGGCGAGCACCGACAGTTGGCTGCGGGGATCGTTCAGCTTGGAGAACAATGCCTGCAGGAAGGCCTGTTGCCGTTTCACCCGGCCGAGATCGCTTCGGTAGTCCAGCACTGGCTGCCCATCGATCACCTCGGTGTAGCTGCGCGACCGCACGTAGGCCAGCGCCTGGGTTGAGTCCAGGGTTGCCGGGCCGGCCTCGGGAACATTGAGGCCCGTCTTCAGGTCGAAGGCGGGATGAGCGAAGTCGATCGTGACGCCGCCGACGGCATCGACCAGGTCAATAAATCCGCCGAAATCGATCTCGGCATAGTGGTGAATCGGGATTCCGAGCGATCCTTCGATCGTGGTAATCAGTAGCTCGGGACCTCCGAAGGCATACGCCGCGTTGATTCGGTTCGGGGCGCCATCGCCGCCGATCGGCACATACAGGTCTCGGGGTAAGGCCAGCACATGCTGGGTGCCATCGTTGGCGATACGGAGGATCTGAATAGTGTCGGTTCGTTGCCCCCCAATGTCTTGGGAACCGTCACCGAAGATTGCCGCAGCATTTTCGACGTCTGGGTCGAGGTTCTCTCGAGAGTCGCTGCCCACGATCAGGTAGTTGGTTCCTTCGGAACTATCGAACGCCAAGACCTCAGCCACGGCCACACGCTCGATGGAATTGAATTGGCGTTGGGCGTACAGAGTAGTGACGCCCGCAGCAGCGAACCCGACGAAGAGCAGCACGGCAACCATCTTCAGCAGACGATGCTTTTTGCGGGGACGCGTAGGCCGGTGTGCAGGATCATCGTCATCGTTGTCGAGTTCCCTGCCGGGATCGTTGCCCGGGTCAGCCTCGTATCGATGGTGCCGCCGAACCCTGTCTGGCATCGCTGACGGGACGTCGTGCACCGATCCTCGCCTCAACCAACCGGCCTCCAGCGGGACGTCGGCGAGGTCCGGGAGCGCGCCAAGACCGGGAACCGAGTCTGGCCACGGAGAGTCTGAGGAGTCACTCATAGCAACGGCCAAGCGTGACACAGATAAGACGCCGCTTGGTGTCACCGACTCATTACATGTCTTTCACCAGGCGAAGCGCGTCGTAGACCGCGGCATGAATATTGCGGTTGGACACAGCGTCGCCAATGCGAAACAGCTGGTAGGAGCCTGCATCGTTCCGAGCGAGCTCCTGGGGACGTCCCTGCATCAGGGCGCCATAGTCGACGGCGCCCAAGTTGGTAGAGCCGGGCTTCAAGTCGAAGTAGAGATCCGCCAGGGGTTGCGCTCCATGGTCGACAACCACCGCGTCGACTTCTCGTTCCACTCTGAAATCCGACTGGTCGCTGCCCAGGGTGGCAACAAGGCAGCCGCCTTTCTTGTGCACTGCCATGAGCCTCTGGTTCAGGGTGATGACCGTTTCGGTTTCGTTGAATGCCTTTGCGTATGGCACATGGTTCATACCACCGATCTCGATCGCCAGCATTCGTTCCGGGGTGACAATTTCCAGCTGCACCCCGCCACGAGCGAGCATTTCGGCCGCCGACAGTGCACTGTGGGTTCCGTTGTCATCGAAGAACAACACCCGACCGCGCGGCCGTACGTTTCCTTCGATCACCTCCCACGACGTAGACACGAGATCTTGCCCGGCTTCCATTTCGGGTAACTGCGGTTGACCGCCCGTGGCGATGACCACCACATCGGGATCCAGCGCGCGGATGTCGCTAGCCGTAGCGAAGGTATCGAATCGCACATCGACGCCGAGCCGTTCGAGCTCGGACAGCCTCCAGTCGACAATGCCTACCAGGTCGGTTCGGCGGGGGTTGCGGGCCGCCAACCTCACCTGACCTCCCGCGCAAGGCATCGCTTCGAGCACCGTCACGTCGTGGCCGCGTTCTCCGGCCACGCGGGCTGCTTCCAGGCCGGCTGGGCCGGCGCCGACCACAACCACCCGCCGGGTTTGTTCCGCCTTGGGGATGATGTGAGGCATGGTCTCTTCGCGGCTGGTGGCGGCGTTGTGAATACACAACGCTTCCCCCGCTTCATAGATGCGATCGAGACAATACGTCGCGCCCACACATGGCCGGATCTCGGACTCGCGACCTTGGGACAGCTTCTCGACGAAATAGGGATCGGCCATTTGGGCTCTGGTTACGCCAACGAGGTCTACCTTGCCCTCACGAACCGAATGTCGAGCGGTCGCCACGTCGTCGATCTTGGCTGCGTGCAGGACGGGGAGGTCGGTCTGCGCCCGGATCATTCCGGTGAAATCGAGATGGGGTGCCGCCGCCATACCGTGAATCGGGATGATCTCGGTAAGGGTCTTGTCGGTGAAGGTGACACCTCGAATTACGTTGACAAAGTCGACCAGTCCTTCAGCTTCGAGCTGACCCAGTTTGGAAACCCCGTTCTCGGGATCGATGCCGTTGGGCACCGGTTCATCGAAGGTCATTCTGATTCCGACGATGAAGTCGTCGCCCACCCGCTTGCGAATAGCCCGAAAGACCTCCAGCGGGAAGCGGCGGCGGTTCTCCTCCGATCCGCCCCACTCATCGTCCCGGTGGTTGGTTGCCTCGGACCAAAAGCCGTCCATGAAGTGGCCGTAGGACTCCAGCTCGATGCCGTCCATACCTCCAGCCTTCATTCGTTCAGCGGCATCGGCGTATTTGGTGATGATCCGCTCGAGGTCCCAATCTTCGGCCTCTTTGGGAAAGGTTCGATGGGCAGGTTCGCGGAGCGGAGACGCCGCCAGAATTGGCAGCCAGTCGCCGTGGGCATAACCGGTGCGGCGTCCCATGTGGGTGAGCTGAATCATGCAGGCGGCGCCGTGTTCGTGCACCCCGTCGGTGAGCCGTTGAATCCACGGAACAATCTCGTCCTTGTAGGCAAACAGATTGCCGAATGCCGGAGGACTGTCTTCGGCGACGACGGCCGAACCTGCCGTCATGGTGAGGGCGACGCCACCCTTGGCCTTTTCTTCGTGGTAGAGCCGGTACCGATCGGTCGGCATTCCACCCTCGCCGTAGGCCGGCTCATGAGAAGAGGAAAAGACTCGATTTCGGAGCGTCAGATGTTTGAGCTGAAACGGCTCCAACAGGGGGTCAGACATCCCCCGATCCTAGATGCAACACCCGGTGACGGGTCCAAATGTTGCAGCGAGGAACGAGATGCAACGGATGCACCCGTCACCGGGTGTTGCCGTTACCGGCTGCGGTAGTAACGGTCGCCAAAGTCGCCAAGACCGGGGAGCAGGTAGCCCTTCTCCCCCACGGCATCGGTGGTCGAGATGGCATAGATCTGCACGTTCGGAAACTGTGACACCACGGCCTCGGCTCCATCGGCCGATGCGAGAAGCGTGAGAAATCGGATGTCGGTGGCGCCGAACTCGACCATCCGGGCAATGGTGGCCACCGCGGTCTTGCCGGTTCCAATGGCAGGATCGAGCAACAGCACGCGGCTGTCTTCCACCTGGTCGGGCAATTTGAGGTAGTACTCGACCGTCGCCCCTACCCGCTTGTCGTGATACACCCCGAAATGCCCCGCTTGGCAACCAGGCAACGTTTCGATTGCGGTATCGAGCATCGCTCCACCGGAACGGAGAATGGCGATGGGCGAGACCGGTTGCGTCAGCCGTTGCACGGTCGCCTCCGCAAACGGCGTCTGAACCGTGACCTCGGTGGTCTCCAAATCGGTGGTGGCGGCATAGACCAGCTGCCGGGTCATCTCCGCAACCGCCGACCGAAACATGGGGCTCGGGGTCGACTTGTCGCGAAGCAAAGCCAATCCGTGCTGGGCCAGCGGATGATCGATGACATGGATTTGGTCGCTCACGAGAACGCTCCTTCGTTGATCAAGTTTCTCAAAAGACCGTTCCGTCGCTCTTGAGTTTCAGCGGGGGTCGGCCAGCGGGGTCTCGTTCGAATGCCAGTCGGCGCCCCGCCGCCCAGGTTCCACCCTCCAGAATCTCGGCCAGGAGCAGATCGGGACGATCGAGAACTTGGCGAACACGGTGAGCGACAGCATCCAACTGGCTGATGGTCAGCGCTCGCCACTCAATGATCAGCTGACTGCCAGGCTCGTGGGATTGATCCGCCATCGACTCATCGTGCAACCCGACCACACCCGTCTCATAGAGCAGACCGCCGTTGCGGTACTCGGGCAGGCCAGTGAGCTCTTCGACGCCACCGACCTCGATACCGCTACGTACAAGCGTCTCGACCAGGGAGTACGTCATCCACTGACTGAGCTTGTGAAACGGTATAACCGCATTTAGACCGTTACCAAATGGTTCATAGACCCACGAATCACCCAATTGGATGCCGTCTCGCTCTAGGCGGGACGGCCAGATGGGTGACAGAACGTCGAGGACCACCCCGAGAACGGTGCTGGCCGTGAGCTCTGGAGTGGAGACGAGGACATCGACCATCTCTCCCAGCCGCCCGTTTGGGAACACGTCGGGCCGGGCCGCTATCGCATCGCCGAGCGCATTGAGAACCGAGCAGCGACCATCTACTGCGAGCAATGGATTGCTGGCCGTTACCTGGAAGCCGTGCTCGAGCTGTGCTGCCGAGAGCGCTTGCAGTCCAGCAGCGTCGGTCTGCAGCTCAACCGTCTCGGAAAAGCTGTGGTCGAGGAACATCGCAAGACTGGCGAGCCCGAGGCCCTCGGATCGCCCGATCGGCTGCTCGGCGCCGTGGGCCCGGTAGGTCCAGTCTGGCCCGGCACCGGCATCGAGGAGAACCGACGGGATCACCAAATCGAACCCGGTCCGAGCCCGCTCTATCGGGTCGAGTCCAGCGAGGTGCGCATCGAGTCCTGCTCGCAAGGTCGACCCCGGGGCATCGAAATGACGCCAGCGCGAGTGGTATGGGATCTCCAACGTTGGGTATCGCTCGAGCGTCGTGCTCGCTACGAATTGTGCGCAGTCAGCGAGCTTGTCCTCATCGAGCCAGAAGACGCCGGCACCGGTGCGAACGTGGTCGGTGACCTTTTCGGCCTGGCTGCGCACTGCGTCTGCGGAGAGCAGATCGGCATAGGAGGTGATCATTCGTCGAGCGTCCGACCAAGAACCTGATCCAGATCCGTTTCGGACACGTCGTGGTCAGAGAAGTATCCCGCGGCCAACTTGGCGGCGATCTCCACCTGGGCATCAGCGGGAACCAGTTCGTCCGGCAGGCTCAACCGGTTGTCGACCTCGATGCCGCTGCCCACGATGGCGTCGTACTTCATGTTGCTCATCGAGTGAAGATTGTGGATCTTGGTGATGCCGAAATAGTGGAGTACGTCGGGCATGAGTTCCTGAAAACGGGCGTCCTGCACGCCGGCGACACACTCGGTGCGTTCGAAATAGGTGGCTGCGCTATCACCGCCGTCCTGACGCTTGCGAGCGTTGTACACCATGAACTTGGTTACCTCACCCAGCGCTCGGCCTTCCTTGCGGTAATAGACAACTAGACCGACGCCGCCTCGCTGGGCGGTACGGGCCGCATCTTCGATCGCCCAGGTGAGGTAGGGGCGGCATGTGCAAATGTCGGACCCGAACACGTCGGAGCCGTTGCATTCGTCGTGAACCCGAAGCGTCAGCTCGACATCGGGATTGGCGAGGTCGGCAGGGTTGCCGAACACGTAAGCGGTGGTGCTTCCGATCGGGGGCAGCAAGACCTCCAGATCGGGTCGGGTGACCAACTCTGGGTACATGCCGCCAGTCTCCATGTAGAGCACACGGCGAAGGTCAGGTTCGGCGATACCAAACCGTTTGGCCATCGATGGCAGGTGCCATACCGGGTCGACCGCAACCTTGGTGACGGCCACGCTGGCTTCGCCTCCCACAAATTGGCCGTCAGCTTCGAGGCGCTTCTTTTGGATCGCTTCGGCGATCTCTGGCAGGTGCAGATGAGCCTGGGTGACTGCGATTGTGGGCTGGATGTTGTAGCCCTGTTCCAGGTAGCTGGAGAAGTAGCGACCGATCCCGGCACCAAATGGGTCGAGCGAGACAATGGAGCCCGGCGTTGTCCAGCTGGGTTGAGGGGAAATCGATGTCGTTGGCTCGGTGTCGGTGAGATCGGGGCGATGATCAGGAGGGAAGGTGCCTTGGGCAATCGAAAGTGCCCGATAGATGGAGTAGCTGCCGCCGTGACTTCCGATGGCGTTGCGATCGGCTTTGTCGGAGATGGTGCCCACCACAGGCCCTCGTTCAGCAGGGTCGGAGGCACCCCAGTTGAGCTCGATAAAGCGACCAGATTTGTGGGCGGTATGCGACGTCAGAACGATGTGCGGATCCATGTCCATTCCCATCGGCGGACACTAGTGGGTTCTCAAAGGTTCTGTCGAGGTAGCGAACGGGGCCTTAACGGGACCGGTGCACGTCGGCAGCAATCAATGCGGCGCCGATCAGGCCCGCATCTGCGCCAAGCCCTGCAGTAGCGACCTCGGGTGGACCATCGACGGCGTAGCCGGCCAGATCTCCTGCTGCGGCCCGGCTGATTCGGTCGGCCATGTCGGGCCGAGTGCCGACACCACCACCGAAGAGAACGATGTCGGGGGCAAAGCTCAGCGTGTAGACCCGGATCAGTTGAGCCAGGTAGGCCGCTTCGAGGTCCCACACCTCGTTGCGATCATCGAGACTCACGGGATCAGCGTCCCACCGGGCCCCGATGGCCGGGCCCGACGCCATTCCTTCCAGGCAGTCGTGGTGAAAGGAACAATGGCCGGCGAAGTTGTCGCCATCGATTCGCTTCACGGGGATATGACCCAGTTCAGTATGGTTCCTGCCACGAAACGGAACGCCGTCGATTGTCAACGCGGCACCGATACCGGTACCGACGGTCACATAGCCGACCGATCGATGACCCTGGCCGGCACCGAGCTTCCACTCAGCCACCGCCGCCGCCTCGACGTCAGTTTGGATGTCGGCAGGAACACCGAGGGATTGGGCGAGCCGCTGGAGCAACGGGGCTCCGCTCCAGTGAGGCTTCGGGGTAGCCGCTACCGAGCCATAGGCAGCCGACGAACGGTCGACCACGAGCGGGCCGAACGAGGCGATGCCGAGCGCGCTCGTTGGTTGGTGTTCGGCGAAGAACGCTTCGACGGCACCGATGGTCTCTTCGGGTGTAGTGGTAGGAATCCACACCTGATGGAGAATGGCCAAATCGGTGCCAACGACCGCAGCACGGAACTTGGTCCCGCCAGCTTCGAGGGCCGCAAACGTGGTTGTCATGCGTTCACCCCTTCAGTTCGCCGACCATGTACTCGGCGTAGAAGGCGGGCCAGTCGGTCGAACCGGACTGGTGGAATCGCTTCTCCGCCTCGATCAACAGATGCACCAACGAACTGCGCGTCGGGAGCTCTCCCAGGGAATCCCACAACTTGGTCTGAATGAATCCGGCATACCAGAGCGCCCACTCGGGATCGGCTCCATCGGCGCTGATGAACGCCTGGTGATGATGCCGTCCGGTCTCTTTGAGCAGTGCCGCAAGTTCCTCGATCGTCATGTTCATCCCCCTGTTGGTGTGACCGGCGTTCGCACGCTCGATCCGTACACGTGAAAACTACCGACCAGAGCCCCAGAAGTTGTCTTAGCCACTCATCGGCGCCCGTAGAGTTTCGGAAACGATCTAGGAGAGAACAGTCATGAGCAACTTCCCCGCGTTCCGAGCGACCCTCCCTTCAATGGCGGGCAAGACGGTTGTCATCACGGGCACGACCTCGGGAACCGGAAACGCAGCCGCCACAACGCTGGCCGAACTTGGCGCCAAGGTGCTGGTACTCAACCGTTCCTCGGAGCGTTCGACCGCGAGCTTTACCAAGCTCACCGCCTCGTCACCAGATGCAGACCTTCATAGTGTCGAATGCGATCTGCAGTCGTTCGCGTCGGTGAGATCAGCGGCCGCGACAGTGGCCGAGCTGTGCCCCGAAGGCGTGCACGTCCTGTGCAACAACGCCGGCGTGATGGCCCTGGCCGACACCGCTACCGGCGATGGGTTTGATGTGCAAATGCAAACCAACCACCTCTCACACTTCCTGCTTACTCGGGAACTCATGCCGCTGCTCGACCGAGCCGCGGCCGCAACCGGTGAGTCCCGGATCGTGAACCATTCGAGCGTCGCCCGGATGGCTCCTAGCAAAACACTGAACGGCGACTATCTGTCAAAGAAGGGTGGCGATCTTGGCGGCGATGGCTCCAAGCTCGAAAACATGATGTTCCGCGGTCCCCGTTGGGTTCGCTACAACCAGTCGAAGCTGGCCAATGCTGCGTTCACCGCCGCTTTGCACAACCGTCTTCAGACCAGCGGGTCGAAGGTAAAGGCGCTCGTAGCCCATCCGGGTCTGGCCAACACCCACCTTCAGAAGACATCGGTGACCGAAGGCGGCATGGGCAGCTTCTTCACCAACATCTTCATGAAGTTCAGCCAACCCGCCGAGGACGGAGCGATGGGAATTCTGAGCTGCATGTGCCTGCCGGGCGCAAGGTCGGGCCAGTTCTATGGACCCGGCAGTGGGGCCGCCGCTTTCCGAGGCAGGGCCGAACCGTTCGAGCTCGAGTCCTACTACGACAACCCGGCGACTCGCAATCTCCTCTGGGCCAAGAGCGAAGAAGCCATCGGGACCGCCTTCGATTTGTAGAACTGGCCAAACAAATCCGATCGCATGGCAAGGCAGTGGCCCGAAAACCGGGCGGCTTGAGCTGGCAGCAACACGTCCCTGGACCTAGGCGCCCGGAGGTGGGCCACCGGCTCGACCACCAGCGACCTCACCGTTGAGGCAGCGACTGATGTACGGGAACTCGTCGGTCACGACGTAGGCATAGGTGCCATCGATCTCGATGCCGTTACAGGCGTCCAGGTCACCGTTGGCTTCGCTCCACACCCAGTCTGATGTGAAGACACCATCGGGGGTGGTGCCTTCGACCTCTACGGTGTCGCCACCGAGGGGTCCCGAGCCCACGCAGTTGGATCCTTCTCGGAGGTCCGAGGAGAGCTCATACCCAGAGGCATAGGCGCCAGATTTGGAGTAATACATCAGGAATCCGTCGGCTGCGAAGCCAACATGCACAAGATCGTCCTCGGTGGCGTAGGCATCGGCCAGTAGTTCAGAGGCGCCGTGATAGTGGTATTCGCCAGTGGGCTGCACGTGGGCGTTGTTGAAGTCAAGGCCCAGGTTGTAGACGTCCTGGAGGGCCTCGACCCGGTAGGTCACGTTGTCGCAGGTAACTGTCTCAGCCGTGCCCGGCTCGAACTTCACACCGTTTACGGCAACGCCGGTGGTGCGAGCCTCGGTGGCGTCTCCGGTGAACACGGGGTTGGTGGTGTATTGGTACGTCACGTCCTGTTCAGAGATCGTGTTGGGGTTGCCGGCGTTGGGGAACTGGCCGGTCTCATGATCGGGAAGGGCGTTCGCCACGATCGTTCTGGAGTCACCTTCGACCGTGACCGTGACCTGGGTTCCAAACTCTGCATCGTCCAAGGTGTAGGACCCGGTGTAGGCACCTTCCTCCCCGTTCGCCTCGACGGTCGAGTCAGCAGTTGTCTCTGCTGTTTCCCCCTCCGTTTCCCCCTCCGTTTCGGAAGCCTCGGACGATGAGGTTGCGGTTGTGGTTTCGGAGGGCTCGGCGGCGTCACCGTCGACCTCGGAAATGGTGGTCGTCGTTACCTCAACGTCGGAGCTGGGTGCGCCCGTGGTCGAGGTGGCGTCGAGAGCCGTATCGCTGCCACAGGCGGCGAGCACGATACTCGCCGACACCGCTCCGACAAAGGCAACCTTGGACCAGCGCATGGCGGTTTCAGTCTTCTGAGGGGGATTCATGAACCGTAGTGTGACGATCCAACCTGACGACCCACTGAATTTTTGCCGCGCCACAGGTCACACCCTTTCAGCTGTTCCGCGAGCGGCCGGGTCTGCATACTGGTTGTAGGAACATCGCTCGAATGGAGCACTCGAATGAACGATCGAACCAGTCCCCCACGGGTTGTGATTGTCGGCGCGGGTTTCGGAGGGCTTGCCGCTGCCAAAGGCTTGGCCAAGGAACCGGTGCAGATCACTATCGTCGATCGGCAGAACCACCATCTGTTCCAACCGCTCCTTTACCAGGTGGCAACCGCTGCGTTGAACCCGTCCGACATCGCCCAACCGGTGCGCCACATCCTGTCCAGGCAAGCGAACTGCACATCGGTGCTGGCCAACGTCACCGGCATCGAAACCGACCGGCGAGTTCTCACCACCTCAGTCGGCGAGCTCGAGTACGACTACCTCGTTGTCGCCACCGGTGCCACCCACGCCTACTTTGGCAACGAGGGCTGGGCCACGCATGCACCAGGACTCAAGACCATCGAAGACGCCCTCGACATTCGCCGGCGGGTTCTGCTGGGGTTTGAGCGGGCGGAGCAGGCCGACACCATCGAAGAGCGCGAGCGACAGATGACGTTCGTGGTTGTCGGCGCCGGGCCAACCGGAGTCGAGATGGCCGGAGCGATTCGCGAGATTGCCACCCAGACGTTGCGTGACGACTTCCGCCATATCGACACCTCGGAGGTGCACGTCCATTTGGTCGAAGCCGGCCCCGCGGTGTTGCCGCCGTTCACTCCCAAACTCCAGCGATCCGCTACCAAACAACTACGACAGCTTGGTGTGAATATCCAGACCGACACCCGAGTCACCGACATCACCGACGACGGTGTCACAACAACCAAGGGGTACATCTCGGCGGCCACCACGATCTGGGCTGCCGGTGTTGCCGCCTCCGAGCTCGGTGCCGCCGTCACCGACGAAGTCGACCGTTCCGGCCGGGCAGTGGTCACCTCCGATCTAAGCCTGAAAAGCGATCCCAATGTCTTTGCCGTCGGTGACGTCGCTGCCGTAACAGACGCCAAGGGCGTCGACGTTCCAGGCGTCGGTGCAGCGGCAACCCAAGGCGGGGCTCACGTAGCCAAATGCATCAAAGCCGATCTGGCCGGCAAGACCAGACCATCGTTTGTGTACAACGACAAAGGTTCAATGGCCACCATCGGCCGGTCCAAGGCGGTCGCCCACCTGGGTCGACTGCAATTCGGAGGCCGATTGGCGTGGATCCTGTGGTGCGTTGTGCACGTGTGGCTCCTGGTTGACTTCCGGTCCAAGGTGCGGACCATGAGTAACTGGACATGGCAGTACTTCACGGGCCAACGCGGCGCACGTCTTATTACCGGTCACACAATGGAGTCTCTGGAGCCGATGGAGCCGGCATCTTCCAACGCCGAACTGACCGGCTAGCGATCGGCGAGCGCCGGTAGGTCATACTGAGACCATGACCATCGAGCGCCTCAGCGACACCGACCGACGCCAGCTCGATCAACGAGTGGTGTACCCGTGGGAAGACGTATCGGTTCGGGCGACCGACAAGTCCTTCCTTCAACACGGCGAAGGCATCTACGTGTACGACATCGAAGGCAACCGCCTCATCGATGGACCAGGTGGCATGTGGTGTGTGAACATCGGCCACGGTCGTCCCGAAATGGCCGAAGCGATTGCCGAGCAGGCGTTGGCGTTGGGCTATGTGTCGCCGTGGTCGTTCGGAATGGACCACACCCTTCGCCTCACCGAACGACTGGCCGGCTACTCCCCCGGTGACTTGAACCACGTGTTCTACACCACGTGCGGGTCAACCGCAGTCGATAGCGCGTTGCGCTTCATGTTCTTCTACAACAACTGCCGGGGACTGATCTCCAAGAAGCAGATCATCGCTCGAACCGATGGCTATCACGGCAGCACCTTCCTGGGCGCCACCTGTTCAGGCAAGGACTCCGACAAGTTGCATATGGACATGGCCGACGGTCTGGTACATCACGTGTCCAACCCGAAGCCTCTCGACCGACCGCACGGCATGTCGGTCGATGCATTTTGCGACTCGTTGATCGAGGAGTTAGAGGCCAAGATCGACGAGCTCGGCGCCGAGAACGTCGGTGCGTTCATCGCCGAACCTGTGCTCGGATCGGGCGGCGTTGTAGTTCCACCGCCTGGCTATCACCAGCGAACGCTCGACGTCTGCCGAACCAACGACGTGTTGTACATCAGCGACGAAGTGGTGACAGCGTTCGGTCGGCTGGGCACCATGTTCGCGTCCGAAGAGATCTACGGGATCGTTCCCGACATGATCACGACCGCAAAGGGGCTCACCTCGGGATACATACCGATGGGAGCGGTGTTCATCTCGGATCGCTTGTTCGACGACCTGCGCAAGATCAGTGCCGACCACACGTACTTCAGCAACGGTTTCACCTACAGCGGACATCCGATCGCGGTCGCTGCGGCCGAGAAGAACTTGGACATCATGGAATCGGAGGCACTCCTGGCCCACGCTCAGAAGGTGGGCCCGCACTTCCAGCGGCGCCTTGCTGAGCTTGGTGACCTCAGCGTCGTTCGCGAAGTGCGGGGCGAGGGCCTCATGGCTGCTGTAGAACTCTGCCTTGACCCTGAACACCCGAACGAGGAGCGAGACAGTGAGTTTGCGTTGATCGTTGACCGCATCAGCCAAGAGAACGGCCTGATCGTTCGGCCGGTCTATAACAGTTGCGTGATGTCGCCTCCCCTAATCATCACCCAACACGAAGTCGATCGGCTCGCAACAATTCTGCGGTCCGCGATTCAGCAGGCGTCAGCCGAAATCGGTCGACCCGCACCAGCTACCTGAGCGGCGGCAGCCCAAAGCGCACTCGGGGCCCAGAAGAGGGCCGGTCGTCGGCGTTTCGAAAGGAAGATGGGTGCTTTGGGCAGGCGGCGTCAACTATTCGAGTCGGACCGGGGAATCATCGAACACTCTCGACCCGTGGCGATCACCGCGGTGCTTCCAACGATGATGAAACCGACAGAGCAGCTGCCCATTTCGCACCGTGGTAGGACCCCCGCATTCGTAGGGGTGGCCGTGGTCGTACTCGGCCCATCGATGCGAGGTTCGACAGCCGGGATGCTGGCAACCGTTGTCTCGCAAGCGAACCATACGCTTCTGCACAGTGGTGAAGTGGCGGCCAGCGGGCCGATCGTTCGCCAGGTTTCCGTCGAGATCCACCGGGTGGAACCGGCGACGGCCACGCACCTGGTCGACAACGGCGGGTGGGACCAAGGTGCCTCTGGCCGTCTGCGGGTAGATCACTGAGCCAAACGATACGTCGCGATATTCAGGGACTGGGATCGCCGAATGAGCTGAGGTCGCCGCTGCGCAGTCGAGACCAGCTTGTTCGCTGGACTGAGGATAAATGATCTCGATCACCGCCTTTGGGGCGGCATCGCCCAGAATCAGATCGGCCAAGGCATCGTGGGCAGCTGCCGACCCTCTCAGTTCGGGGTCTAGACGCTCCAGCTCCTTCTGACGATTCTGGACGGCATCGACGATGGCCTCCCCTGCCAGCGGTTCGAATGTGCCCCCAAAGTGAATATTGCCAAACAGATCCTTACCCCACACGAAGTGCCGGCGGGCCTGCGCACGCAAGAACTCGTCGAGGTGTTCGGTTGGGTCTGCCACGGCGAGCCACAGCGCCAGTTTCTGAGCGAACTCCTCTGGCGTGCACAGAACGGCGAGCGCAGCTAAGGCTTTCTCGGCGGCAGCGAGCTGGTGAGAATCACATGACCGGGCCGCGCGAACGACGACGTCGGTGTGTCCGGTGGTGATCTTGCCGGCCATGAGCGCCTGGTGGACGTGAGGGAATCGATGCTCTATGGAGCCGGCCCGCAGCATCTGCGATGCCCGGCGCTTGGAGAGATGGGATCTGGCCGAGACTAGCGAAACCATCGACTTCTCCCCCTTGGTCAACGACGCTGCTGTTCGCTCGCCAATATCCATGTACCGACCCGCCATCACCGCTGAACGCTCGCCTACAGCGGCGATTGCTACCACGACCTCGGCCAGATCCTCGCGGCTCATAGAAGCCGGATCGGCCATTCCCAGTTTGATCAGGGCTCGACCGGCGTTGACCAGCGCCTCGCGCTCCTCACCGAGTAGGCCGTCGCCGAACTGGCACATGTTTCCCGCCGAGGAAGTCATGTAGCGAGTATGACGAGGGGGTGTGACAGGGTTCCTCAGTCGGCGTTCTGATGGGTTGTGGGGATTTGGTTAGTCGATCTGAGACACGATGGCAGTCATGAAGTGTTCGTAGGCGTCAGCTCGTTCGTTCTCGGTATCGCCCAGGCTGAAGTCGGGGACGATCACTTCGTTGAAGCCGAGCTCTCCGAACTGACCAATGGCATCCACAACGTGATCAACCGAACCGGCGACAGTGTTGTCGGCCATGGGACCGCTCAACGCCTTTTCGATGCGAGTCTTGTCGTCGGTCACGAAGAACAGCGATTGCACCGATGTGTGCTTCTCCCCGATGTCGGCGTCCACTTTGTTGCAGGCGGTCTCGAACGTCTTGCGTTTAGCCGCCGCGACCGCAGGACTTCCCCAGGTGTTCCACTCTTGGGCGAAACGCGCGGTGATGCGGCACATCCGAGGACCACTGGTCCCCACCAGTATCGGCAGCGTGGCCTGGACCGGGCTGGGGTCGGAGGGCGCGTCGGTGAGCTGATAGTGAGTTCCTTCGAAGGTGGTTCGATCCTCATCCAGAAGCGATCGGATGATCTGGATGGCTTCCTCGAATCGATCTACGCGAACCTTGGGTTCCTCCAGATCGATTCCGTATGCCTGATGCTCGTTTATCTGCCAGCCAGCCCCAAGACCAAGCACCATGCGTCCATTGGACACGTGATCGAGAGTGGTCGCCCGGTTGGCGAGAACGGCCGGATGATGCACCGACGTCGGTGACACCAGAGGTCCGATCCGCAGCGACTCGGTGACCATCGCAACCGCCGGAAGGATCGAGAAAACCTCGTGGACATCGCCGGACTTCACCTCAGTGCCTCCAGTGTTGGGCATGTAATGATCGGCGAACCAGAACCCGAAATAGCCAAGCGCGTCAGCGGCACGGGCGCAGTTCAGGATCTCATCGGTACTGCGGCTGGGAGAGGGCCATACGGAAAACTTCACGATCAAACGCTAACGCAGGTCGTTGACAACGAAGAATCTGCGTGGCTCCCGTCAGAGACTTGCCAGGCGGTCGGCGAGGAACTGGCTCTCCAGATCGTTCGAGCACAGCTGCAGTGCTTCGTGATAGGAACGACGGGCCACATCGATGTCGCCTGATCGGCGCGCCAGGTCGGCCCGCACCGAATGGAACCGATGGTTGGCCCGCAGCAGATCGGCCACAGCGTCAAGCAGCGCTAATCCGTGCGCAGGTCCCTCATCTTCAGCCACAGCGACCGCTCGGTTCAGCCGAACGACCGGAGAACCGGTGAGTTGTTCCAGCTGCGAGTACAGGGCCGCGATCTGCCGCCAATCGGTGTCGGCACTGGTACCAGCGATCGCATGCTGGGCGGCGATGAGTGCCTGCAGGCGAAGCTCCTCGGCGTACCCACTGGCAGGAGCCAGGTTATCGACCAGCTCGACCCCCGTCCGAAGTTCATCGTGGCGCCACAACGATCGGTTCTGATCGGCCAAGGTCACCAGTGTGCGGTCGGCCACTCTTGCGTCTCGGCGAGCGTGCTGGAGTAGCAATAGTCCATAGAGGGCAGAACACTGCGTCGAGCCGGGAACGAGCCGGTGGAGTATCGCCGCGAGCTGTACCGCTTCGCTGGCGAGATCAATCCGGAGAAGGTCGGCACCTTCGCCCGGGCTGTATCCCGCAGTGAAGGCCAGATAGATCGTTCGGCCAACGTCGCTCAGCCGAACCTGCAACTCTTCATCGGCCGGCGACGACAGCGGAATTCCTGCGGTCACGATCTTCTTCTTTGCGCGGGTGATGCGGGCGGCCATGGTCGATTGCGATACCAAGAAAAGCCGAGCGATCTCCGCGGTACTGGTGCCGATCACAAGTCGGAGAGCAAGGGCCGAGCGGGCCTCCGGCGAAAGTGCAGGGTGACAACACAGCAGGATGAGCGACAATCGTTCATCGGCTAGCTCGTCCAGACCTTCGTCGGGTGCGGGGTGCACCCAGTCGGAGCCGACGGCAAGCAGCGGAGCCTTTCTGCCTCGAACAGCCTCGGCCCGGAGACCGGCAACAACCTGACGGTGCGCAGTGGTGTAGAGCCAACCGCTGGGGCTCGCCGGCACCCCGGCGGTTGGCCAAACAGAACTTGCCCGGGCGAAGGCCTCGCCCAGGGCATCTTCGGCGAGGTCGAGGCGACGGGTCCTGGCGACGAGCAGCGAAAGTAGCCGACCCCAGTGAGCCCGGTAGGTCTGGGCTACAGCATCGTTAGCCGACGTCAAGGACGGGTCGGATGTCGATGTCATAAGCAGGAAGAATACGACAGAGGTCAACCACGGTGTCGAGGTCCGGCGCCTCGAGCATGTAGAAACCGCCAATCTGTTCGGCTGCCTCGGCAAACGGTCCATCGGTGATGGTGAACTTGCCGTCGCGCGTTCGGAGCGTGGTGGCCATCGAGCCGTCACCCAGGGCTTCACCACCGACCATCTCTACACCGTCTCGCTCTTCACAGGCACCGCCGAACGCTTCGTGCTTGCCCATCTCGGCCTGTTGTTGCTCCGGGGTGAGCTCGTCGAAGGGTCCGGTCTCAGCGTCGTGGCCTGCGAGCAGAATGAAGTACTTCATGGGTAATGCCTCCTTAATTGGAATCGGCGAACATCACCGATGACAACACGACGCGTGAGCAGCCCCAAAATCGACAACGCCCGGAAAGATTTTCTGTTGCGGTTACTGGCGAATTCGAACCTGGGTGATCTGACGACCTACCAGCTGCTCCACGGTCAGATGGTACGTGCCGTGTTCCACCGTGGTGCCCACAGTAGGAACCTCACCGGCGTGGGCCATCATCAATCCCGCGATCGTCACGATGTCCTCGTGGTCAAAAACGGGATCTTCGAGCATCTCCCGAATTTCGCTCAGTGGCGTTTGTCCGTTCACGGTGAGCGATCCGTCGGCGTTGCGAGAGATTAAGTCGGCGTCTTCGTCCTCCATGATTTCGGCGATCACATCGTCGAGGGAAACGAACCCGACGGTTGCTCCGAACTCATCGATCACCAACGCCGCATGCGTACTGCCCTGCTTGAACTTCTCGAGCAGGTCATCGGCGGATGTGGTGGCGGCGACGACCGGGAGCGGACGAACGATCTCGGCAAGCGAGCTAAAAGTTCCCAATCGGTTGGCCCGAATGAAATCTTTGATGTGAAGCATCCCGACCACATGGTCGAGGTCACCGTCGACGACCGGATAGCGGCTTCGCTGAGCCGACCCGATGAGCTCGGTAATCTCTCCGGCCGATGCCGTTTGGTCGATGGCGACGATGTTGCTCCGCGCCATCATCAGCTCCTCAGCCGGTCGGCCATCGAGTTGGAAGATGTTCCGAATAAGATCGCGCTGCAGACCACCGAGCTCGCCGCTGTGGGCAGACTCATCGGTGACGATCGCAAGCTCATCGCTGGTGTGTAGTGACAGCGACTTATCCGGCTCAGGAATCCGCAACAGCCGCATCAACGCAAACGCGATCGAGTTCAACACCGAAACCATTGGCTTGAACAGGGCACTGAAGGCACGCATCAAAGGGTTGAGCTTCATGCTCACGCTTTCGGGCGCCTGGAGTGCGAGCGCCTTCGGAATCATTTCGCCGAACACCACATGCATGTAGGTGATGGCGCTGAGCGCAACGATGAAGCCCACCGTGTGCGAGGCGGTCTCGGGAACTCCGATGTCCTCCAACGGGTCATAGAGCCAGTGGGCCACGGCGGGTTCGCCATACATACCCAGGCCGATGGAGGCCAGCGTGATGCCGAGCTGAGCGACAGCGATGTAGCTGTCCTTGCCCGCATGACGTTTGAACAACGAGACCAACCAAGCGGCTGACCGATTGCCGTCGTTGGCCATATTTTCCAACCGGCTCAGGCGCGAGCCGACGAGGGCGAACTCGGCGGCCACGAAGAGGCCATTGAGAATCACCAGAATCAAAATGGCCACGATGGGAAGCACGTACTCGCCGATCATTGGTCGGCTCCGTTCTCATCGTCGCCCGTACTGAAGCTGACTCGTTCGATCGCGTTCCCGTCGATTGCGTCGACCCGTACAACAGTGCGACCAAAGTCGAGTGAAACCGTCTCGCCGGCCTTAGGCGGCCGAGAAAGCTCGTGCCAGATGAGGCCACCGATGGTGTCTACGTCGTCGGTCGGAAGCGACAGGTCAAACCGCTGATTGAGATCTCGCAACAACACCTCGCCCGAAACCGATACCCGGCCGTCGGTCACCACGATGGGATCGGGCCCGATATCGAACTCATCCCGCACCTCACCAAAGATTTCTTCGATTGCATCTTCCAGCGTGACCAGCCCGGCGACCCCGCCGTACTCGTTGATCACCAGCGCGCAATGTTGTTCGCCGTCATTCAGCCGGCCCCACAACTCGGGCACCGAAAGCGTCTCGGCGACTTCGAGGATCGGACTGGTGATAGACCCGACCGTTGCCGAGGGATTGTTCTGAGATCCCAGATAGAGACCGCGGAGGTGAATCACGCCCGTGACGTCGTCGTTGGATTCGCCCCACACCGGGAAACGGGTATGGGGTGTCTCGACCAAACGGTCGAGGGCGTCGCCCACTCGATCGGCTGCACTGACGCCCACGAGGCGGCGTCGGGGCGTCATGATCTCTCGAACGAGACGCTGTTCTACGTTGAGGACGCCCGCCACCATGTTGCGCTCGGCGGCATCGATCAACCCACCTGCGGCGCTTTCGTCGAAGAGAGCCGCCAGCTCTTCGGGTGAATGAACGTGAGCGTGGCTGTGATCGGTGCTCAGATTCAACGCTCGCATGATTGAAAACGCCGATCCGTTGAACACCTTCACCAGTGGCCGGAAGGCGATCTGGCTCACCTGCATCGGACGCAACGTGGCGATGGCCAGGCGCTCCGGGTATCGAAGAGCCGCTGTCTTTGGCAGCAGCTCGCCCAGAATCACCTGGAGCGACGTGATGATGAGCAGCGTGACGATGATGGCCACGACTCTCGCGCCCGAACCAAAGATCCCCTCGAAGAACGGTGTGAGCTGCCATTGGCCGAACGCACCCGCTACCAGACTGCTCAGCGTGATACCGACTTGGCAGGTGGCGACGTAGTTATCGAGCTTCACCGGGTCACGGACGATTTCGAACAGCGATGCTGCCGCTCCGTTGCCGTCTTGGGCTTGGGCTTGGATACGAGACTTCCGAGCGCCAACGGTGGCGAACTCGGCGGCGACGTAGAGGGCGTTCAACGCCAACATCACCGTGATTGCGAGAATTACGAGTACGGCGGTCAACGCTGTCTCAACGCCTTTGCTGGAGTCTGGGAACCGAACAACTTCATCGTCAAATCATAGATGGCTCAGCTGGCCGCCCCCGGCTCCGGCGACTACGTATCACTATGGGTGCCCGAGAGCTATTGCGATCTCTTCGTAGTCCACGGTCCAGATTCGGGACTTGACGCCGTAACTCTTCCAGCCCAGAAGACGTTGAGCGCGCTCGGACATCTTCGACGCGGACTCCCAGGGCACCGAGATCGGGAGCGCCTCTTCCGGCGTCAGCCATCCCAAGACGAAGGATACGTGGAGACCCAGCCGCCACTGGTCGGTGGTCACGTTGGCCCCACCGTTGTGGATGACACGGCCCGAATAGAGCAAGCCGTCACCAGCCTCCATTTCGGCCACCGCAAAGTCGTCGCTGGACGGGGCCCGGTCGTAGTCGTCCCACAGGTGGCTCCCCGGCACGACTCGGGTGGCACCATTGGCTTCGGTGAAGTCGCCCAACGCGTACATGCACGACACCGTGACCTCAGGCGAGGTTGGCGTGCACACCGCCGGCCAGTTGCCGGCGTCGCGATGCCACATCTGTTCAGTTTCGCCTGGCCCGATAATCATCATCTGGGCGGTGTTCATCCAGTAGTCATCGCAGGAAGGCAGCAGTAGTTCATCAGCTAATCCCCGCAAAGCCGGGGCCATCAAGATGTCTTCGAAATGAGGGCTACGCCAGCCGAGACGAGTGAATCTCTTGGTCTGGGAGCCCCAGAATTCGATCATGCGGTCGCTGCCGGTTGTTGCTCCAGCAGCTTTTTGCGCGGTCTCGGAGGCGATGTCATCGCAGAATCGAGCGCGTGTCTGCGGGTCCAGAAGTTGCTTTACGATCACGCCACCGTCTCGGCCCAACACATCGAGGATGTCCCTGTGCGAAGCGTGCGAGGGCAGCACGGTCAGTTCTTTCGCCATAGAGCCAGAAGCGTAGTGCGGGTAGGTCAGGTCGTCGGATCTGGAATAGGTTTACTCGGTGTCTCTGGTTGTAGTGATGGCTCTTCGGGCTGAAGCGATGCCCGTTGTTGATCGGCTCGGTCTCGAAGCCCTGCCGCCGTGGGAGTCGATGCCGTGGGTCGAGGCATACGGATCCTCGGACGAGCGGGTCAGGATCGTGGTGAATGGTGTCGATCCCTTGCACGGTGTCGACTCGATTGGCACCACAGCCGGGGCGCTCACCGCTGCTGTAGCGATCGAGCGCTTTGAGCCAACCTGGGTGGTCAGCGCCGGCACCGCGGGCGGTTTTGCATCCCGGGGCGGACGCGTGGGGCAGGTGATTGTGGCATCCGGGCCCATCATCCATCATGACCGCCGCGTCGACCTCGAAGGCTACGACTCGTTTGCGCGCGGCGAATACCCCACCGCCAACCTCGCCGCTGAGGCCGAGCTTCTAGGGTTCAACACCGGCCCGTGTTCCAGCGGCGACTCGCTCGACGCTCCCCCGCAGGACATCGCGGCGATGCAAGCCCACGGAACGGTGGCAAAGGATATGGAAGCCGCCGCGGTGGCTGGCGTCGCGGCCAGGGCTGGTTGTCAGTTCACCGCCCTCAAGGTGATCACCGACATCGTGGACGGTCCAGAACCGACGGTCGAAGAATTCTTGTCCAACCTCGCCCACGCCGGGCAGGTTCTGGGAACCGCACTTCCCCAGCTTCTCGACGTTCTCTCTACTAGCCTCACCTAGGACGAATCGAGGCACAACATGCTCAAAGACGAGCTAGCAGGAATTGGCATATTCGAAGGTCTGAGCGACGCTCAGCTAGAAGCGTGCGCGGAACTCTTCGAGTCGACCGAGGTGCTCATGGGTGACCGCCTCACCCGAGAAGACGACTTTGGATACTCGCTGGTGCTCATTCTGCGAGGCAACGTTGTGGTGAAGGTCGGCGACAAGATCGTCAACGAACTCGGCGCCGGAGATCATTTTGGCGAAGTGGCGCTGCTCGAACATCAGAAACGCACGGCCACCGTTATCGCGCGAGAGACCTGCGGAATCGCAAAGCTGATGACGTGGAACTTTGAAAAGCTTCTGGCCATCGACCCGGTAATTAAGGAACGGCTCGACGCCGCCGCGGCGGAGCGTCGACTCAGGCAGTAGCAATCCGGTCGGCGATCGCCAGAATCCGGTGCATGTCTCTGAGCACGGGTTTCTCGATCAGCTTGCCGTCGATCACCACAAGGCCGGATCCATCGGCCTCGAACGCGTTGATGATTTGGCGCGCCCGGTCGATCTCTTGCTCGGATGGAGTGAACACCTCGTTGAGTGCGGCGACTTGTTTGGGGTGCACCGACCCCTTGCCGGAGAACCCGAGGGCTTTGGCCTTCTGAGCCTCGGTGGTCATCCCCTCGAGGTCATCGAGATCGAGATAGGGCACGTCGATCACATCGAGTCCAGCTGACGCTGCGGCGTGCACCACCCGGGAGCGGGCATACAGCAGCGGCTCCCACCGGTTCTCACAGCGGAGTTCGGCCGCCATGTCGACTCCGCCGAAGAACAATGCGACCAGACGATCCGAGCAGTGCGCTATTTCAAACGCGGCCTCGAGCCCCTGATTGGTTTCGATGATGACTTGCAGCTTGGTGCTGTGGCCACGTTCGCTGAGCAGGTCATCGAGCCACACAACCTCATCGGGTGTGCGAACTTTGGGCATCATGATGACCGGCGGTGGAGTATCGGACGCAAGGATTGCTTGGACATCGGCGATGCCAAAGGCCTCTCGGACGCCATTGATTCTGACAACCCGCTCCACCCCGTCGTCCGCCTGCGGTTGGGCAAACATCGCCATGGCGTTGGCTCGCGCGATGTCTTTGTCTTTGGGTGCCACGCCGTCTTCTAGCTCGACGCACACGATGTCGGTACCTGAGGCCAGCGCCTTGGGGTAGATCTCCGGGCGCAACGCCGGTGCGAAAATAAAGGAGCGGCGGGGCCGAATGGTTTCAGTCATGCACTCTCTTTCTACCCGGTCGTTCCCGGTTCCATGACCCACAGACTGTCGGGATCAAAGCTCAGGGAAACAGCGTCGCCGTCGTTGAAGTTCTTGACCTGACCAGGCTCGGTGAAAACCTCGATCCGATGCTCCCCGACCGACACTTGGAAGCGCGCGAACCGGCCCACATACACCCGCGATCTAATGGTGCCGGTTACGAAGTTCTCGTAGGTGCGTTCGTCTTCGTCGGTGACGATCCGCACCTCTTCAGGACGAATGCTAAGCATCGCTGCGCCTTGTTCGATGGCGGAGTTCGGGGCGGAGAACGATCCGATCGACGTCTGCATTCGACCGTTCTCATAGGTTCCGGGTACGAAGTTTGTGCCGCCGAAGAACGTTGCTACCTCGACCGAACGAGGTCGTTCGTAAAACGCGCTCGGCTCGTCGAACTGTTGGAGTTCGCCGTCGAAGAGCAGTGCGATCCGATCGGCGAGCACAACGGCTTCCTCTTGGTCGTGGGTAACGAAGATGGTGGTGATGTCGAGTTCGGTTTGGATGCGGCGAACCAACTCTCGCATCTCGTCACGCAGGTGAGCGTCGAGGTTGCTCAGAGGTTCGTCCAGCAACAAGACCTTCGGTTCGACCACTAGTGCTCGGGCCAGAGCGACTCGCTGTTGCTGTCCACCCGACAGTTGCTTGGGCTTGCGATCCTCAACCCCTGGGAGTTGAACGAGATCCAGCATTTCGCTCACTCGGGCCTTGATCGTGCCCTTGTCGACTTTGCGCATCTTGAGACCAAAGCCAACGTTGTCCGCCACCGACATGTACGGAAAAAGCAGGTAGTTCTGAAAGACCATCACCGCGCCCCTGTCCTCCGGGGGCACTCCGATAATCGACCGGCCATCGAACGAGATATCACCGTCGGTCGGGCTCAGGAGACCGGCGATCATCTTCATCGTGGTGGTCTTCCCGCAGCCCGAGGGACCGAGGAGAGCGGTGAGCTTGCCAGACTCGATCTCGAGATCGAGCGCATTCACCGCGGGAGCCGATTTCTCATCGAAGAATTTGCTGAGCCCGGAAAGGCGGACCGTTGTCATAGGTTCCCGATCCCTCCCACAGCTGCGTCCTCGCCTGCCAAGTATCGATTGCTCAACGCCAACACAATGATGCCTGGCACCACGAAGATAACGCTGAGCGCGCCGGCGATGGCGTTCTCTCCGCTGCGGGCGAAGTTGAAGAGCAGCAACGGCAGGGTGACTACCTGGCCGCCGCCGATAAGCAATGTCAGAACGTACTGGCTCCAAGAAATCAAGAATGTGAACAGTGCCCCCACCACCAGACCCGGGAAGATTGCGGGCAGGGTCACGTAGCGCTGAGTTGCGATGACCCCCGCACCCAGAGACCGCGCTTGCTGTTCGTAGTCGGCGTCGTAGTTGGCAAACACGCCAGACATCACCAGCGTCATGTAGGGAAGGGTCGGAATCAAATGGACGATGGCCACACCCACCAACGAGTTCGCGAGGCCGTAGCGGATGAACAGGGTGTGGATACCGAGGGCCACTGCGAGGCCCGGCACGATAATCGGTGCCAAGATCAGCAACTCGACCAGACGCTTTCCTCGGAACTCGTGCAGGCCCAGCGCTCTTCCAGCCGGGACGCCGATGAGGACCGAAAGCACGGTCACCACGAGGGCGACCAGCGTTGTGTCGATCGTTGCGCCCAGCACGTCGTTGGTGGAGGAGAACACCGAACTCCACGCCCGTCCGCTGTATTCGCTGGGAAGAATGTCTGGATAGACCCAGCGAAATGCCACCGACCAGATCACCAAGGGCACCAACGGCAGCACGAGGAAGGTCAGCAACGCCGCGATTCCCAGCCACCGGCCGACACCGGCTCGGCCCATGACTGCACTCTCTCGCACCGCCGTCATGTACGCACGTACCGTTTCGTGAGGCTGAGATAGGCCCACACCAGCAGCGTGCTGAGAAAGGTGATAACCATCGCCATCGCCATCGCTTCGGGTCGGGCCGCCAGGTCAACGTTGGTGTAGCTACGGAATGCCAGAACCGGCAGTGCGGCGGGCGTCGTTCGTCCGAGAAGAAACGGTATTTCAAAGGCACCAAAGGTGAAGGCGAAGACAATGATCGATGCCGAGACAACCCCGGGCATGATCAGTGGGAGCGTGACGTTGCGAAAGGCCTGCCAGCGGGACGCCCCAAGGGATCGAGCCACCGACTCGTAGTCCTCACCGACCGACAACAGAATGGCGAGGACGATCACCCCGATGAAGGGCACTTCCTTCCAGACGTACTGGATAATGATGCCAATCGCCCACGGGTCGGCAACCAGAGCCGGGAAATCGGAAGGTGCGTCAGTGAGTCCACCGGCCGCGGTGAGTCGAGACAGCAAGCCGCTCTGGGAGAACAGGTACAGGACGCCGATGGCACCCACTAGGTGAGGCACGGTGAGGTTCAGGGAGAACAAGAACTGCACGAACCGCTTTCCCCGAAACGCCGGGCGAAGCAGGACCGCGGCCGCAACCGCCAGCACGCTGGCGATGAAGGTTGAAACGAACGCAATGTAGAAGGTGAGGATGAAGCTGTCGACGAAGGTGTCATCGCCGAAGATGCTTCGGTATGCATCGAGGTTGGGGTCGTTGAGCCCGATGAGCGGGAAGTAGTTGAGACTGCGAAGAAAGCCCGAAACCAAGCCGCCCAGAAAGAGGACGACGATGACCGACAACGCGGGAGCCAGGAGCAGCCAGATTCGCAGTCGCTGGGCCCCGCGCTCGGAGAGGCGTGGTTTCAGACCCATCTCACATGCTCGTTACTGCTCGGCCACCGAGCTCTGCCAGTCGGCCTCGATGGTGGTGAGCCAGTCGCCCTGCAGCTCGGGGAGGGCAAGGGGTGCCAATTCCGAACTCGGAATGACCGACGGGTGACGAGGCAAACCGTCGAACTGGTCACGTATCTCGGCGCTCACCTTTGTGAGGTCGAGCACGGTCTCGGCTCCCCAAACATCGGGATCGGCTTTGGACAGCTGAACTTCGGGGTCGAGCAGAAAGTTGGACAATACGAGCGCTGCCGCCTTGTTCGGCGAGTTGAACGGGATGGCGGTGTAGTTGACGTTTCCGATCGTGCCGCTCTCCAAGCCATAGGTTCTAGCCGTCTCGGGGAACAGTCCATCTTCGACTCCAAGGCCAACCGAAGTGGGTTCATAGGTGAGGTTCAGCGCGACCTCGGAGTTCGAGAATAGCTGGTCGAGAGCGGCCTTATCGGTCGGGTACGTATCGCCCTCCCGCCAGAGACACGATTCGATCTCGTTGAGGGTTGCCCACGTGGCCTCGGCTACCTGGTCATAGACAGTCTGGTCGAACGGTCCCAGCAGCTTCTCGTGTCCGCCCTCATCGGGGAACAGCTTGTCTGCCTCGTTGTAGAACACGTGCCGTACGAAAACACTGCCGGTGAAATCGGGAGGAGCGGGATAGGTGAAGCTGCCAGGATTAGCGCAGGCGAACTGGAGAAGTGCATCCATGTCGGCCGGCGGGGTCGGTACGGTTGCACTGTCGTAGATCATTGCGACCTGGGCGCGGTTCCAAGGAACCTCACACCCCGATACCTCGGTACCAAAGTCGAACAGCAGCGTTTGGTCGGTCTGATCGAGAAGTTGGGCGTTTGGGAGGATGTCCCAGTAGTCACAGAACAGAAGCCCACCTTGCTTCATGGTCCGGAAGTTCTCGCCATTGATCCAGATCATGTCGACCGAGCCATCGGCGAACACACCGGCCTCGGTTTCGCTGAGCACTTGGTTGACGGCATCGACGGTGTCGTTAATGCCCACCCGGTTCAGCGTGATGTTGAACTCATCTTTCAACGCCTCGCCAACGTTTGCACTCACATAGTTGTTGATCGTGTCCGACCCTCCCCACATGAACCAGTTGACGGTACCTCCGTCGGCGGCCTCGACAATGGCGTCCCAGTCCATGCCTGCCAGCTCACTGTCGGCCAAGTTCACGAGGCCGGCCTCGGTAGGGGCGCCCGAGGCTGCGTCGCTGCCACCACAGGCGGCTGCGATCAGGGCCAGGGCCAACGCAGCAGCCATCAAGCGCAGGTTGACGGTCGTTGTATTCATCGTGACTTCATCTCCGGTTGTGGGTGTTTCGCAGGCCGTGAAGACGGGTGCGACTTCACGGACGAGGTTCCAACCGCCAGCGCAGCGTTTTGATTCCCGAAGTACCCCATTGCCGCCGACGATAGGTCACCGGCTCACTCGATTGTGAGAACCGCGGCGTTTCCCCCAAAGCCGGCGTTCGCCCTGCTCATGCGGGCTTGAGCGATGCCAACCGGTTTTCGAACCAGCTGTGAACCATCATGGCGCCGGCGGCGAGCATCCCCATGATCGACAGGATGTGATAGCCGGCGCCGCTTACAACGAAACCGGCGGTGAGGGCGCCAACTCCGCTGGCAACGTTGACCGCCATGTCAGCTGCCCCTTGCACGGCGACTCGGTCGTGTTCGTCTACCGACTCGGTCAGCAGTGCGCTGCCGGCGACCACGCCGAAACTCCAGCCCAACCCGAGTAGAAAGAGACCGGGGAACAGAAGCGCCCGAGGGGCCTCGCCAGCCAGGGACGTCAGGACCGTTGCGCCAACGAGGGTGATTCCAGCCAGGACGATGGTTTGGACCCGGCCAAACCCATCCGACAGCCGTCCCGCGATGGGAGCGAAGGCGAACATGCCGGCGGTGTGAGCAGAGATCACCGCACCTATCCAGCCCTTGCTGTGTCCGTGATCCTCCATATGGAGCGGGGTCATCGCCATAACCATCACCATCACTGCCTGTGAGACAACCAGGGCCACGAAGGCCAACCGTGAGAGCGGGTTAGCCCATGCGATTCGCACGGCCTCGGTGAAAGGAACCGCCTGCTTCTTCACCGACGCATTGGGGTCAACGCCGCCGCTCACCACAAGCGGATCAGGACGCATGAAGAACCAGATAACCACCGACGACAGACCAAACAGCAGGGCCGCCAGGAGAAATCCACCTGCGTTGGAGTCAAGCCCCAGGGACTCGGCAAATCGGCCGAGGACACCGATGAGGTTGGGGGCCAACACGGCGCCGAAGGTGGCGAAGAAAACGATCGAGCCAATGTCACGGCTTCGGGTGGCGTCGGTCGCGAGATCGGCCGCGGCATACCGAGACATGTTTGATGTACCGGCCCCCACACCGACCATGACCATGCCCAACAAGAAGACCGGCAGGAGACCCGCCTCGATGGCCACAATGCAAACGATGGCTCCGAGGACTGCGAGTCCCAGACCAAAGGCGAGCCCGGGCGTTCTTCCCCGCCGCTGCATGTACGCCCCAAGCCACGCGGCTGCGAGCGCAGAGCCCAACGTGCTCGCACCCGTCGACAAGCCGGCCCAGGTTTCGGACCCCAGCAGGTCTTTGATGCCGAGGACTGCTACGGGAAAGGATGCCGAGACCGCTCCCCGGCTCAGTGTTGAGCTGAGTCGCAAGACGCTCAGAGCCCGACGGTGAGCCGAGAGCGTGTCGACACCTTCGATTTCGATTGCGTCGGTCTGGTAGCCGATCAGGCGTTTCATTTGCGAACCGATCTCGAAGCTGGCGGGCCCGCAAACCGTACCCTCGCCGGGCGGTCGAACGCGAAATGCCCGGTGGACTAGCGGGGAGGCCGGGGAATGAGGACCGGCGTTCGAGCGAGATATGCCTGATAGTCAGGATCGTCCCCCCAGGCGGCCTTGCCCCGTCGTTCGAGCAACGGGACGCCGCTCACATAGCTAAGGAGAACGAAAACGAACACCGGCGAGGCGATGGCTACGATGCGCCAACCGGTGAGGTTGGGCACTGCAAAGATCGCCACGCCAAACCAAAGCAGAATCTCACCGAAATAGTTTGGGTGTCGCGACCACGACCACAGCCCGGTTGAGATGAAGCGGCCCTCGTTTGCGGGGTCCTGTTTGAATTCAGACTTCTGGGTATCGGCGACGACCTCGAACCCTAGGCCGATCACCCACAGCACGAATCCGACAATGGCCAGGACACCAAAGGAATGGCGGTCTTCGGCGGTGATCACGACCAGGGCACACGCCGCGGTGAGGAAGGCCCACAGCGCCTGTAGCGCCCACGTGCCGGCGAGCCGGATCGGACTTTTGAGGAGCTTGTTGAATCGACGATCGTGGCCATCGCGTCGGATCCTGCCGAACAGAAACGTCCCTAGCCGCCCCGCCCACGCCAGCACCATGGCTCCGGCCACCACGCCTCGGGTGTCGAGTTCGGATGCGGTGGCGAGAGCCACCACGGTCATCGAAATGTACGTGATGGAACCGAGCAGGTCGAAGTAGCGTTCGGTTCTCACCGAGACCGAGTGAACGAAGCCGGCACCGTTGATTGCCAACGAGACCATGCCGCACAACGCGAACGCGGAGATCGGTCCTGCGGTCACGCTTCCATCGCTCCCCGCCCACGCCAAACCGGCGATCAACACGATCGCCACCGCGATGCCAGCAACTGCGCTTCGTTCCTCTTGGGTGGTCATGCTGTCGCTACTTTAGGCGGCAAGCCTCCGTAGGTACGGATTGGAGAACGTTCCCCGAGGGTCCATTGCATGGGCAAGCTCGAGGAAATCGTCCAAACGATCGAACCGTTCAACCAGTTCGTCGCGGCCCATCGCAAAGAGCTTCCCCCAGTGCGGTGTGGGTTTGAACGGGGCCAGCCTCGCCTCGATCTCGGGCAGCAGTGCCAGTACCTCTGTGGGATGCTTCTTCCAGGTGAAGCCCAGTGACAGGCAGTCTCTTCCTACCGACGGACTAAGCCATAGATCATCTGCGGCAACGGTCCGGATTTCGGTTCCGTGCAGGTGCGGATCGATTTTCTCGCCCATCTGTCGCAGAACGTTGATCGCCGCCACGGCGTCGGACCGGCTGACGAAATACTCGGTTTGCAGCTCGTCCCCACCAGCTGAAGGGGCGCCCTCGGGAACGAAGTGGGCCAAACGTTCTGACCACGGACCCGGAACGGTCAGCGTGGTAACTCGGCCGGGATCCAGTTCGACGACATCGAGGCGGGGCGCCCCCCACAACTCGTCGGGAACGTCGTGATCAATCGCACTTCCCGAGGCGTCGGTTTCCACCAACGACTTCTGCCAGATGGTGCGAGTGTGGGTCTCGGAGTACCCCGCATGCAGGTTGACGCTGTACGCGCTGGCCATGATCTCGTCGAGGTTTTCCAAGACGGTCTCCCAGGACGCCCCTCGGTACTGGTCTTGCCGGACCAGGTAGGTGGGAATCACGTCGAGGGTGATGCGCGTGATGATTCCGAACGCACCGAGCCCAACGGGCATCGCGGCGAACTGCGGTGAGGATCGGTCGAAGTGCTGCAATGATCCGTCGGCAGTAACGAACTCGAGCCCACTGATCTCGGCCGCCAGCCCCTGGTTCGTGTCTCCGGAACCATGGGTGCCCGTTGCGGTGGCACCGGCTACGGAGATGTGAGGCAGGGAACCGAGGTTTCGGAGAGCCACGCCGTGATCCTGCAGCTGTGCTGCCACGGTTGAATAGCTCCAGCCACCGGGCACCGTTGCCGTCATTTGCTCTCGGTCCACCGTGACTTCGAGGCCGAGGTCGGCCGTCGTGACCTGAACTCCCCCGGGTGTGTCGGCGACCCGATTGAACGAATGCCGGGTACCGAGCGCCTTCACGTGGGGAGCGGAAGCCACGATCTCTTGCAGCTCCTCGACCGACGACGGAGCCCTCAGCTCCGACGCCTCGTAGCGAATGTTCTCCGACCAGTTCATGCCCGTCATGCCAACACTGTGCCACCGGCTCGAACCATCGCCTACCAAGGTTCGACTAAACGATCCCCAGACGGTCCGCTGCTAGTGCGGCAACTGCAGCGTCGTAGGTTCCGATCCCGCAGAGGTCAGCCACGGTGATCTCGGTCTGGGAGGCTCTGCCAACCGATTCGCCAGCCCGTACATCTCGTACCAGTTGGGCCAACGGCACCACTCGCTCGCATTGACTCGGTGCGTGCTGCAGCTCGCCCACCCGGGCACACGTAGAAACGTCGTCCGCCACAATGACATGAGCGGCCTGAAGGATGGCCGGGTCCAGCTCGTTCTTACCCACCGTGTCGGCGCCCATCGCGGTGAGATGGACTCCCTCGGGAAGATCGTGCTTGAACAGAAAGGGTTCGGTTGCGCTGGTTGCGGTGATAATCACATCGACGTCGGCGACTGCGGCCGCAACGTCGTCTGTGGCTCTTCCGTCAAGCTCGCTTGCGACCGCGTTGGCGCGCTCAATCCGACGGCCCCAGACGTTCAACGATGAAATGTTTCGGCGGCGACGTAGAGCCTCGACCTGAAACTGTGATTGAATGCCGGTTCCCAACACCGCGACCTGCAGCGAACCGGGACGAGCGAGCAGATCGCTTGCGATGGCACCTGCGGCGGCGGTGCGCATTTCGGTAAGCCATCCGCCGTCGTCCAGCACCACCTTTGGTTCCCCTGTTGCCGCATCGAGTAGCAATGAGCATCCGGCGTTAGCCGACCCGGGAAACGAGCCAGATGCGACTTTGAAGACGATCCAACGACCGCCCGCAATGTGTGCCCCCTTCACGTGCACGTCACCGGACGGTTGTAGCGTCAGAGCGATCTCTTCGGGCGCGGCAACGTCGCCTTCGGCTAGGGAGACGAGTGCGTCTTCCACCGCAGCAATGCATGCTTCGTGGTCGACGACCCGCTGAATCTCCGCGAGCGAAACGATCTTGATCATGACATCCCCAACGAGTCGACGAGAGGTGGAATCTACCAGTTGGGAATCGCGCTACCCGAGGCTCATCGTGAGGGCGCTGGGGGCGTCGTTGGCGTCGTAGGCAACGTGGAGGGTCTCACCCGACTCGGTAGACACAAGCAGCTGCAGCCGTCGGTTGGACCCAAAGGTGTGATCGATAGCGGGGAAGACAAAGTTCAACGGTTCAAAGCCGTTCGCTGCCGGCGTTGACACGGTGGCTGTCGCCTGACCTAAGACCGTGCAGTTGCTGCCAAATGCGTTGCAGTCTCGGATGACCGCCACCACGGGGATCGGTGTGCCGCCAAGGTCGGCGTCGGTTGCAGTCCACATGGTGAGAGACGGCGACCCAGAGAGCGTCTGCGTGTTCGGTTCGATCACGTATAGGTGGCGCTTCTTGCTGTCCCACTCGCCAATCCCGATGGTGGTCGGGAGAAGCCGAAGTCCTGCGACGCTGTCGAAGTTGGTGTCGTAGTTGGGCGTCGTTGCGTTGTCGGGTCCTGTGGTCGAGAGACTGTTGAAGACCTGGAAGTCGGTGTCACCCGTGCCGTCGTTCTTGAAGTAATACACGTTGACCGGTGGTGTGGTGGTCGTCGTGGGAACGGTGGTGGTCGTTGTCGTCGGTGCAGCCGTCGTCGTGGAGGCAGTGGTGGTCGTGGTGGGAACGGCGGTGGTTGTTGTTGGCGCGGCTGTGGTTGTCGTTGTCGGCCGCGTCATGAGGGTCGTGGGAGGCGGTGCGGCTCGGCCGATCGGGTTCGCAGCCGCTTGCGCCACCGTCGTGGAGGTCGTGGTGGGTGTCTCAGTGGTCGCGGGAGCCACAGTCGTGGTGGATGCCACAGTGGTCGGTACCACAGTGGTCGGAGCCACGGTGGTGGGCGCCGCGGTGGTGGTTGACGTACTCGTCGTGGTGGCGCTCGGAAGCACTGGTTCGGCCACGAACTCGACGGGTGCGCTGCTCGAGGTGGACGGTGAGGTGCTCGTGGTCGTCTGCGCGGGTGAGTCAGCCGCATCGTCGGAGTCCAAGACACCGGGTACCGACGTGACAGCTTCGGCGAAGGCCAGTTCGACTTGGGGTGGATCGGGAAGGTTGACCGATGTGGCAGTGATCGCTGCCGCTGCAGTTACCGCCGCTACCGGAACCCGGGAAACGGCGGTGCCCAAGCTGGCGAACGGAAGCTCGGACAAGCCGGCGAAAGGTCCCGAAAGCCATCGGCGCCCCAGGGAAACGTTGAGGAACGCTCGGACTACTGCGGGGTCGAACTGATCGCCAGAACAGCGAACCAACTCGCGTCGCGCGGCCTCGGGCGAGAGACCCGCTTTGTAGGAACGTTTGCTGGTGATGACGTCGTAGGCATCGGCAACCGCCACGATGCGACCAGCAAGCGAGATCTCTTCTCCAGCCAGTCCGTTTGGATACCCGGCCCCGTCCCACCGTTCGTGGTGTTCGGATGCTGCGAGAACCCAATCCCCCAACCAGTCGGCCAATGACCCCAGGAGCTCCGCACCCGACGTTGGATGATTTCGCAAGATCGCCCACTCGCCGTCATCGGGCTTTCCCTTCTTGTTCAGGATCTCCGCCGGAACGCTGAGCTTGCCGACATCGTGCAGTAAGCCGGCCCAGGAGAGTTTCACCCGGTCCTCGGCCGATAAGCCCATCTGCTCGCCGATGAGATCGGAATAGGCCCGGACCCGTTCGGTGTGACCTCGGGTCAGACGATCATGTTGGGCCAGGGAGGCCACCAACGCCAAGGCCTCAGCAGCGGCCTCGTCGGGGTCGATCGAATCGCTGATCGGCCGCACAGCATCGGCGTTGGCGCCCAGCTTCTTGGTTGTGCCCGCTTTGAGGGCAACACCGAATCGTGAAGGCGCCTCGTCGGGAAAGGCCAACGACATCGAAAACAATGCGGCAAGCGGAAGTAGGCGTCGGCTCAGCCGGTCCACAGCAAGTGAAATCACAAATCCGATGACGGCGGCCTGAGCAAACCAGGCCAGGAAGCCCACCGTGCCTTCGCCTCGGTACAACGAGTCAGAAAGCGCCCGGACGACAAAGAAGGAACTGACCAACGGGGTCAGGAACGCGACGATCCGGATCGTGCTCGCTACGCCCGGCCAGGACTGCCAGACCTGCGTATCTTTTTCCGCCGCGCCGCGGGTGGGCCCCGATGCCATGCTTGTTGATCGACCCGTTCGCAGGTGTGCACGAGAGGCATTTCACCTATTGGCCTGGGCAGTCCTGCTTAGAGCCACTCAGATTGGACAGGCCGGTGCGCCAGCACAAGACTCAACAGCATGAGCATCGAGCCCCTCACCAAGCAGTTCAAGACCGTCAACGGCAAACAGATGGCGTACCACGATGTGGGCTCGGGCGACACGGTCCTGTTCCTCCACGGCAACCCCACCTCGTCATATCTGTGGCGTGACATCGTGCCCTACGTGTCTGGCCAAGGACGCTGCATCGTTCCCGATCTCATTGGTCAGGGCGATTCCGACAAGCTCGATAACTCCGGCCCCGACAGCTATACGTTCACAGAACACCGAGACTACCTGGATGGTCTGCTCGACCAGTTGGATGTCGGCGACAGCGTCACGCTGGTCATCCACGACTGGGGGTCGGCGCT
>CALHFG010000081.1 GCA_938029215.1 uncultured Acidimicrobiales bacterium | reverse complement strand
GAACGCTGTCCCACCCGTTTGAGATGACCAGCCGCAATGCCGCTACTCTTGACCGAGCGGTCAAGAAGACCTCGACATGTTCGCGAAAGGAACCAACAAATGCCCCGTATGAACCTCGAAGGTAGCTCCTCGATCATCACCGGCGGAGCGTCCGGAATCGGCGAAGCAAGCGCTCGGCAGCTCGCCGCCGCCGGCTCCAGGGTCGTCATCGCCGACCTCAACGAGGAAAAAGGCTCCGCAGTAGCTTCCGAACTGGGCGGACTTTTTGTGAAGTGCGACGTCACGAGCGAGGAAGATGCCAATGCAGCCGTTGTGGCGGCATCGGAGATGGGACCACTCCGCGCGTTGGTGAACTCCGCCGGAATCGGTTGGGCATCTCGCACAATCGACCGGAACAACGTTCCGATGGATCTGTCTAAGTTTCAGATGGTCGTAAACATTAACTTGGTAGGCAGCTTCAATATGCTGAGCAAGAGCGCGGCGGCAATGGCCCAAACCGAGGCCGTCGACGCCGATGGTTCCAAGGGAGCAATCGTAAACATGGCTTCGGCTGCCGCATTCGATGGCCAGATCGGCCAATGCGCTTACAGCGCATCCAAGGGTGGCGTCGTAGGCATGACCCTACCGATCGCACGCGATCTGAGCGCCGCCGGCATCCGAGTAAACACCGTGGCCCCCGGTTTGATCGACACCCCGATCTACGGCGAGGGCGAAGCCAGCGAGCAGTTCAAGGCTCACCTCGGCCAAAGCGTCCTCTTCCCCAAGCGCCTTGGGTCGGGCGAGGAATTGGCCTTCATGGTGATGGATCTCATCACCAACCCGTACATGAATGGCGAAACGATTCGCGTCGACGGCGGCATTCGGATGCCTCCGAAGTAGACCCAGACCAACTCATCCGCTCCGAGTCCAGTCCAAGACGCTCTGCAAAGGCTTCGGAGCCGCTTCCGGAGAGACCAACTCGCTCAGAAGACGGGCGTACCGGAGGTTCCGTGTTGCACCGGCGCGGAACCACCGATGTATCTGGTCACGGAAGTCTCGGCCAATCCAGGCCGACTGCTTTTGGAGTGTTCGAAACGACCCGAGATCGCCCTGGGATGCCAATACTGCTTCGATGTCCGTCGTCGCTCGAATCAGTTCGTCTTCCAGATCTTGTACGCAGACGAAGAACCCAAGCCGTTCCATGTCTCGCCGATCGTCAACCACGCCGACACCACCAGAGGTAAGCGCCTGCCGGAAGAACGACTCTTCGGCTGCGTCGCACAGTCCGGCCAGTTCGAGATTTGCACCGTGGGGTCCGAGCAGAGTGATGTAGCGCCGGACGGCCTGGGCTCCGCCCATGGGAAGAACTACCACGCCTTCGGCCTCAAGGTCGCGTCCCTGCCGGGTGGCTAGGGCCTCGACGGCAATTTGATCGCTGATTCCCTCGACCAGGATCACACGACGTGCAGAACCGGCCCGTTCAAACGCCTCGGCTTCGGCCCGTCGCCCCGCATCGGCGCCGTGGTCGTATCCCTCGAGCGCTGTGATGACTCGTTGATGTCGTAACTCCGGGTCCACCAAGAGAGCGTCGCGCGAGCCTGACCCTGCGAACAAGCCCTTTTGTTTCTAGCAAGCCTCCCGAAGCTGTGCCACAAGCTCCACATACTCGCTGCGCTCGGACTCGCTAAGCACATCGAACGGGTGCGAAGCCATCAGCGTTGTGAGCATTTCGGCATTCGCCAGCTTCTCCCGGTCCGGAGAAGGATGAGGGTCTGCCCACCCGTAGCGTTCCGCACCCGCCACCCCGCCAAGGGTTGCGTGGTCGCGAGAAACGATGGCGCCGTGCGGGCCCAATCCAACGGCATGGGTCGCGATGAGGTGCGCCCCGCCGCGCATCTCCCGCATCGTGTTCAGCGCTACGGCTGCAGCTCCTGCCGGCGTCGGTGGAAGGGTGATTTGGCGCCAGCCAGCAAAAAGAACCCCAAGGCTCGGGTCGGCCAACAGCGCCACTCGAGCGCTCAGTTCGGTCACCCGTTCAAGATCGGACGATGCGATATCGGCGAAGGTACGGTCAGCCCAGCGGCCGGCGGCAAGCGCGTATTCTGCCGAGCGCTGCTGAGGCGTGAGGCCCGCGGGAACGTTTTCTGTCCACAGCCTGCCGACCATGTCGCCGGCCACGAACCCGATGGCGGCTGCGGCTACGTCGGAATGCACATCACCCAGAACTCCCGCTCGACCATGGATCCAGAAGCTAAAGGGCTGGTCCATACCCAACTCGGCACCCCGAGCCGCCGTTTCATCATCGAGCATCCAAAATCGACCAATCTCAAGGATTGGGGTTGCGGTAGCGTTGGCGGCAGCGGTCGGAGAGGTCACCGGTTCAGCATAAATCACCAGCTCCGGAGGAACTTCTTTCAGATTGAAGTCCGTGGCGTGCGATGCCCAATCAGGTAGCGGCAAAATGGTGTGGTGTACGAGGAACCCGAATATTTGCCGTGGGACGGCCGCCGCGTTCCTATGACGTTCGTCGCTGGCTATCTGGGAGCCGGCAAGACCACGCTAATCAACGAGTTTCTCGTACAGACCGATCAGCCGGTGGCCGTGCTTGTGAACGACGTCGGGGAAATCAACATCGACGCCAAGCTCATTCGGCGCCGAAGCGGCGACACGATCGAACTCACCGATGGCTGCGTGTGCTGCAGCATCAACGACGGCTTCGGCGTCGCTTTGGATCACATCCGGGCTCGGCCCACTCCTCCCGAACACGTGGTCGTCGAACTGAGCGGGGTCTCTGTTCCGCACCGGGTACTCCCCTGGGCCAAATCGGCGGGCTTTATGTTGGACGGCGTCGTGACAGCCGTCGACGTCGACCAGTTCGAGGCCCGTATGTCCGACGATGTCTCCCGCTACTACATGGAAGCCCAGATCGCCGATGCCGATCTGGTGTTGCTCACCAAAGGCGATCTAGCCCCGGCACCGATTGCTGATCGAGTTCGAGAGCTTATTGCCGGAACGGCACCTGCTACTCCCATTCGGTTAACGTCGCCGGCCGAGGCGGGCCGGTTGTTGCAGTTTGGGGGCCGGAGGGACCCCGTGAATGCGATCACTCAACCCAGTCTTTTCGACAGGCACGAAACGTCGACGGTTCAGTTGCCGGTTGGGTCGATCGACGAGCTGACCCAGATTCTCGAGGATCTTCCCAGCACGACGATGCGGGCCAAGGGAATCGGTCTCGCCCCAGACGGCGGCCTTCTGCTGCTTCAGCGGGTGGGCCATCGATCAACGGTGACCGAACTCCCTGACGCCGAACACGACCTCCCCACCGATCTCGTGGTGATCAGCCTTCGAGATTAACTTGCGTGGCCAGGTCGGACCTGTGTCATCCCGGGACCTGCTCGTGTGAGAGGTCTTCGCAGTTATGACATTCCATTTGGATCGTCGCGTGGGCTATGCCGAGGCTCTCGGCCAGCTGATCTTGCACCCGATCCATGGCCTCTTGTGCCTGATGAAGGCTGAGTGCGCCATCGACAACAACGTGAGCAGTCACGCTCGAAACACCGGGGGCAATAGAACGGGTATGGACGTGATGGACATCGTTCACCTCGCTGACAGAACGTATGACCTCACCGATCCGTTCGGTATCGGTTCCCGCTGGGGAACGATCGAGCAACTCGGCGCTGGCCGCCCGCAAAAGACTCCAGGTGCCATGAAGTACGAGCATGTTGATCAACAGCGACGCCACTGGATCGATCCAGGTGAAGCTGGTGCCCCGAAGCAACACGCCGGCGATGACCACGATGACCGACCCCGCGAGGTCCACCAACAGGTGGAGTCGAGCCGCCCTGAGCGACAAGTGGTCACCATCGCCGAGCACCAGAACGCTTGCACCGTTGACAATGACGCCGGCGATTCCGATAAGGATCACCCCACCGCCATCCACCGCAACCGGATCGAACAGCCGAGACACCGACTCATAGACAACCCAAACCACCGACCCGACCAGCAGGAGACCGGATGTGTAACCGCCGAGCGCATCGGCCTTTCCCCAGCCATAACTCATGGCGTTGGTCGCCGGACGGCGAAGTAGGACCAGCGCCACAAGGGCGGTCATCAGGCCGACAGCATCGACTATCTGATGTAGAGCGTCAGCTAGCACCACGACCGAGCCGAGCGTGAGCCCGACAATGACTTGGATGACAGCGAACCCCACGTTGATGGCTGCCGCTGCACCGAGGCGACTATTGGACACGCCTCGAAGATCGTGGTTGTGCCCAACATCCCCATGATCATGAGGTTCGTGGTCGTGTGCGCTCATCCCCTACGACTGTAGAGCAGCTGGAGGTTTGGGGGCCGTCTCCGTCGCCGCCCATAATGGAACCGTGACATCCTCACCCGACATCGAAGATCTCCTGAGCAGCTGGATCGATGACCACTGGGACCCGGCGCTGCGACTCGGTGAGTGGTGGCAACTACTGGCCGATAGCGGCTACGCCCACCCGATGCTCCCGGAAAACGCCGGCGGCAAAGGCTGGAGCCAAAGCGAGTCGGTTCGAGCGATGCGGGCGATCGCCGCGGCTGATGTGGTGGGGCCACCAACCGGTCTTGGGATGATGTTGGCCGCTCCTACGATCGCCGAACACGGCACCCAGGAGCAGATCGACCGCTACATCCCGAAGATTCTCAATGGCCGTGAAGCGTGGTGTCAGCTATTCAGCGAGCCCGTGGCTGGCTCGGACCTTGCAGGGCTACAGACCAAGGCTGCGCCCGACGGCGACGAGTGGCACGTGACGGGCCAGAAGGTCTGGACGTCGCAAGGCAACATCGCCGACCTGGGCATGCTGGTGGCACGGACCGATCCTGACAAACCCAAGCACCGTGGCATGAGCTATTTCGTGCTGGGGATGGATCAAGACGGAGTAGAGGTACGGCCGCTCAAGGAGATGACGGGCCGCACGTTCTTCTCCGAAGTATTTATGGACGACGCCATCGTGACGGCTGATGCGATGATCGGGGGCCGTGGCGACGGGTGGCGTGTAGCCAACACCACACTGGCTGTCGAACGGGCCAGCATCGGAGCCGGCTCGGCGGGATATGCGATGGCTCAACCCGGTAGCAAGATCAACGCCTTCGATCGCGTTGTAGCCGACATCGTGGAACGATCCAAGCTGCCCAAGAAGGGTGGCCACGCCCCGAACGTGGGCATGAAGCTGTACCGCCGCTACAGCGAGCTCGCTCAACAACTAGGACGAGCCGAAGATCCGGTGTTACGCCAAGAGCTCATGGTTCTCTACTCCCAAATCATGGTGAACCGCCTCAATCTTCAGCGCGCCCGACAGAAGAGCCAGCGCACGGGCGGGGAGGGCAACATCGCCAAGTTGATCGATGGCGAACTGCACCGCCAGTTCCGTGACGTCAGCCTGAGAATTATTCAGGCCGATGGCATGTTGGCCGGTGCCTCCTCGGCAACCGATCCCACGATTGCCGAGTTGGTTTTGCACGCTCAAGCCCCGCCGATCTATGGCGGGACCGATCAGATTCAGCGCAACATCTTGGGTGAGCGTGTGCTCGGTCTACCCAAAGAGCCTGGCCCCGACAAGAACACACCCTTTAGCGAGCTACCAAAGAACGTCTAGTCGCTAGTCATCGGCACGAAGCACCTCTTCGAGGTCCTCGATCTCGCCGACCAGATGCCGAATCTTGCGCTGACACGCCTTGATTCGTTGCCGAATCGCAGCATCGTTCTCTTCCCCTGAAGAACCCAACTGCGCCTGAAGTTCTTCGATCTTCTTCTCGGTTTCGGCAATAGCCTTGCGGTGGGTTTCGATACCACCAGCCATTTCTGCCTTATCGAAGGTTCGGTCTTCGGCGGCATCGGGTTCTTCCACGACACCGTCGATCCGGCGCTGTCGAGGAATTGCGACGTCATCGTCGGTGTTGCGGGTCGCCACGAACATCGGCGACATGATTTCGACGTTGGCTTCATGGAGCGCATCGAGCATTGCTCCTTGGAGCTTGGACCGTGCGGCCAGCAGCCGTTGGGGCGTATCGAGAAAGCCTGCGACCCGGTAAACAACCGAGTAGTCGCCGAGTTCGACCACCTGCATGAACGGATCGATGAGCTCCGCTCGGGTGGCAGCATCAAGGAACAGTGGTTTGAGCTCGTGCCGGCTGACGTCGTAGCCGATCGATATCTTGGCCGAAACAATGGTGCCGGAGGCTCGGACAACCTTCACCGGCTGGTTGACCATCAGAGCGTTTGGGATCGTTGTGAGGTCTCGGTCGTTGGTTTGAATCTCGGTGTGGAACAGACCAAGTTCGGTTACCCGCCCGACCCGATCGCTTACCTCGATGAAATCACCGGGTTTGAACTTCTTCAGTGAACGCAACAGCAGACCGGCCATACCGTTGGCGATGATTGACTGGGACGAAATCGCTAGGGCGCCAGTGACGACCAGACCGATGACGCTGAAGGCAAGCTCCTGGTTTGTTCCTTCGGGCAGCAGGAAGATCGCCACCAACATGCCCACGAAGAGGATGGCAAAGGTGTAGACCTGCTTGCGGAATCGCTGCTCATTGGCATCGGCCGACCAAATCTTGGATTCCACAAACCGCACCACCATGACAATCAGAAGCGTCAGAACCAGCGCCGAGATACTCGGAATCCATCTCACCCCTCTATCTTGGGGGATCTGCATTCGCTAGCAAGGCATCAACGCATTTTTCATCGCCGGGATTGTTTGCATTTGCATGAAGACCAGCGAGATGGAATCCTTGGTTCTGAAAACGAACACGGGCGATGAGAGGACCGCATCTGCCATGCCAATGTTCATTGTCGAGCGCGAGTTCGCCGAGAGTTTTGACCCGGACGAGGAAACCCTCAAACTTGTGGATCAGTACCAACTGGCGAACGAGATCAAATGGATCACTTCGTTCCTGTCGGGTGACAAGAAGAAGACGTACTGTCTTTACGAAGCAGACAACGTTGATGTCCTGCGCCGTCACGCAGCCGATCTTGGGCTCCCGGCCGACATAATCACCGAGGTCGACGAGTTCGTTCGCTAGACCGTGGCGCGATATCGCTTCGGTAACTACATCGTTGATACCGACACCGTCGAGGTCATCGGCCCCGATGGTGTACGCGAGGTGGAACCCCAGGTCTTCCATGTACTCCAGTACCTAGTGGAACAGCCCGATCGTCTGATCACCAAAGAAGAGCTGCTCGACAACATCTGGGGAGACCGATTCGTTTCTGAGTCCGCACTCACCACACGAATAAAGCAAGCCCGCAAGGCTCTCGACGACGACGGTCGCACCCAATGGGCGATCAAGACCGTCCACGGTCGCGGCTACCGGTTCGTCGCAACCCAAGATCCCGTCGCGCCTGCACCCACTGGGTTGGATCCAGCCATACCTGCGGGGCCGGCGGTCAATCCTCTGCCCGACGATCTGCGGGCCGACGCCCGGCATATGTTCGTCGGCCGCCAAGCCGAACTCGAGACCTCTGTTGCACTCCTGAGTGACCCAGTCCATCGGCACTCGTTTGCGTGGCTGTGGCTTCTTGGCGAGCCGGGAATCGGGAAGACTCGTCTCGCTACCGAGGTGGCCAGTGAGGCGCAAAAGCTGGGTCAGCAGGTTCTATTCGGGCGCAACAACGAAGATCTGCGGGTTCCCTTTCAACCGTTCATCGAGGTGATTCGATCCTCAATCGAACGGGCGGATCCGGGCGAGCGCGATGCCGTCATCGACCACATCCCAGCCGAGCTGGATCCACTCCTACCTTGGAAGAGACTCCCCGCGGAGGCCGCTCAAGGCCACGCCGATGATCAAACCAAACGGTTCCGGCTGTTCGAGGCGATGGCGACGTGGCTGGTGAGCTACGCCGATCGAGCCCCGGTCACGATGATCATCGATGACGTGCACTGGGCTGCCGACTCCACCCTGCAACTCTTGGCTCACCTTCAACAGCGCGTGCAGGACGCACGAGTTACCTTTGTGCTTACCGCACGCGACACCGCTCCGGACATTAACGCCCGAGTCCTCGATCTGCTGTCCACGGGCCAAGGGTCACCGAACACCACCGTCGTACGGCTCGACGGCCTGAATGGCGAAGATGCGGTGAAGCTTGTGGGGACGTCGGTCGAACTGGCCGACGTGATGCAACAAACGGCAGGGAACCCGCTTTTGCTGCAGGCGGTCAATCCCGAAGACGGAACGGTGGATATTCGGGACGCTGTCCATCGTCGCTGGGCCGGCGTCAACGACGCAGTGCGTGAAACTCTGCAGGTCTGTTCGATCCTTGGCCTTGAGTTCACACTAGACATCGCCGCAACTGCCACCGGAAGAGATGAGCTCGATCTTCTGTCGGACCTCGAACACGCGATCGCGGCCCGGCTCCTCGACGACCTAGGCGGCGATCGGTTTCGATTTACCCATGCCATGATCCGATCGGCGCTGCGAGACGGCCTCGGACACTCACGTCGCGCCCGTATGCATCTGCGAATCGCCGACGCGATCGACACGATGTTCGCTGACGACCCGGAACATCTGCACGCACTGGCATACCACAGCGCTGAGGCAGCCGCAGTAGATGCCAAGCTGGGACCCAGGGCGGTCCAGAGGCTCGATGCCGCAGCCAAACGTGCGGTTGAACAGCTTTCGTTTGCCGAGGCAGCCGATGCCTTACAGCGAGCCCATGAGCTGACAAATCCGAACGAACGCCAGCTCCGAGCCAGGCTGACGCTCGACCGAGGAATCGCCTTAACTCGAGCCGGGGCCAGCATGACTGCGGCCCGCGTCTTTGAAACCGCATTGGCCGAAAGCGAGTTCAGCGGAGACCCGCTTCTACAAATCGAGTCGGCCATCCGGTACGAAGATGCCAGTTGGAGGCCGGGAATCTCCGGACTAGATGCCTTGCGGCACCTGGAGGAAGCCGAAGATGTGCTCACGACTGCAGTGACTGCAGGTGTCCTCGTGGATAACGAGTCCGAGCTTCGGGCACGGCTCGCTATCGGAAAGCTTCGGGCTGCGGCGATGTCGGGCCAGACGAGTAAAGCCGAGGAGTCGTTCGGTCGTGCGCACCAGTTGGTGCAGACCCTTGGGTCGGCAACGCTCGAAGCCAGCTTGCTAAACGTCTACGTGAGTCAGATCCGACTGTTTAAGGGCATCGACTCTGAGGTGGCGGCGCTGGTCGACCGCATCGCCGAGTTGCGGCCTTCCCTGCCCGACGGCGACATCGCGCTGCACGCGATCCATGTGGAAGCGCTGTATGCGCAGATGGTGGGTCGGCACCATGACGCAAAGCGGCTCACTCGGGTCCGAGAGGCGATGCAAGAAGAAACCCATTCCACCTTCTGGAAGTTCATTCGAATCAACCAAATAGCAATGGAGGCCTTCTACGAAGGAGACCTCGATGCCGCCGAGGAGGGCGCCGAGCGGTGTCTCGAGCTTGCGGACGCGCTTCCTGAAGAGGATGGCTCGGGCAGCTATGGAGTTCGCATGTTCCTTATTCGTCGGGAACAGGATCGGCTGTTGTCGATGGCTCCACTATTGCGACGGGTCATGGCTCAGGACGATGCGACCAGCGTCTGGACTCCAGGGTTGGCCCTACTGCTCGCTGAAACGGGGTCGATCGACGAGGCCGCTGCTGTCTTCGCCGATATCAAAGGGACCGGCTTCAAGATCCCGAACGACTCCATGTGGACGACGGTGATGGTCTTGGTAATGGAGACGGCCGTGCATCTCGGCGACCTCGAAGCGTGCGAGCTCCTTAGGACGAAGTTCAGCCCGCTCGCAGGGACCAACGTCGTGATGGGTTCGGGCCTGCACTGTTTTGGCTGGGCCGATCGTTTCCTCGGAACATTGTCTCTACAGCTGGGCGAGCTCGACGCGGCAGAGGACTATCTTGGCCGGTCGTTGGAAGCCGATTCGGCCGGCGGTTCCTCTCTCTATGCCAACGAGAGTCGACTCTGGCTCTCCCGAGTGCGTCGGGAGCAGGGCTATAGCGCCGAAGCCAACGCCATGGCGGAGGTGGTAGTCCGGGAGGCTTCTTCGCGAGGCCACCTTCGCCTTCAACGCCTCGCATCGACCGACCTCAAAACGAACTGATCCGCCCGCAGAAGCTACGGGCGGATCAGCGTGAGTTGATGGTGTCGCTGGTTATGAAGCGGGGCGCACGGTGGCCGGCGTTGGCGCCGTGACCACATCGAACACTGCTGACCTCTTGGCCGAGGCCGCGATCAGGGCGTCCAGGTCCGCCTTGGGCGCATCACCTTCGACATCGACCTCTACCTCGATGCTGAGGAATCCGTTGCGGACGTCGGGATCGATTCCCAAGATGCCCCGCACGTCCATGTTGCCTCGGGCGACACTGTCGATCCTGGTCAGCGTGATGCCTCGGTTGGCCGCGGTGGTTGCCACACCGGCAGCCACACACGACGCAAGAGCATGGAGCAGAAACTCGTGCGGGGTTGGGCCATGACCATGTCCCAGTGTGGGGTGGTCGGCGGTGGCGGTGAACTCTGCTGCATGAACATGCTCGGCGCCGGCGCCGTACCACTCGTGAATGGTGGATGTGGTCGCCGTGCCCTCGACCCAGGTGTTGCGGGCGGCAAACCGGAAGTCGGCCAAGTCGGGGTTCTCGGTGAGCTTGGCAATGGTCCCCTGGAGCTTTTGGACCGGCACGCCGTTGAGTTCAGCGGGGATGGTGGTGGTTGGTGCATTCATGGATTTCTTCTTTCTTGGTTTGGTTTGGATTGGATTGGATTGGATTGGATTGTTAGAGAGGGCGGGTTGCGATCACGTGGGTGAGTTCGTTCCGCATCAGATAGCTGCCGTCAGGGGCTTCAAAGGGGGCGATGGCTTCAAGCACCAGGTCGCGCAGCTTCGACTCGCCAAGGATCTGCAGAGGAGGGTGTGATACGCCAGGTGAACGAAGAGCTCGCCAGGCGATCTCCCGATCGGGCCACTCGAACATCGCGCTGGTTGAACCTCGAGCCGTCAACTGGAGCCCGGCAGCTTCGATCATCGCCTCAGCCACACCGGGCTTACCGATTGTTGCCAGGTCCATGAGCTCTTCCCCCACGGCGGGGACGGCGGAACCCATGGCGATAAAGAAGTCACGCAGGTCCAGGTTCTTACCCGGCCCCCAGAACGTAACCGCCAACATCCCTCCGGGCTTCAGCACCCGAGCCATCTCGCCAACTGCGTCACCGCAGCCACCCCAGATTCCGTTAAACGAGGTGACCAGGTCGAACGATTTGTCATCCCAGGGCAGCGCGAACATATCGCCAACCCGTAGGTCGCCGTTGGGATCTCGTCGCCGAGCGATGTCGACCAAGCCAGCGGCGGCGTCGATTCCGGCGGTTTCTGCCCCGAGCCTCGCAGCCCGAGCGAGAGCAAAGCCCGAGCCGCACGCAACATCGAGTACCCGTGAACCCTCAGCGATCTGTGCCTGGTCAAAGACCAGTTCAATTGCGTCCCGGGCATACGGCTCGAAGAGAAACGCCCAGTCCTTGGCGGCGTGTTCCCATGCCTTGCCCGCTTGAACCCAGACCGGGTCGCCATGGGTTGTTCCGTGGTTCAGTGTCGTGGTCATCTCGACCTCCTTGGGCGTTCGGCCCGGTTGTTGATGTGTGCTGTCATCACCATGACGAACCCCAGCTCAAAGGTCTTGGAGATGACCTGGAGGAGTTCTGAAGATGTTCTGCAAGCGATCTCCACATGGTCTCCAAGACCTTTCGGGCCTTCTCGATCATCGTGAGTTGCATCAAGCGAGCTCGCACCGAGCGGGCCGCAACTACCAAGGAGAAACTGACATGAGCATCATCGAGACCAACGCAGCAGACAACGGAGTACACGTCGAAGCGCTTCTCGGCGCACGGGAAGCGATGACGGCCCACCCGGCCGCGGCACAGTTCCGGTTCGGAACGACCAACGAGTGGGTCAACGGAACCCACAGCCGGTCGACGGTGAAGGACTTCTTCGGAGTCGGCGAGGCACAAACCCATCGCCAGACCTACGTCCTCGACACCGATCACCCCGAAGTGTTTGCGTCGGCCGACAACGGACCAACCCCACCCGAAATGGTGCTGGTTGGGCTGGCGGGCTGCCTCACCGCCGGTGTTGCCTCCGTCGCCCAGAACCGGGGCATTCAGCTCCGATCGGTCAAGGCCTCAATCGAAGGCGACATCGATCTCGCCGGAATCCTCGGGATCGACAGCGACGTCCGCAACGGGTTCGGATCGATCACGGTGAACTATGAGATCGATGCCGACGCGTCACGCGAGGAGATCGAGGCCGTCGTTGCCCAGAGCCAGAAGCGCTCCGCCGTCTTCGACATCATCACCAACCCCACCACCGTCAACGTCTCGGTCGCCTAACCGGGCCCGATGACTGACCTTCAGCACGCCGGAGTGAATCCCATGAACACCACAACTGTCACCATCATTGGCGCTGGCCAAGCTGGTCTAGCTATGAGCCGAGCTCTCGCCAGCCGATCGATCGATCACCTCGTGCTCGAGCGCGGCGAGGTTGCCAACTCGTGGAAGACCGAACGGTGGGATTCACTCCGGCTCCTGACCCCGAACTGGATGACCCGGCTGCCTGACTACCGCTACCGGGGATGCGATCCGGAGGGGTACATGACCGGCGCCGAGGTCGCCGACTTCCTCGGTGCGTACCAGCAGAGCTTTTCGGCCCCGGTGCTCGAGAACACCGAAGTCCGGCGAGTCGGAAGAGTCGGCGAGGAGTATGTCGTATCCACATCAAACGGCGACCTCAGGTGCCGAGCGGTGGTCATCGCCACAGGCGCGTGTGGAACTCCGAAGATTCCCTCGCTGGCCGACGCCCTCCCAGGCCACATCAATCAGCTTGCACCGATTCACTATCGAAACCCAGAGCAGATTGGTTCTGGACGGGTCCTGGTCGTCGGCGCCTCGGCCTCGGGAGCCCAGATCGCAGACGAGCTGCAGCGCTCGGGTCGAGACGTCACCCTCGCCGTCGGTGACCATGTGCGACTCCCCCGCACCTATCGAGGCATGGATATTCACTGGTGGATGGATGCCCTTGGATTGTTGGACGAGAAACACACCGAAATGGAAGATCTCAACCGAGCCCGCCGTCTGCCGTCATTGCAACTCATCGGCTCGCCCTCCAAGCGAACCCTGGACCTGAACTCACTGAGCGCAACCGGAGTCGAGCTGGTCGGTCGGTTTGCCGGCGTCGCCGGATCCAAAGCACAGTTCTCCGGTTCGTTTGCCAACCAGTGCGCCTCCGCTGACCTCAAGCTTGGCCGCCTACTTCTGGCAATCGATCAGTATGCGACCGACAAAGGGCTCGATGCCGAAGTGCAACGTCCCGATCGGCCCCAGCCCACCTCGGTGCCAGCCGCCGCGACCGAGGTGGGGCTGGCGGATTTCAGCACCGTGATCTGGGCAACCGGCTTCCGGCCGAACTACCCATGGCTGAACCAAGATCTGCTCGACCACAAGGGTGCCATTCGCCATGACGGTGGAGTCATGGAACAGCCGGGAATGTATGTCCTCGGACTCCCCTTCACCCGGCGTCGCAAGTCAACCTTTCTCGACGGGGTCGGCCCCGACGCACTCGAGCTTGCGGATCATCTTCACACCCATCTCAACACATTGGCCCGGACCTGACCGGTGGCCCGGACCCGACCGGCCAGCCCGGTCCCGCGATCGCCTAGCCTGACACCATGACCGATGTACACGCTCAGTTGCTGCAGGGGGCTCCTCGACCGCTTCTCAGCCGAACTGCGGAAGAGCGTCTCGGGTTTCGGCATCGGGAGATTCTTGATCAGCTGGAGTCGGTCTTCATGGAGCAAGGTTTCGCCAGCGCGACAATCGCAGAGATCGCCGCGGTCGTGGGCTGCTCGCGTCGCACGCTCTATGAGATCGCAGCGTCGAAAGAGCAACTGGTTCTTACCGTTCTCGACCGGTTTCTTCACAAAAAGGGGCGCGCCGCCCTGGATGCGATCGATCCCGACGAAACACTGGTCGATCAACTACGGCACTACATCCAGGGCGGCCTTGAATTCCACCTCGAGCGCTCACTGTTCGTGGATCTTGCCGACGACGCTCCTGCCCGCCGCCTCCTGGACCGCCACTTTCGCTTTGTGATGACCGTTATCCAACGATTGGTGTCCCTCGGGATCGACAACGGCGACTTTCGGCCCGTCAACCCTTCGGTCGTGGCCGCCGCGGTTGCAGGAAGCACGCTGTTCGTGAGCCAACCCGACATCAGTGAAGACATTGGCCTGGGTCCCCGCGAGACGGTCGATCAACTGCTGGACTATCTACTCGCAGCGCTCGTCGACTAATCGAGGATCATGGCCCGCTACCTTCGTAGAAAATCTTCGGATCGCACTGAACCAAACCCCCACGTCAAACGTTCTCTTCGCGTATGACGGGGGCCAGTGATCTTGAACGGTTCGTAGCCGAACATCATCCGCGCCTTGTCGGAATGTTGCGGTTGCGTACTGGTCAACTCGATCTTGCCGAAGATCTCGCCCAGGAAGCGCTGTTGAAACTCGTTGAACGCTGGGATGACGTGAAGGTGATGGACTCCCCTTGGGGATGGCTTGCCACCGTGGCGATAAACCAGCAGATATCGGTGTTTCGCCGGCTGCAAACCCGCATTCGAAAACAACCTCTGCTGGAGCACGCTGCGCGAACCGCAGCCGAACCCGAATACGCGATCGAAGCACTCGATCTGCTGGAGGGCCTGCCCGAGCGGCAGCGCACCGCCGTCATACTTCGTCATTACGCCGGCCTCTCGGTTCATGAGACGGCCGCCGCTATGGGGTGCGAACCCGGGACAGTTAAATCGTCCACCGCCCGAGCCCGCGCCACCCTGAGAGAAAGCCTGAAGGAGGACGTACTCCTATGAGCCTCGATGAAGAAATGCGCCACGACGATTTTGACCCCGACGTTGAACGTCTCGAACGGATGCTCCAGTCCACTACCCCAAGGGTCTCACCGCCCCCGCTCGGTCTCTTGAAGAGGATTCGTGACCGCCGAAGACGACGAAAACAGATTGCGAGCGGCCTCGGCGCACTGGCGTTGGTGGCCGGATCAATTTCGGTCGGACTGGTGGCGCTTCAAGCCAGCGATTCACTCCTGCAAAGCGAGGCTGTGATCACCACGGCCCCCGACGGCGCACCTATCACCGAAGCCGACGTGAACCTGTGGCTCACCGCGCTTCCGCCCGAGACGGACGCAAGCAGACTCTTTTGGGCATCGTCGCTTCCCCGCCCCGAGGTCGCCCGTGACTTCATAGGTTGTGCCTGGGTTGAACGTTGGCGCAACGGCCTCGCCGATGGCGACGAAGACACCGCGGCACGCGCGCTGAGCGAGTTAATGAACAGCGAAGAATGGGCGGTCTCACAGGCGTTGCCTCCGCAATTGGAAGGATTCGCCGAGCTCGCTACATCGTCGCGGTTTGCGTCAACGTCGGCAGAGGCAGAAAAGACCGCTCTCTGGCAGCGCTGCAGTCGCTAGCGCGAACGAGCCGGGTTAGTCGTTGGAGCTCCATTGGAGTTCCAACGCAAACTCGTGAGCGCCGTCATCGACTTCGTGCTCGATCACAATCTCGGCGTCAGCGGGAACGGTGAACCGCGTATTCTGCACTTGGACGCGGAACGACTCGCCGGCCTCAAAGGCATCGGCGAGTCGGCGCAGCGTGTCGACGAATTGCGAAACAGGAACGTTCTTCTCTACATCTCTATCGGCCATTGACCCCTATCGGCCAAAACCTACAAACCGAGAGCGTTCACGATCTCCGCAACACATTCTTCGAGCGGATTGCTCGTATCAACAGTGATTTCAGGGTTCTTAGGCGCCTCATACGGTGCCGAAATGCCGCTGAACTGGCCAATTTCGCCAGCTCTCGCTTTGGCGTAGAGCCCCTTCACATCGCGGGCTTCACACACCTCGATTGGCGTGTCGACGAACACCTCGATGAACTTGCCTTCGGGATGGAGCGCTCGAACCTGATCACGGTCGGCGGTATAGGGCGAGATAAACGCCGTGAGCACCACCATTCCTGCATCTTGGAACAGGCGACACACTTCGCCGATCCGACGGATGTTCTCCGTCCGATCCTCCGGAGCAAATCCAAGGTCTCGATTGAGACCGAACCGGACGTTGTCGCCGTCCAATACATACGACGCCACACCCTTTTCGATGAGAGCTCGCTCTAGGGCAAAGGCCAGCGTTGATTTGCCGGAGCCACTGAGACCGGTAAACCAGACCGTGTAGCTCTCGTGCCCAAAGTTGGCCGCCCGAGCCGAGCCATCAACGTGACCCTCGGCTCGAACGATATTGGTTGCAACCGGTTCGGTCATCGACCCTAGCCCCGTAGGAATCCGCGGTCGCCGAGCACCTTGAGGATGGCCGAGACACAGTCTTCAACCGACTGAACCGAAGTGTCGACTGTGAGATCAGCGTCCTGGGGTCGCTCATAGGTTGCGGAAACACCGGGGAACATCGGGATTTCTCCTCGATCGGCGGCGTCGTACAGACCTTCGGGGTCGCGCTGACGGCAGACCTCGATGGGTGTGTCAACAAAGATCTCGACAAACCCGTCGCCCACAAGTTCGCGGGCTCGGCTGCGTACATCGGCATTTGGAGCGACAAGTGCTGCGATCGCCATGATGCCCTGATTGTTGGCCAAACGAGCGACTTCGGAGACTCGACGCAGGTTCTCTGATCGTTCCTGAGCGGTGAAGCCCAAGTCTCGACTGATACCCATCCGAACGTTCTCGCCGTCAAGGCGGATAGACACCTTGCCACGGTCGAACAGTTCGCGCTCCAGCGCGGTCGCCAACGTCGATTTGCCGGCGGCGGTGAGGCCGGTTAGCAAGACGGTACAGGGCTGTTGTCCGAAGCGAATGGCTCGTTCCTGTGGAGTGATCTCAGAAATCTGACGGATCAGAGTGTTTTCCGGAGCACGATCCCAACCGCTGGAAGCTCCAACGATCATTCCCGCGGCGACGGTCGCGTTCGTCAGACGATCAACGAGGATGAACGATCCCGTGTGTCGGTTATCTCGGTATGGATCAAAGAGCAGTTCACGGTCTGAAGAGACCGAGCAGAACGCAATGTCGTTCAGCTCGAGCGTCTTGGCAGCTTGCTCTTCCATCGTGTTGATATCTACCCGGTGACGGATCGTGTTGATATCTGCGTTGCTCATCCCGTTGGATGACTGAAGCAGGTACTGACGTCCGGTCTCCATGGGGACCTCGGACATCCAGACCACCATGGCTTCAACCTCATGGGACCGAAGCGGCTTGGCGCCCTTCTTAACCAAAAGGTCACCGCGACTCACGTCGATTTCGTCGGCCAAGGTGATGGTCACCGCTCGGCCAGGACCGGCGACATCGAGGTCGCCGTCGAAGGTGACGATGCGATCCACCGTTGACCCGACGCCAGAAGGAAGCGACACAACCTCATCGCCGGGGCGGATCACACCGGAAGTGATGGTGCCGGCAAAGCCGCGGAAGTCGAGGTTCGGACGTTGGACCATCTGAACCGGCATCCGGAAATTCTCTAAGTCAACGCCAACCTCGACGTCAACGGTTTCGAGATGCTCCATGAGCGGAGGACCGGCGAACCAGTCGAGATTCTCGCCCTTGTCCACCACGTTGTCTCCCAAAAGGGCAGACATCGGCAGGAAGTACGGATCGCTGTGGGGCAGCGCCTTCGCGAACTCGCGGTACTCGGCGCAGATCTCTTCGAAACGATCCGCCGAGTAGTCGACCAGATCCATTTTGTTGATTGCGACTACAACGTTGCGAATACCGAGAAGGCTGGCGATGAAGCTATGGCGCTTGGTTTGTGCCTGCACACCATGACGGGCATCCACAAGGATGACAGCCAACTGGCAGGTCGAGGCGCCGGTCACCATGTTCCGGGTGTACTGCTCGTGTCCGGGCGTGTCCGCGATGATGAATTTGCGACGAGCGGTCGAGAAATAGCGATACGCAACATCGATCGTGATGCCCTGCTCGCGTTCGGCCTTCAACCCATCCATCAGGAGGGCGAGGTCGACCTCTTCGCCTGCAGAACCTTGCGTGGTGCTGTCGGCTTCAAGTGTGGCCAAGGTGTCTTCGTAGATCATCTTGGAGTCGTGAAGCAGCCGACCGATCAGGGTTGACTTGCCATCGTCGACGCTGCCACAGGTGAGGAACCGAAGAAGGTCCTTGTTCTCGTGCTCGTCGAGATAGGCGTTGATGTCTTGAGCGATTAGTTCGGACTGGTGACTCATTAGAAATATCCCTCGCGCTTCTTCTCTTCCATCGAACCTGATTGGTCGTAGTCGATCACTCGACCCTCACGTTCGGACCGGGTGGCCAGAAGCATTTCCTGGATGATCTCGGGCAGCGTGGTGGCGGTGGACTCGACCGCACCCGACAACGGGTAGCAGCCAAGCGTACGGAATCGAACAGACTTCATTTCGGGCTCTTCGCCCTCTTCGAACTGAAAGCGGTCATCGTCGACCATGATCAGAACGCCGTCACGGTCAACGACCGGACGCATCGCGCTGTAGTACAGCGGCACAATCGGGATTTCCTCGAGGTGGATGTACTGCCAGACGTCGAGTTCGGTCCAGTTGCTGATCGGGAAGACGCGGATGCTCTCACCCTTGTTGACGCGACCGTTGTACAAGTTCCAGAGTTCGGGTCGCTGATTCTTTGGATCCCAGCGATGGTTCTTGTCGCGGAAGCTGAAGACGCGCTCTTTCGCTCGACTCTTTTCTTCGTCTCGACGAGCGCCACCAAAGGCCGCGTCGTAGCCGCCAGCGTTCAGCGCTTGCTTCAACGCCTGAGTCTTCATGACGTCGGTGTAGTTCTTCGAGCCGTGATCGAACGGGTTGATTCCCTGGTCGATGCCCTCTTGATTGCTGTGAGAGATCAGCTCAAACCCAATGTCCTCGGCCATCTGATCACGGAAGGTGATCATTTCGCCGAACTTCCACGTGGTGTTCACATGCAAGAGCGGGAATGGGATCTTGCCGGGGCTGAAGGCCTTTCGGGCGAGGTGCAGGAGGACCGAGGAGTCCTTACCGATGCTGTACAGCATTACGGGCTTGTCGAACTGGGTCACGACCTCACGAATAATGTGGATCGCTTCAGCTTCAAGCTGCTTGAGATGCGTGAGCCGTAGCTCAGGCGGCAGCGTTGCCTGGTGCACCATCGGTTCTGATTCAGTGGCTGTCATAGGGTGTCTTCCCTCCGCTCGGAAAGTAGGGAGCGACCCAAGGGATGTGGCCGCACCGCCTTTAAGGATGGCGCGTAGAAACAGGAACCCTCCATAGGTCGTCGGGCCTCACCGCTAGGAAGGGGTGCCCGCTCTCAGCACTCTCTTATGGTTCGGGAATGACGCCCGTCTCATCTACCCCTATTGGTGCGTTCGAGCGCGGGCGGTAACCAACGAACGCGGCAACCAACGAACGAAATTTCTTTCGCGTCCGCTCGGGCGCGCTCGGCTGGGCAACTTCACGCGCTTGTCCTGCTCACGCTATGCGTCAACGCGGGCGGCCATTCGTGACCCTGTTTGGACACGATTGAGGCACTACCAACAATTTCTCACCCTGCGTAGTATTTTGATCACTCTCCGCTTACTTTGTGCCATCTTGCCTACTCAATCTGGGTCATTTAGCCCACCTGCACGAAGGAAACCGCCAATGCGTACACCCATTACGCAGAACCCCAACTCGTCCTCATCAACCATCGATCACCGTGACCACCGTGACCACAGGGAGACTCTCACGCCGTTGGGTGTCGCCCCTACGACATCTGCGGCTGTCGGAGAGCTCACCATCCTCGTGCCCACTCGTAATGAATCTCCGGCTATCGAGATGCTCCTGGAGCGCCTGGCCAAGGCGATTCGCCAACCCGCCACCGTGCTCTTCATCGACGACAGCGACGACGCAACGCCACACACCGTTCGTCGTCTCGTGGATCGCCGTGCCTGGGGCGCGTTGGACATCAGCCTGATCCATCGGCCACCGGGACATCGCGACGGCGGTCTCGGCAGTGCGGTGGTTGAAGGTCTTAAGCTTGCGACTACCGACTGGGTCGTGGTGATGGATGCGGACCTCCAGCATCCACCCGAGGCCATCGGCCGCATGATCGATGCCACCCGCGACGGGCAGCTCGACCTTGTGGTGGCGAGCCGCTTCACTCAGCTGGATTCGGTAGGTACCGACAGCCTGAGCCCAGCGCGGCAGAAAGTGACCCGTGCCTGCATCGCCGCAACCCACGCCGCGTTCCCCAAACGTCTCGCTGGCGTCACCGACCCCCTCAGCGGATTCTTCATGCTCCGACGCCGCGCTGTGGACCCCAACATGCTGCAGCCCGATGGTTTCAAGATCTTGCTCGAGATTCTCGGCCGCTATCCGCGCCTGCGGGTTGGGGAAGTCGGATTCCGATTTGATGACCGCAGTGCCGGAACCTCCAAAGCGTCGTTGAAGGAAGGGGCCCGTTTCGCCCGTCAGCTGACACGGCTTCGCACCCGGTCCCGGATCAACCGGACGCTGCAACAGCACAACTATCGATACGCGATTCACGATGTCCTCACAATCGAATCCGACACCGACCTGCCCGAACTTGCCAAGTTCCGGGTGCGACAGATCCAGGGAAGCCCCGACCTCCGGGTGAACGTCGTCGACTCGTTTAGCCAGAGCGAGGAGTCCATCGTGCAGCTGAACGACACCGTTCCCGAAATTCGCTACCAAGAATCGGTGGGCCGTGGCGGTTTCGGCATCCAGGTCACGATCGGCGACACCACCGAGATCGAGGTGTCCTCCGTTGTTGGCCACTCCCCTCACGTGCTCTATACCAACGTTGTCGAACCCATCGTCCGCTGGAAGCTTGTGGAGAAAGGTCACGCACTGGTCCATGCCGCCTGCTTCACTACCGGCGACTCGGCTCACCTGATCACGGCTCGAACCGATACCGGCAAGACCACGACGATGCTGAAGGTACTCGACCACTCCGAGTGCGAGTTCGTTTCCGATGACCTCTGCCTCATCGATTCCAGTGGGCGGGTCCGCCCGTACCCGAAGCCTCTGACGATCAGCAATCACACGGTGCACGCTCTCACGGGGGCAGAGCTCGGGAGACTCGAGCGGCTCACGCTTCCGCTGCAAAGTCGTCTCCACTCCAAGGCTGGGCGCCAGTTTGCCTTCTTGATCGCAGGCCACAAGTTCCCGGTCGCAACGCTCAACGCGGTGGTACAGCGAATGATTCCGCCACCCAAGTACCACGTCGAGCGCCTCGTGCCGGGCGTTCAAACCCATCGCGAGGCGACGATCGAATCGCTCTTCATAATCGAACGCGGGGAACACGATGGCGCGCGCTCGCTCGATCACTCCGAGGCGCTTCCCATCCTTCTCGAGAACTGTGAAGACGCCTACGGATTCCCGCCCTATGACCAGCTGGAGAGTCTGCTCCACGGCATGAGCGATTTCGACTTGGCCGAAAAGGAACGGGAGATTATCAGTGCCGCGTTGGAGGCTGTTCCCACTGTGCTCCTTACAAGCTCGATGATGGGCTGGGCCGAAGCCATCCTGGACACGGTGACCGCCGTCGAAACCGCTGGGACCGAACCGGCTCCCGCGATCGTCGAGACCCGATGACCGCGTCGGTCTCGGCGCTCCGTTCGGTACAACCAAGACTGTCCAGCCAACGGCTCGCAAAATTTGCGCTCGTTGGAGCCAGTGGATTCGTCGTGAATTCGACGGTGTTGGCGCTGGCGGTCGGGGCGCTCGGAATGCACTATTTGGTCGGAGCCGTCCTGGCTACGTTGGCGTCGACGGCGTCCAACTTCGCACTCACCGAGCGTTATGTATTTGGCGATCGCGAGGGAACGGGTCGACGCGGTCGACGGTTTGCAGTTTTCTGCGCCCTCAGCCTCGTCACCCTCGTTGCCCGAGGCCCCATTCTCGTGGGACTCACCGAATGGGTTGGTCTGCACTACCTGCTCTCCAACGCTGTCTCGCTGGTGTGCATGATGTTGGTTCGGTATCAGTTCTCTGGATCGCGCATCTGGCCGGAGGAACAACGATGACCTCGACGATCAGCGACGACGCCTGGGATCGGTTCGACGACGACCTAGCCGCCCACATGGCCGCCCAGTTGCTCCAAACCGATCCCCCGGGAACGGTGCGGGAGGAGAAGGTTGGCGTGGCCAATGTGCCGGCGCAGCCTCCCGCGAGTGCGCTGGAGGTCCTGTCGGTCGCACTAGAAGAGACCGACTGGTGGGAGACGCCGACCTTGAGTCAGGTGGTTGAACCGCTGACCGAGCCAGCCGAGTCGATCGTCAGTGCTGTCGCACCGAGCACCGACCCTGTGCTGGTCCCGTACCCCAGCGGACCGCAGTGGGGTCGGATGGGATCGGCAGCGTTCCTCGGGACGATCTTCCTCACCGGACTCGCCCTACGAGTCACGAACCTCAATGTGGTCGGTTTGAACAGCGACGAGGCGGTCTATGCCGGGCAAGGAGGCGCATTGCTTGAAGTCGGGGCGCTTCCCGATCACTTCTCCATCTTCCGAGCCCATCCCCTGCTGCTCCAATTCACGATGGGGGTGGTGTTCCGGATAGTCGGGCAAAGCGACCTCGCCGCTCGCATGACGGTTGCGGTGCTCTTTGGGCTGGGATCGGTCGTGGTGTCCTACTTTCTTGCCCGTGAACTGTACGGACATCGAATTGCGCTCGCTTCGGCGGCCGTGCTCGCCACAATGCCATACCACGTGGTGGTGTCTCGACAGGTGCTGGTTGATGGGCCGATGGCGTTTTTCGCCGTAGTTGGCATCTACTTCGCAGCTCGGGCCGCGAGCACCCGAAACCGAAGAGACCTCTATTTGTCATTCGGGGCGTGTGCATTGGCCGCGATCTCAAAGGAGATCGCCGTCTTGTTGGTGCCGGTGCTCGCCGCCTGGCTCACGTTTGGACCGGCCAGGGTTCGGTGGACCCGATTCATTGGGCCCTCCTTCGTCTTTGCGGCAATCGGCTTGCCGTTCCCCCTGACACGTCTCATCAACCAACCCAGCAACGCTTCAAAATTCTTTCTTTGGCAGTTCGCCCGATCACCCAACCACTCGCCGGACTACTTTCTGAACGTTCTGCTGCAGTTCGCAGGATGGGGCTTCGTCATTGCATTGGTCCTCGGCGTCCTTGGACTCATGCTGCGCCGAAACAACGCTGATCAGCTTCTGCTCTGGTGGCTCGGAACCTTTGGTCTCTTCTTTCAATTCTGGCCGACCAAGCTCTTCCCGTACCTGTTTCTCATCCTCCCCGCCATGGTGATCGCGGCGGTTGCTGCGATCTTTGAACTCTGCACCCAGGTAGCCAGGCGGTCGTCGAAGTCGTCGTGGGCGACGGCCGGCTTCTCCACGCTGATTGGATCTCTCGTGCTCGCGCTCGGCGTCGGCTCGGCCGGAATCGTCACCGCCGGGCCGGCCGCCGAACTGGAGGGGTTCGGCGATTTCGACATCGAGGTTCAAACCTTCGCCGGCAGCCGGGAGTTCGGCGAATGGGCCGGAGAGAACACGCCGACGAACGCTCGGTTCATCACGATCGGGCCGTCACTGGGAAACATCCTGCGGTTCTATGGATCACGCGATTCGGTCGCCCTGAGCGTGAGCACCGATCCGGCCAAGCGAAACCCGGCCTATGTTCCGATCGAGAACCCGGACCTTGCCATGCGTCAGATGTCGGTGCACTACGTAGTTTGGGATGCCTACTCGGCGGACCGGTCGGCGTTCTACAACAACCGGCTCCGAGGCTATGCCCGAAAGCTCGGCGGCGAGATCGTCTTCTCGGCGTGGGCCGAAAACGAAGAGCTTGTGGTGGCCTCGGGTCCACCGCCCGACGGCGTCGAGGTCCGAATCGTTGTGTGGGATGTGCCCGGCGCTGGCTCGACCACCGGCGGCAGCCGAGAGGCGGGCCTGTCATGAGACGTGGCAAGAAAACCGTTTGTCTCATCGTCGGACTGGTTGCGACCCTGTTGCCTCAGGGCCAGCCGACGGCAGCGACCGAAGCCACCACCTTCGAGCACGTGGTTGTCATCATTGAACAGAACCACACCTTTGATTCGTACTTCGGCACGTACCCGGGAGCAAACGGCATCGAGGCGATTCCGCTGCCCTATGTGCCGGTGTCGTTCGATCCCCAGGCTCAATCGGCCGAGCCGCTGCGCCTGTCGAATGCTCGCTCAACAGCTCTGGCTGCTCACCATGGCGGAGCACTCGACCGTTTCGAGGCAGCACAGGACGCTCGGGGTCGAACCGGCGACCTGGCACTGACCTATCGCACCCGAGAGACCGCGCCGATCCTGTGGTCCTTGGCTGACGACTATGTATTGTTCGACAACTACTACTCGTCGTCGTTTGGCGGCAGCATTCCCAACACGATGCACCTCTTCACCGGGGATGACTACGGGCTGGCGACAGACAGCAAGTCGTCGGTGTTGGCGCTCACCGACCTCGATGCGCCCACCGTGTTCGATCGACTCGAGGACCGCGCAGAGTCATGGGGGCTGTACGTGGGACGACTTGACGAGCTCGACCCGGCGAAGGTGATCGACCGGAGCTACGCCGACCTCACCCGGCCGACACCCTCAGCCATCTACTGGGCGCCACCGTTGGGCATGCCGCGGTTTTGGCAGAACGAAGATCTACGCCGGGGCCTGTTGGATCAGGAACAGTTCTACCGCGATGCGGCATCGGGCTCCTTGCCGGCGGTGAGCTATGTGATTCCACAGCCGACCGACCATCCCGCATCCTCGGGCGACCAGGGTCATGTGCGGCTCCAGAGCCTGCTCAACTCAGTGATCAAGAGCCCCGACTGGGACCGAACCGCCGTCTTTGTGGTGTGGGATGACTGGGGTGGGTTCGCCGACCACGTAGACCCGCCCGCAGGTTTCGGTTTTCGGGTTCCCATGCTGATGGTTTCGCCTCACGCCAAACAGGGTTATGTGTCGAGCGTTGAGCACGACCACACGTCGGTCTTGAACTTCATCGTCGACCAGTTCGCGCTCGAGCCGCTTTCACCTCGGCAGGAAGCGGCCAACTCGTTTGCCGACACCCTCGCCACCTCCCCACGAAGCGACCGCCAGCTGGTTACCCAGCATCTGCTCGACCCAACGCCGGTCGGTACTACCAGCCAGAACCGGGCGACGCTGTTCATGTACATCGTCGGCCTCGGCCTCGGGGCTGGAGCTGGGTTGGTGTGGGGCCGCCGAGGATCCATCGACTCCCCCAGAACTCAAAAGAGAGGCCTCGCATGAGCGGACAACTGCCCCGACGCACATTTCTCACCGGACTGAGCGCCACCGTGCTCGCCGCGTGCACGCTCGAACGCACGAGCGCCACAGGCCAAGCACCGACGATGTTGCCTGGCGGTCCGCCGGCCATCCCGTCGGTCACCACGATGACGTCGCCAATTCCCGCTCCACCGGATGTGCAGGTCGCCCTCACCTGGCCCGAAGTAGAGGGCGCAACCAACTATGAGGTTGAACTAAACGATGCGATCGTGGCGACCGGTCTTACCGCTCCCGGCTTCCTCTTGCAGTTTGGCGATCGAGCGATCGCTCCCCAGCAGGGCGTGAATCGGTGGCGGGTACGAGCAACCAACGGTGCCGGGTCCCGATGGTCGCTTCCCGACACCTTCGTAGTGACCAGCGTCAACCAGGTTCGTGCCCGAACCTTCGACTTTGAAGATCCCGGCCCGATCGAGGGAACCGTCCCGGGAGAAGGCACCGAGCTCATGGTCGGGGCACCCTACGCGTTCGGCGGGACCGGTCAGGGTGTCGCAATGAGATGTACATCGAGCATCAACACGCGGGCCTACAAGAACCATGACCAATTGCCGTTGCAAGAGTGCTGGCTCCGGCTCTGTGTGAACCCGCAAACCTGGTCCCGCGATGGTGTCGCCCTCAACCTCGGCAGAATCCGCACCAGGCCTGGTGGCGCGGCACTGGGGGCCGACGCGCTGGACGGCGAGGCAATCGGGGATGGCGATGAAAGCGAGTCGGGCGTAGAACCAGAGCTCGGCTCACCGGCCACCAGCGAACTCCTGTACTGGACGACCGGCGGTGGAATTCGAAGCACATCGGTTCGGGCTGCGGCCGACCTTCGGCCGAACACGTGGAGTCAGGTGCAACTGGGCATCCGGTCAGACGGCACCGTCGAGCTCTGGCAATTCGATGGGGTTCGGGAGATCCTCATCGGGACCGGGCGAAATCCCGATATGGCCGAGAGCAAGGGGCAGGTGTCGTTTGGCAACATCAATCCGAACCTCAACATGACCTTTGAGGTGTGGCTGGACGAGATGGCCGTCGGAACCAACAAGCTTCCGTGGGCCAGCCCGCTCACCGACCGTTCCGAACCGGTTCGCCCCTCTCCAGTGGTCCCCGACGAGCTGGGCGTCACGTTCTCGTTCGTCTTCGGATCATGCAACAACTCCAGCCTGTTGCCCTATGACTCAATGGCACTCGGCGCCGCCGCACGAATGGATCCAACCTTTCTGATCCACCTGGGCGACCACGGCTACCCCGACACCGGCGCCTATCGCCAAAGCCGAGCCGCGTACCGAGCCCTCTGGAGCGACCTGGGCCACGAAAGCAACATGACCGGCCTGCTCGAACGACCCTGGCTCATGGTGGCATCAGATCACGACCTGGGCGGTAACAACATCGCCGCCGACACCGTCGTGCCCTTCGCGAGCCAGGCGTTCGATTCGTACAACCAGAACGACACTGGGGCCCAGCCCCAGGGACGTTTCGGCAGCACGTTCCTGGCCGACGGCGCCATCGAGTTGGTATGGCTGGAGGAGATCGTGCATCGATCCCCGGTAAAGGACTTCAACGGACCGGGAAAGACGTGTTTAGGGCCCGAGCAAAAGGCCTGGTTTCTTGACCGTATCGCGACGTCTCCCTCCGACCTGATGATCGTGGCTTCTCAAACAACGATCGGCCATGTCTCTGAAAGCGGATGGATTCAGTACGAGTTCGAACGTTCCGAGCTGATCGAGGCATGCCGCGCTCGTAACGGCTGGACACGCTGGCTCAGTGGTGACAAACACACCGCTCGATGGGCCTACTTCGAGGATCGCCTAGTGGAGTGGGGGGCAGCAGCTTGGGCCGAGATCCCTCAGGGAACACCTCAACCAGCCCCCGGCGTTGCGCTGTCCGCTTCCGGACCGGCCGGTGCCTTCCCCACCCGCAAGGCCGCGCTCGATGCGCTCGGTCTTTCGGGTATTGCCAACGCCACGTCGTTCGGCCACTGCGAGATCGACACCGTTGCTGGCACCGCCCACTTCAGCGTTCGAGACAACAATGGCGAGGTGCGAGTGCAGCGCGACGGGACCGTGCTCGAGGAGACGATTAGCTACCGAACTCGACCCTGGGGGTCGGCCTGACCGGCCCCCAAGCGGATCGTTAGTTGTTGGATGCGGTAATCGTCACCGGGGTTGGGAGCTGATCGATCGGCAGGTGACACGTGATCTCGTGTCGGGGTCCGACCGTGACCGTAGGCGGCAGTTCTACGTCGCACGTACCCGGAATGGCGTATTTGCAACGGGTGTGGAACACACATCCGGGAGGTGGATCGGCCGGCGACGGAATGTCGCCCTCCAGCGGAATGCGGTCTTTGGCGACGCCGTCAACCGACGGAACCGCCGATAGCAGTGCCTCGGTATAGGGGTGCACCGGACCATTGAATACGTCGTCGGTGAAACCCTTCTCCATGATTCGACCGACGTACATCACTGCGATGCGGTCGGCGAGATAGCGAACGACGCCAATGTCGTGAGTGATGAAGAGGTAGCTGGTGCGCTCGTCACGCTGAAGCGTGGCCAAGAGGTTAAGAATTGCGGCCTGAACCGACACGTCAAGGGCCGAGGTTGGCTCGTCGCATACGACAACTCGAGGATCGCCGGCAAATGCTCGGGCGATGGCCACACGCTGCTTCAAGCCGCCCGAAAGCTGACGGGGCCGCATATCGAGATGATGTTCAGACAAGCGCATTGCTTCTGCGATTTCGCTGACCCGCTTGTGAGCGGCCTCGCCGTCGATCGGTGTCAGCCGCGTGACGGTCCGATGGAGGATCTTGCGGACCGTCCACGAACGGTTAAGCGCCGAATCCGGGTTCTGGAACACCATCTGAATAGCCCGAATCGCTTCGTCGCGACGGTCGGTGGCCTTACCCTTCATGGGCTTGCCATCGAGGGTGATCGTGCTGCCCGCGTCGGGCCCATGAACTCCCAGCATGGTCTTGGCCAAGGTCGACTTACCCGAACCGGACTCGCCCACCAGACCGAGAGTTTCACCTTCCGCGAATCCGAGGTCGACCGATACCAGGGCTGGAATGTCGTTGCCGTTTTGACGGAAGGTCTTGGAAACGCCTTCGAGCTCGATGACACGCTCGTCGGAAACGGAGTGTTCCTGCGCCACGGCCTCGGGCTCGGTGATGGCATCGACCTGGTCGCTGTGATGACAGCGGGTCCAGCGGCCATCGCTCAGGGCTACGAGCGGAGGCACCACGGTACGGCAGGTATCCGATGCCAGCGGGCATCGATCGACATACACACACGTGGGAAGCTCGGTTCCAATGCTGGGCATGTTGCCGGGAATCGTGGAGAGGGCTCGGTCGGTCTTTCGCAAACCTGCTCGAGGAATCGCGTTCATCAAGCCAATTGTGTAGGGATGACGCGGTTGTTCGAAGAGATCGTCAGCCGTGGCTTCCTCAACCATCTTGCCGGCGTACATCACGCCCACTCGATCACACATGGTGCGGATAACGCCAAGGTTGTGAGCGATGAGAAGAACGGCAGCCTGAGTCTCGTTGCGGAGCTCACGGACGAGATCGAGCACCTCGGCTTCTACCGTGGCGTCGAGGCCGGTGGTGGGCTCGTCGAGTACTAGCAGGCGGGGGTCCTTCGCTAGACCCATTGCGATCACAACCCGCTGCAGCATTCCACCCGAGAGCTGGTGGGGATAACGGTCCAGCACGCTGCCGGGGGCGGCGATGTGGACCTTCTTGAGGGCCTCAAGCGCTTTGTCAGCGGCGACGTCCTTGTCGTGTCCGAGAATCGTGAAGCACTCCGCAACCTGAACACCAATCTTGATCGACGGGTTCATGGCCTGCACCGGGTCCTGATAGACCATCGATGCCTCGGTGGCCCGGAAGTTCTGCAGCTCCTTGTTGGACATCTCGGTAACGTCGGCACCGTTCACGAGCACGTGCCCATCGGTGATCCGACCGTTCCCCGGCATGTACCGGAGTGCGGCGTAGGCGGTGGTGGACTTGCCACAACCGGACTCGCCGACCAAACCGAACGCCTCGCCGGGGCGGACCTGGAAGGTGACACCACGAAGGACCTCGCGAGGCTTGCCGCGGACCATGTAGGCCATGTGGAGGTTCTCGACCGCCAGCGCTGCGGTCTTGGGATCGCCCCGATCGATCGGGGTATCGCTAAGTGATTCGATGTGCGTATCGGTCATGAGGAGAAGGCCTTGTCGAGAGAGTCGGCGATCAGGTTGACGGCGATCACCAGGGATGCGATTGCGATGGCCGGGAAGATGGTGGGCCACCACTGATCTGAGTTGATGAGGGTGTAGGTCGATGCAATGTCGTTACCCCATGCGGGCGAGGTTGCATCGGAAGTGAACCCCAGGAACGCCAGCGTGGCGACGGTGAAGATTGCGTAACCGACCCGGACCGTGAACTCAACCACGAGCACGTTGGTGATGTTCGGAAGAATTTCTCGGGTCATCACGAACCACGATGGCTCGCCCCGAAGTTTGGCTGAGGTCACGTAATCGAGTTGGGCTTCGGCCAATACCGCGCTTCTCACCGTTCGGGCCACCACCGGGGTGAACAGCGCAGCAACGGTGAGCACGATCACGATGCTGGATGTTCCGAACACCACAAGCACCAGGATGGCCAGCAGGATGACAGGGAGGGACAGCACCGCCTCGCTGATTCGACCAATGATCTCGTCTGCCCAGCCTCGGTAGTACCCCATGATGAGCCCGAGCATGGCACCGGCCGCCACCGCAATAGCCGCCGCTATCGGCGCGACGGTGAGTACGTCGAACGCACCATAGATCACACGGGAGTACACGTCGCGGCCAGCGTTGTCGGTACCAAACCATGCGTTGGCATCGGGCCCGGTACGAGCCAGGAAGGTCCCGTCGTCGAGAATCACCGGGTCATTCTCTCCCTGTCGGGCCAGCAGCCCCGGAGCGATGCTGCAGAGTACCCAGAACCCCAGCACGAATGAACCGATGAGGAACGAAGGGTCACGGAACAACTCTTTGCGTTGCTCCTGGCGGACCGTCTTGCGGTCCTGGGCAGGAGCCGTTGCCATTGGAACGGCGTCGGGCTCAAGGTCATCGGGATCGATGTTGTTTGCGATGTCAGTCATGTCAGCCCTCCGTGGTCAGTCGGGCCCGGGGGTTCATCCAGGCGATCAGTAGGTCAGAGGTGAGCGTTGCCAACATGAAGATGACGGCCACGACGAGCACACCGGTTTGCAGCAGCGGCAGATCGGGGGCGAGGGCGGCCTTCAGAATCAAGTTGCCGAGACCCGGATAGTTGAACACCCGTTCCAGTCCTACCAGTCCGCCGAAGAGGTACCCCATCTGCGTACCAGTGACGGCAACGGTCGGCTGTAGCGCGTTCCGCAACACGTGTTTGCGAATAACGGTGGAGGGCGACAGGCCCTTCATGTAGGCGGTTCGGGCGTAGTCGCT
>CALHFG010000080.1 GCA_938029215.1 uncultured Acidimicrobiales bacterium | reverse complement strand
GACGACGTTCTCGTATGGGCTGTAGCTCTTCATAGCCCGATAGATCTCTTCGGACTCCAGCGGGTTTCCCCACTCGTCCCACTCGATTGCGGTTAGTTGCTGGGTGGTGTCGACCATCGTGTTGATGACATCGACGAATGGGACCTCGGCCACGACCGCACCGAACAACGATGGGTCGAGGTTGAGGGCCGCGCCGACTAGCAGGCCGCCGGCCGAGCCGCCGCGGATTGCCAGCTGGGGCGCCGACGTGATGCCCTGGCTGATGAGCTCGCGAGCACACGCTTCGAAGTCAGTAAAGCTGCGGACCTTGTTCTCGTATTTGCCTGCTTCGTACCATGAGCGACCCATCTCGCCGCCGCCCCGAACGTGGCCAATGGCGAACGTGAAACCCCGGTCGAGCAGCGAGAGTCGCGCCACCGAGAAGCTGGGATCCATGGCCGCTTCGTAGGCGCCGTAGCCATAGAGCACGCAGGGGTGAGGACCTTCACCTCGATCTTTCCGCCATACCTTGACAATTGGAATTTTGGTTCCGTCTGCGGCGGTCGCCCAGATGCGATCGGTTTCATATGTGTCGGAATCGAATCCCCCGAGAACCGGTGTCTGCTTGAGGACAGTTCGTTCCTTGGTTAGGAGGTCATACGAACAAACCATGGGCGGGGTGACCATGCTGGCGTACACATATCGGAAGGAGGTCACGTTGGCATCCGGGTTGGCCCCGGGATAGACGGAGCTGACCTCCTCGGGTTGCTCCATGACGTACTCGGTACCAGCGTCGAGATCACGAATTCTCAATTGCAATAGTCCATGGCTGCGCTCAACGAGAATCATGTGTTGCTTGAATATGTCGAACCCGGCCAGCGTTACCTCTGAGCGATGCGGGACCTCTTCGGTCCAATCGGCTTCGGTTGCCCTGCCGGAGGCGACGACGTCCGCTGGAGCCGATAGCAACCGGAAGTTCTGTGCACCCCGATTGGTGTGCATGAAGAAGCGGCTCTCGCCGTTGGTGGCAGTGCGGTGACCGATGCTGTATTCAATTCCGAATGACCGGGCCTGAACGACAACCGGCGGGATGGTGAGGTCGTCCGCCGGAATCAACATCGTCTCATCGGTGATGGCTGACCCGAGCCCGATATGGACGTAGCTGTCGTCGCGCTCTTTTCCCAACCCAAGAAAGAATTGCGGGTCGGGTTCTTCGAAAACCAGGGTGTCCGACGCAGCGTCGGTGTTGAGAACGTGACGCCAGACCTGGAACGGACGCTGAGTTTCGTCGGGGCGCACATAGAGGAAGGACATGCCAGCGTTGTCCCAGGCCGATCCCGACGTCACGCCTGCTATTCCGAGCGGTTCGGTCGTTTCGGTCTCGATATGAAGCAGGAACAGTTCGTACTTCTCATCACCATCGGTATCGACGCCATACAGACACATCGAATGGTCCTCGGAGATGTCGAAGACCCCCATGTCGAAATAGTCGTGCCCTGCGGCCAGCTCGTTCTCGTCGAGTACCACAACCTCGGGCCCCGGCTCGCCACCGTCAACCGGCGCTAGTCGTCGGCAGTGCAGGCCGTACTGCTTGCCCTCCTCGGTGCGTCCGTAGTACTCCCAAGGACCCTTTTTGATGGGAACGCTGAGGTCGGTTTCCTGCACGCGCTCTTTGATTTCGTTAAAGATCGATTCCTTCAGCCCGGCGAACGTATCGACCACTTCCGCCACCTTGGCGTTTTCAACTTCGAGGAACGTCAAGACTTCTTCTGACTCAGGGTCCTCGAGCCAGGCGTGGGGATCCTCCACCCGGTCATTCCACAGTTCACGGACACGGGGGCTTTTCGCTGTATTCACTGCCGCCCAGTGTGCCAAAGACGGGCGTCATTGGGACTACCACGTGATGCTCTTGGTGAGTGTTATCACCGATGGTCCAGTAATTCGGAGACCTATACCTTCGTGGTCGGTATGGCACCGACACATCGCATCCGGTCACTCGCTCTGGCTCTTCTCATGACTACCGCTCTGGTCCCGCTGGCGTCGACTTCGCTCGTTGCGGCCCAGGACCTTTCGGGCCTCGATGGCACGCTGGCGAACATCACGGGGCTCGGCAACGGCGCCACTCTTGCGTACAGCATTTCACGAGATGGGCGCTATGTCGTCTTTGGATCCACAGCTTCAAACCTGACGCCCGGGGACATCAACGGAAAGAACGACATCTTTCTCCTCGACACCGCGACGGGCGTAATCGACAACATCACGGAGGACTTCGACGACCATTCGTACGAGCCCCACATTTCGGCCGACGGGTCCACGATTGCTTTCGTCTCCTTGGCCACGAATCAGAGCGATGGCACCAACGACGGGTTCTTCAACCTCTTCATCCATAACGTTGAGTCCGGGTCCGCGTACTCGATCTATGCAACCGGGAAAGATGTAAGCGATGTGTCGTTGTCGGGCACAGGTCGCTACCTCGCCGCCAGCGTCGAGGGCCAGATATGGCGGCTCGACCTCGACGACTTGTCGGCAAGCGACCAAATCACACTGGGACGCAACGAATTCGGAGTCCACCCCCAAATCTCCGAGTGGGGTGATCACGTTGTCTTCGCCTCGACCTCTCCCGATTTCGGCGGGGCGCCCGGGGACGGAATCTCTGGCATCTTTCTTTGGAGTAAGCGGGGTGAGACCGGAGGTGAGGAGATCGCTTCTCTGACGCCCGGAGCCGTCGAGAGTTCGTTCCTCCCCTCAGTAAACGCCGACGGCACGCGGGTCGCCTTTACATCCAGAGCCTGGAACCTCGTCGACAACGACCTGAACCAGCGCGACGACCTATTTCTGTGGGATGCCGTAACCGGGCTTGCCAACCTCACCGTCCAGGGCAACAACCACAGCAACGGCGGAACCATCTCGGCCGACGGCCAACGGATTGCGTTTTCCACAACTGCAACCAACCTGGCCACCAACGTCACCTCGCAGGCATCAAGCCAGACCGTGGTCGTCTGGGACGAACCCAGCAACACGTTCACAAGCCTGACCGCATCTGGAAACAGCGACGCCTCAACTCCGGTCATCACCGCTGATGGGAATTCGGTGTTGTTCCAGAGTTCGGCAACGAACCTCGTGGCCGACGACCTCAACGGCCACACGGACGGCTTTCTTTGGAGGGACAGCAACCCGATTCCGTCGGTGAATCCATACGACTGGACCGAACTCGAACCGGTCCCAGGCTCGACAATGGAAGCCGCAACAACGTTCGAAGAATTCGTCAATGCCGTTGACTTCGACCCGATCGTCCACGGCGAAATTCTCCGGCTCTACCCGGCCTTCTTCAATCGCCAACCCGATCTTGGGGGCGCCCGCTACTGGATCCTCGAGGTGCACGCCCAGGGTCAGACGATCGATCAGATCACGGCCTACTTCTCCGACCCGCTTCAGACCGAGTTTGTGAAGTTCTACGAGGACATTCCTGGCGATGACCACGAGGCGTATCTTGCACGGGTGTATCAGAACATGTTGGGCCGCCCGGCTGACCCCGACGGCTTCGCCTACTGGCTGAACCTCATGGAGACTGATCAACTCGATCGGGGAAGCGTCGTTCGCTGGGTCGCCCTCAATGAGGAATTCATTCTGCGAAACAACTACGGCCGCTAGATGGCTGAGGCTCGGAACTAGCAGCAGCACGTTTGACGCCGTTGGGCCACCGGTGTCGGAGCGTGTCCCGATTGTGCTGAATCCGAGCCAAGCCGGGCGCTCATCACTACGGTGGCGATCGATGGCTACATCTGACGAGAACGTACCCAAGACCTATCCCCAGTTCGAGTTCACCCCGCCTCCTGGCTCCACCCGGCTGGTCCTGGTTCGTCACGGACAGTCGATGCCAGCGGTAAAGGGCGTGCCGTTCGACCTGATCGATGGCCATGGCGACCCACATCTTTCGCCGCGAGGGCTGGCGCAAGCCGAGCGGGTAGCAGAACGGCTGGCGGGCGAACACTTCGATGCGATGTATGCCTCAACGCTCACCAGAACCCAACAAACAGCTGCTCCCCTGGCCGCCCGTAACGGCCTGGATGTCACGATCGTTGCCGATCTACGAGAAATCTTCCTGGGAATCGGTGAAGGAGGCCAATTTCGGGTGATGTCCGAAGAGGACCATCCGGCGGTTCAAGCCGTGCGCGCCAGTAAAGAGTGGGGCGAACTACCTGGTGCGGAGACCAACTTGGAGCTCACCGAGCGAGTGGTGGGGGCACTTGATCAGATACATCGAGACCATGTAGACCAGACCGTTGCGGTGTTCTGCCATGGCGGAGTCATCGGAGCGGCGGTCGGCCACGCCCTCCAAGTCAACGCATTCCGTCTGTCTGGTGCCCGGAACGGATCGATCACCGAGCTGGTTCGAACGCCCGCCGACTGGATCATCCGGAGCTTCAACGATGCCAGTCACATCGGAACCCTGTTCACCGATGACGACATCGCCTGATCTGATGACCCGCAGCTTTGCCCATTCAGTCACTCTGTGTGGGCAAGGCACCCTAATGAGTCAGACCCTCCCGGCTATTCAACGGCAGATGCCGTAGTTTTGGGGTCGAGACACGGAGTGAGCGTGGCGGAAAGATTCTGGACGAGGCGAATTGAGGCGGCGGCAGCAACATTGTTCGTCGCGTCCGCCCTCCTCGCACTCCTCAACCTAATCTTTGGCGATCGGTCGTCCGGCGAGCGGGCCGCGATGGGGATAATCGGCATCCTGCTGGTAGCGGCAGGAGCCGCGACGATCATTTCCGGTCTTGTGACCCGGCGACCTTCCTTTCGGTTGATTCCACCGATCCTGGTTGCGGAAGCCACGATGGCCGCCGTTCTGTTCGGCGGTGTCGTCGACACCGCTGCTGGCATCGTGGGACTCACCCTGGTTGCCGCATTCATCCTGATCTACGTAGGTTTTGTGTCGCCTCCCGGCGTTGCCCTCGCCGCTGCGCCCCTCGTTCTGGTCCTGTTGTTGCTGGCCCGCCAGGCCGACCCCGAAGACATCACCCTGGCGTTGCCGGTGGTCGCGGTTCCTGCGCTGGCACTGGTGGCCGAGCTCGTGTCGTACCTCACTACCAAGACCACCGAGGTAGGCGACCGAAACGACCGGCGCCTCTCCGAGCTCGATCGGCTCAGCGCGGTGCTGAAACAATTTCGGCGACCGTCAACCCTCGAAGAAGCCAGCACCCAGATCGCTGATGCCGCCATCGATTCCTTCGGCGCCCAACGAGCCACGGTCGTCATGCGCGACGCTACGGGCGAAATCTTCACCGTTACCCAAGGAGCGCCGGTAAACGCGGTGCCCGAAGCGACCGCCGCAAAACTCATCGCCGATGCGGTCAACGGCTCCGATCCAGTGCTTGTGTCCACCGAGCGTCACGGCCAGATTCTGCTCATCCCGCTGCCGACCGACGACGGGACTCCCGCTGGCGCGGTATTGATGCACCCCGTCAAGTCAACCGATCACGAGTTTGTGATCGACATGGCCTACATCTTCCAAAACAGCGTGTCTATTGCCATCGGTCACCTCTACATCATCGATCAACTGAATCGCCGAGCCTTGATCGACCCGCTGACCGATCTGGGAAATCGACGCCATGCCGACCGCCTACTTCGTTCTCTGGCCGCCGGTGACGCCGTCGTGCTGCTCGACCTCGACGGGTTCAAGAAAGTCAACGACACCTTCGGCCATGCTGCCGGCGATGAGGTTCTGCGGATGCTGAGCAAGCACCTCAAAACGACGCTGCGTGACAGCGATACCAGCGCCCGTCTCGGCGGGGACGAGTTCCTCATCGTTGCCCGTCAGGCATTCGCCGACCCGCTCACCGTTGCCGAACGCATTGTCGTTGGCTGGGCCGAGACCGCCGACCACACCACGCTGTCCGCTGGCGTTGCGCTCCACAACGAGGGCGCCACGAGCGCCGAAACACTGGACCTCGCCGACCGAGCGCTCATCGAAGCCAAGGGCATGGGCAAGAACCGAGCGCTCCTGGCCAACCCAATCGTCGAGATCGAGACTGCAGCTGAATCCGACACCGAGGACACTCAACCGAAGTGATCGGTTACAGCTGACGCAATCCGCTCGATGCTTACCTCCACCAGCTTCTGAAGGCGCCCCTCGGCCCGCCGCTGCGCCAGCATCAGAACCGCCAACCCGGGTACGATCATGGACTTCTGATAGCGATCCCACGCCCGATCGAAGCTGCGATTGGTACGAAGCGCGTACCGGCTCACGATGTCGCCCTCGCACGATCGCCGAACCCTGGGCTCCAAACTGGTGGCCGCGAGCCACGCCAAATCGGTTTCGCCCGCCTGCACCGCGATTTGCTGCCAGTCGAAGAGTTTCACCGACGGCGAAATCACCAGGTTGTCGGCTCGGGGATCACCGTGACAGACCACCGGATCTTCCAGGGCGGCGAACGCCTCGATGCGCTCGGATCGCTGAGACAACAGGTTCTCAAACACCGCTCGGTTTGGAACCAGTTCTAGCCCTCGACGCAAGGCGTCAGGATCAAAGGCTCGAGGGGTGATCGACCTCACTCGGTGCGCAAGGGCAGCCTCAACCGAGATGGCAGCATGACACTCATACAGCGGATCGACGATCGCCATCGCCTCGGTCGCAGCGAGTCCGTCGATCTGGTCGACGGCACCAAAACTCGACAAATCTTCCAGCACAAAAGCCGGGCCATGAGCGGTCTGGGCGACACCGAAGCACTTTGGTACCCGCAGACCCTCGATCAGTAAATGCTCGTATGCGACCTGCTCCCGCTCATAGGCACCCATGGATCGAGCGGCATCACCATTGGGTCCGGACCGTGGCAATTTGACCACCACAGACGGGAAGTCCCCCGAAACGCGATAGACCGTTGAAAAGACTCCAAGTTCGGCGCCGATGAGCGTCGCCTCTGCTCCTTCCAGCGAGATACCCAGCACTTCTTCCGCAATCGCCAGTGCTTGCCTCGGTTCAGTCATTCGGAGCGATCACTTCCCTATGTGACGATTTGACTACTAGTTGCGGCCGCGATGTTGACCGCGCTTGCCAGCCGAGCGTACTGTCAGCCAAACGGCTTATTCACATCGTGGTAATTACGTGGACGTAATAGGAGCAGCGGCAATGACAGTCAAAGAGCACTACAGCGGAAAGAAAGCGGCCGAAATTGTCGGCATCAGCTACCGCCAGCTCGACTACTGGGCCCGCACCGACCTGATTAAGCCATCTGTCTCCGAAGCAGCCGGTTCGGGCTCGCGACGGGCCTACAGCTACAAGGACCTGCTGGAACTCAAGATCATCAAGACGCTGCTCGATGCAGGTCTGAAGCTCGAAATGGTTCGCGAAGTCTTTGACTACCTGCGGGATGACCTGGGAACCGACGTGGCTTCGGCCAACCTCGTGATCAACGGCAACCGATCAGTTGTTGTGCAAAACGGCGAAGAACTGATCGACATCCTCAAGGCTGGCCAAGGGGTTCTCAACATCCTCCCGCTGTCGGGGGTCAAGAGCGAGATCGATACGGCCATCGTGCAGTTGCGACCGGTGGAGGTGGAAGAGTCCCCTCGGACCGATCCACGCCGCCCGTTTCGCCCCACCACCGCCATAAACAACTGACATCGCCCTTCGGGCCCGCCCGGTTGCTATTTGAAGTCTTCGGGGTTCACTTCGTCGAGGAACTCGCGGAGCTCTTCGACCAAGAGGTCCTCGTCGGCTGACTCTTCGTCGGCTTCATCGACGAAACCAACCTCGTCGATCAGGTCGATTTCAGCGAAAATGGGAATGCCCGTACGGGCGGCCAGAGCTACCGCGTCACTGGGTCGAGCCGAGAACGTTGTTTCGCTTCCGTCGGCGGTCTTCACAATGAGGTCGGCGTAGAACGTGCCGTCGATGAGCTTGGTGACCACCACTCGGTCAAACGACGCCCCGAGTCCTTTGACCACATCGGTAAACAGGTCGTGAGTCATAGGCCGGGCTGTCACGGTTTCGCTGATGGCGAGGTCGATAGCGTGCGCTTCGGGACCACCGATGAAGATCGGAACAGACCGGCGGTCGCCCTCTACTTCACGCAAAATGAGTACCGGGGTTGTAGCCGGCATACGGACTTTGACCCCGACCAGTTCCATCTCGACTGCCATAGCAGTCACGCTAGCCGTCGGGCTCTAGATCAGCCACCAAATCCCGCACGATGATCGATCGAAGACTGGCCGAAAGTTCGGCAAGATCATGCAGCGTGTCATAGGAACGGCGGCGAGTTTCGGGATTGTTGGCTTTCAGGGTCGGACCAATGCTCTGGGTGAGCAGCGCGACTTCGCGTTCGGCCCCCAAGCGGAAGGTCTTGAGGTGACGAGGTTCCAAGCCATACCGCCCGAACTGGACCGCCAGGCGAGCAACGGTGAGCGCAGTGGAGTCGAACAGGACCGATCCCCCCACCTGACGGGGGCTCACCATCCCGTACTTCTCCAATTCGGCGATCATGCCCGGAGTCGTTCCGCTTTGCTCAGCGAGCTCCTCGCGGGTCAACGCGACCGACGACCCAGGTAGCGACGGACGTGGTGGCGGCTTGAGCGCCTCGCTCGTGGTCTTGGTAACCGGTCGGGGTTTCTCGGAGCGAGTTCCGAGAAGACGGGGAGCGGGTTTGCGTTCTGGCACAGGCTCGGTGCCTTCCTGGTCGGGAGGGCTCTGATCCTCAGAATCCATTGTGAGTTTCGCCGCCACGGCTTCGGTCATGATGATGGGCTCAGAGTCGGGCGCAACCGGATCTTCGGGAGCGATCCACTCGGGTTCCTCAGCCGCCGGTTGGGGATCGTCGGGTACAGGCTCGGGCTGTTCTTGATGATCTTCGGTCTGGTCATGAACATCGGGCTGAGCCACGTCGGCGATCTCGGGAGCGGGTTCATCGGTGTCGATCATCGCAATCTCTGGTCCGTCGACCTGCACCACTTGTTCGGCCGGAACATCGGTATCGATGACGGTGAGCTCGACAGCTTCGGGCTCGGCGGTCTGGTCGTAGGGTTGAGCCCCCATCGCAGCTGCCAACGCATTAGAACCTTCGTCGCGTACCGGGTGGGCCTGGTCGTCGGCTGTCACCGGCGCAGCAACCTCAGCCAACACGTCTGAAAAAGAACCGTCGAGGCCAGCCTCGGGATCCCCGTCAACCTCGCCGGTCTGAGACTCAACAACGCTGTCGCCGACTTCTTCGGCTGGCTCGGCGATGCGGTCACCAATTCGAAGATCACTGCGCCGCGGGGCCGCCCCAATCTCTTGGCCCTCTTCAAGACGGTCCCGAATCACGCGCAGCGGCAAGTAATGGTCGCGCTGCTGCTCCAAGATCCAGTACAGGCGGTCATAGTCGACATCGGCAAACTTCCGATAGCCCGAGCCGGTTCGCTCGGGATCGATCAACCCTTGGCTCTCGAGGAACCGGATCTTAGAGATCGTGACCTCCGGGAACTCATCTTGCAGGAGAGATAGAACCTCTCCGATCGACCAATGATCTCGAACGCGGCTCATGCGTCAGCCCCCAACTCCAGATATACCAACTTGAATTTGCCGATCTGGAGCTCGTCTCCATCGACAAGGTTCGCCTGTTCCACCAGCTTTTTGTTGACGTAGGTTCCGTTCATGCTGCGATTGTCCGACACCGAGAACCCGTCGGCGGTCCGGGTAAGACCGGCATGATTTCTTGACACGGTGATGTCGTCGAGGAAGATGTCGCTGTTCTCCTGCCGCCCGATCGAGATCGAATCAGCGTCCAACGCAATTCGACTCCCCCGCTTGGGCCCTTCCCGTACCACCAAGACCGCAGCATTTCGCGCGGGCACCGGGTCGGTGGATCCAAGGTCGGTGATCGTGATTCGTTCGGTCTCAGAGTCCACCGCAGCACGCAACTGCTCGCCACATGACGAGCAGAAGTTGGCACCAAGCGGGTTGTCATACCCACAGGAGGAACAGGACGCAGCCACGGACTATCAGCCCTCGGAAAGCTCGGTATAGGCGGCGGCGTCCATCAAACCATCGAGACCCGAACCGTCGGAGAACTCGATGGTGAACATCCAACCCTCACCGTAAGGGTCAGAGTTCACCTTCTCGGGAGTGTCTGCCAGATCGCCGTTCACTTCAGTGACGGTGCCTGTGAGCGGGGAATAGACATCAGAAACCGACTTTGTCGATTCGATTTCGCCGATCGAATCTCCCACCGACACGGTTGAGCCGACGTCGGGAAGATCGACGAAAACGACATCGCCGAGTGCGTCTTGGGCATAGTCGGTGATGCCAACAACAGCGGTGGTGTCGCTGGTGGCGCGCACCCACTCGTGGTCTGAGGAATAACGAAGATCGCCAGGAACGTTCATGACCAGCAAACTTAGCCGAGACTGGCCCTCGCTTGGGGAAGGTACTGCCCAAACGCTGCGTAGTATCCGTAGGCGAGACCGGGAATGGCAGCAACCCAAGCCAATACCTCCAGTACAGATGCATACGACAGGGTGCTGTTCGCTCCAAGGAACGCTGGTACCGCAAACAGCAGAAGGAAGGTTCCCGTCTTTCCTTCCCACGACACCGCGAACGGTTCAACGTTCTTGGCACCCAGATACAACGCACCTGCGGCCACGATGATTTCACGGGCCAGCAACGCAACGCCTACCCACACCGGCATGGCGCCGTCGATCATGATGCTCGGCACCGCGACGAGAAAAAGCAGCCGATCGACGGCGGGGTCAAACAACGCGCCGAACTCGCTCCGCTGATCCAGCTTGCGAGCCAGGTAGCCGTCGACCCAATCGGTACTGCCGAGAATGAACAGCATCCATGCCGACCCCGCCCGATTGTTCTGAGAGAAAAGCAGCCATACAAACAAAGGAATGCACAGCAGGCGCATGAACGTGAACAGGTTGGGCCAGGTGAGGATCTCCTCACGGGTTAATGGCGGTAGTGAACCTTTGGTGGCGGGGTCGGTCATTAGGGTCGGAAATACAACAGGACCGAGCCGTCGCCCTCGGGGTTGACCAGATTGAATCCCAGCGTGGCCATTTGTTCAGAAAATGCGACCCGCTGCTGTTCATTCAGCGGTTGGTCGAGGGTGCGCTGATCGATGAGAACCGCCCGGGAGCGGAACACCACCGCCGCAACGGTGGGCTCTTCATCGGCCAACGGGTAGGCAAATCGACGTTCGGACAGAAACGGAAGCACGTTGGTCGAGGCTCGGACCGGCCACGTGGGGTCGATTCGTGCCGCGGCGTCCAGCAGCGCCTGATCGGCTTCGTCGCGAGTGTTCAATTGCCACGGTTTCTCATAGATCGACAGTGGGGATTGCGTTACGAACAGCAGCGATGCGACCGCAACGAGGGCGGCCAGAAGGCGAGGGTCAACGAACACTCGATCGACGCCGAGGTCGCCGAGGCGGTTGAGCGCAAAAACCGACGCCACCATCACGAAGGCAAGAATGGGCGCAATGCCGCTCGTTGAACCCGACGTTTGTGTAATGAGGAGGAGACCTACGGCGGGAATCGCCGGCAGCAGATGCCGCAGCGACAGCAACGGCAGGAAGAGCATTGGTGTCAGGAGGCTCAACAACAACGTCAGGTTCTCTCGGCCGAAAAGGTCGCCCGTGAAGTCGATCGGATTCGACACGATCTCCAAAAGCGCATCGCCGAAGGAATCGCCGTACTCCCCGTAGACGCCGCCGATCACTCCCGTCTCGCCAACCAGAGGTTGCGCCACCAACAGAAGACCCAAGGACCACACGAGGCCGATTCCCAAGGTCCACAGTCCGGTCGACCGATCGGCGTTGCCCAGCACGAGAAGGGCAAAGACTGCGATAACCAAACCGAGATCGGCCTGGACAAGCAGCACCGTGGCAACCGATACCCAATATGGAATCCACCGCTTGGCCGAACCGAAGTACACCATCGACAGCAACGCTGGCAGAGCCAGCGCTTCGGGATGGAAATCGACGGTTCCAATCGCTTGAGTCGCAGGGTGAAGAGAATACGCAGCGCACACGGCGGTGGCCGCGCCGACGCGCAAGCTAGCGACCGAGCGACACAGTTTCCAGATCGGCACCACCGCAAGCCCAATGGCGATCGCTTGACCGATCAACAACAACTGAGGCACCGACACCCACGAGGAAGGCAACAGCATGGCGGGTACTGCGAAGACATACAGGAAGAACGACCACCGCAGCTCCAGCAGATGCACTCCTTCTCCGAGCAGGGTCGAATTGGGCGACAACCCTTCACTGATCAGCCAGACCGCCTGAGAGAATCCTGCGAGGTCAGGCCCCATCTCCAGGTTGTTCAAACGGCTCACGCTCACGACCGACAAGACCAGGCTGAGGAACGCTCCGATCACGTACGGGATCCAGCGATCACCCGCGCCGGCGTCCAACCGAGCTTGAATCGCGGTAAAGCGCCGCCGAACGCGCCGTCGTAGTGGACTTTGACTCACGAGAGCTCGGCCGGTTCGATGAGCTCAGCACCCTTGTTGCGCACGCTGTTGACACGGGTGGTCACCGGAGTCAGCTTCAGGAGATCATCGGGCCCGGGCACGAGCAGATCTTCGATCTGGTCATACCCGTTGGTCGGGTCGAGCCACCGGTCCCAGTCCCCCGGCGGAATAAGCACCGGCATGCGGTGATGAATCGTCTTCATCTCCTTGTTGGGGTCGGTGGTCATCAAGGTGCATGAAATGAGCCACGGCAAATTCTCAGGATCGCCGCCCTCCTCTACCGCCCGGTCGAACGCTTCGGTGTCGGGCTTGGGTTTCCACGCCTCCCACAAGCCAGCAAACACCACGGGTTCAGAATCGGCCCGGGTGATGTAGTACGGCTGCTTGGCTTTCTGGCCTTCGATCTTGTGCCATTCATAGAAGCCGGTCGCCGGCACAAGGCAACGACGCTTCTTGATCGCGCTACGAAACGCTGGCTTGGAGGCCACCGTCTCGGCTCGCGCATTGATCATCTTCGAGCCGATCTTGGGGTCCTTGGCCCACGACGGCACGAGCCCCCACTTCATCGTGTCGATCTCGCGGTGGCCGTCATTGGCCCGCACCGCATGGACCGCATTCGTCGGGGCGACGTTGTAGCTGGGCTCCAGATCGGCGTTTACGACCGTCTCGTTCAAGACCGCCTGGAAATAGTCTGCGAGCTCGCTTGGAGGAGCTGTTGCGACGAACCGACCACACATGGGAAACAAGCGTAGTGGAGCGCGTTTGCGGTGCTAAGCTCAACTCTCCAAACTGACGGGCTATGGCTCAGCTTGGTAGAGCGCCGCACTGGGGGTGCGGAGGTCGTAGGTTCAAATCCTGCTAGCCCGACGAGATAGCTCAACTGCGCCTTTCTTGAAGAGGGCCCGGTTCAGCATGCGCCACATACAAGTCGTCGCGAACTAGTTGGCCCTTACAGCACGGGCGATTTCGCTCCACTTGCCGAGGTGGGCTGGGTCGTTCCTCATGGCGTCTTCCCCGAGGTACATCACGACGCGAGCGGCTGACGCCCCGTATCGCTCGAGGAGCTTGTCGGCCATCTCATCCCAGGGGGCAATCAAGGCATACGCGTCGAGCATCTCGTCATCGATGAGTTCACCCATCGTGTCCAGCTCCCCAGCCTTCATCTTGGCTCGGATCCGGCTGGTCATCCCTTCGAAACCGAGGTCATCAAACTGGAACGCATAGTTTGGGGTGCTTCCGTAGAACGCAATCTGGCGCCTAGCGACATCGGTATAGGCCTGACGTTCCTCGGGCGTATCGCCCGGACAGGCAAACACCGGTACCACCAGATCGATGTCGCTCACCGACCGACCAACCGCGGCCGTCGCTTTTGCAACATCGGGGAGCAGGCGATTCTCAATGTAGGACATGGAGTGGAACGGGTGAACATGAATGCCGTCGGCCACTTCACTAGCCACCTGCACCATCATTGGGCCAACCGCAGAGATGTCAACCTTCATCGGATGGTCGTGGGCGGGCGGAGTCCAGTCCGGAGGAAGGAGGCTGAGGTTGTAAAAGTCGCCTTCGTGGGAGAGTCGTTCCTCGCGATTGAAAGCCCGAAAGCACGCCTTTACCGCCAGCACGTAATCGCGCATTCGAAGCGCCGGCTGGCTGAACTCTGACGAATACCGCTTCTTCACATGGGCTCGCACCTGACTGCCAAGACCTAGCCGAAAACGCCCACCCGTATTGCCGGCGATCTCGTACGCAACCGACGCCGACACCATAGGACTCCGAGGAAAGGCCACCGCAATGCCGGTACTAAAGGAAAGCTCGGGCGCAGCAAGCGCCGCCGCGGTGATCTGCATCCATGGCACCTGCGACGTCTCGGTGAGCAACAGGCCCGAGAACCCAGCCCCTTGCAGCTTCTGACCCAGGTCGGCCATGTCGGACCAGGTCGACGAGCCGGTCATCAGATCGATTTCCATGGACCGAACCTAGTTGACCAGGGCTCGAACGCCGAATGAACGGCCTCTGGGCAGATGTACTTTCACGACGAGGTTCGAATGTTGGCTCACTACTGTCAGTGGTCATGTGTGTTATGAGACTACTGCGAAATTCGGCACTAGCCGGAGTGCTACTGACCGCGACGTTCGCTTCGCCGGCTGGAGCGATGGAGATTGACGACAACGAACGCCCCTCGGTACCCAGTTCCAGAGTCGTGGCCACCAACGTGGGGGCGACAACCGTGACACTCGACTGGGGCGAGTCCACGGACAACGTCGGCGTTCAGTTCTACGAAGTCATCGTCAACGGCACCATCGACATTTCGCCGACCAACACACGTACGTTGGAGGGACTCCGCCCCGACACAACCTACGAGGTGTACGTCCGAGCCGTCGACACCTCTTTCAACGTTGGTTTCAGGACCGGCATCACTCGCTTCACCACCCAGACCGCCCCAGACGCTGAGCGACCTTCGATTCCGGGGCGTCCCTTCGTTGGCGACGACGGAGTCATCAACTGGGCCCCTTCCACCGACAATGTGGCAGTCGTGCGCTACCGATTGTTCGACTTCGACACCAATGAGGAACTGGGTGAAAGCACGTCTACAAGTTTCACCGATTTCGACGTGAACTCTGCCGACTTCCGTTTTTACGTGAAGGCGGAAGATGCCGCCGGCAACCTGTCGTTCCGGACCGGCTGGGTGGACTATCCACTAGTGGACAACGAACGTCCAAGCGTCCCGTCATCGGGCATCAAGCTCGATTCCAACGGACGAACCCTGCGATGGGGAGCCTCCACGGACAATCGCAGCCTCATCCGATATGCGTTGTACGACGCTGACACGAACCGAGCGATCGCCTCTTCCGATGAGCCCAGCTACACCTTTGACCGCGATGTCCAGGAGACCATTCGGGTCTATGTGCGGGCCATCGACGGACAGGGCAACCTGTCGTTCCGTACCGGCATCAAGGAAGTCAGGATCGGTGATCCAGATCGCCCGTCCATTCCGGGAGCGATCAGCTACAACCGCATCGGGTTTGGCCTTATCGAGCTCAGTTGGGCGCCCTCCACCGACAACATCGGCGTGATCGGCTATCGGGTGTACAACGCGGACACGGGCGAAGCGATCGACGCAACGGTCACCACCAGCATCGACATCCTGTCCGAGGGTCCAATCTCGATCTATGTGAAGGCATTCGACTCGGCTGGCAACCTGTCGTATCGCACAGGCATCCGCAACATTCCAGGCAGCTAATGCGCAGCGGAGAGCGGACGGCGTGATGACTTGGTTGGAAACCGAGAATGGGTCGAACAGGTCTCAGCCGCCGCCGCACGGTTGAGGCTCCCGACCCAGTCCTCGGTCGCCAAGACTGCAGCTTAGTAGGCGAACCTGAAGCCAAGCTGAATGACAAAAGCCCAGCTCAGGCTGTCTAAATCGAGCCGACCGCCCAGAGAACAGCCTCGATGGCTCGCCAGCCAAGATACGCGACCAGGGCCACGACCATGACCCAGAAGTGCCATGGGGGCTTCGCTCCCACTTCGGCCTTCACATCATCCATATCCACCACGTTTTGGCAGGTAGCGCAGGTCTTTTCGGCGGTAAGTGCCGTCGGGGCCCGGTATTGGTCACAGGTATCGCACCACGGCATTACTCCAGTGTATGGAGCCGTAGGGAGCCTTCGAGATCGATTGCCGACTGAACCAGCACCTTCTACAACCACCGAGAGTGAATTGCCTATCAGTCAAACATCGCCGGAAATGACCGACTAGCCTAAATGTATGGAACGCTTGGTGCCTTTCTTGGGCGCCCTGGTCTGCGGCGTCGCCGCAGTCTTTTGGATCAGGGCAGCCCGAAGCCGCCGCCAGCTAGCTGATCGTTTGGCTACTGAAGGTGCAGAGTCCGATCTTTGGCGTCTTGCCGACGCCGACTATCGGCGCGACATCGAAGCTGGTCTTATTGCAATCGCCACCGGCGCCCTCCTCGCCTTCTTCGCTGCGGTTGGCATCTCGTTCTGGCCAGGCATCCTCAGCGGTTTGCTGGCCGTGCCGTCGGCCAGGACCATCGCCCAACGCAGCTCCATCAACGAGGTAAGCCGCATTGCGGCCGACCGGTTCGAAATCGAGAAACGGGCCAAAGAAGTCACCCAGCAAGCCAACCTTGCGCCATATCACTGGGCGGCCCGCCTGGCCCCCAACAGCCTCCCCGAACTTCAAGGCTTCGAGATCGGCCAGGAATACAACCCAGGTGCCGGCGCGCTCGCAGGTGACTTCTTCGACGTCTTCAGAGTCGACAACGATCGTGTTGCTGCCATCATCGGCGACGTCACCGGTCACGGCATCGAACCATCGATCACCGCTCTTCAGGCCAAGTATCTCCTGCGCACCTTCCTCATGCAGTTCCGAGATCCCGGTCAGGCGGTCGAACAACTGAACACGCAGATGTCGGTTCTCGAACGGGGCGAAGAGTTCATTTCGCTCTGCGTTCTGGTCTTCGACGTTGAAGCCGAGTCACTTCGCTATGCCAGTGCGGGCCACCCGGCCGCTTTCGTCTGGCACAACCAAGAGGTCCGCCCTCTGGGTGCTACTGGGCCGCTGCTCATGCTCGACCCAAAGGCCGTCTATCACTCTCGCGAAGTGCAGTGGACTTCTGAGGACGTCGCAGTCCTCTACACCGACGGCCTGGCCGAAGCTCGCCGCGATGGTGTGCTCTTCGGAGAAGACGGCGTCGCCTCAATCATCCGACGCGACCCCACCGCCGGGGTCGATGTGTTGGCCAAGAGTCTGATGGAAGCAGCCCGCGACTTCAGCGACGGCCCCATCACCGACGACGTGGCCATCCTCGTCATCCGCCATACGTAGTTCATTGCCTCTGCTCGCCTCCCGCGCTACGTGGCGAACGCGCCCGTCGTTGGACCGATCACTGGGCTCGATCCCCACGACTCCGGTCGGGTCGCTCCGGCCACCTGCAGGGAGCCACACCAAACGCCCCCTGCTGCGTTGCTGGCGCGGCCGCAACCAACCCTCGCTCACCTCCCGCGCTACGTGGCGAACGCGCCCGTCGTTGGATTCATGAGCGCTGACCTCACTGCGTTGCTGGCCGACATCACGTCGTGCACCGTTTGCGCTGAATCTCTCCCCCACCGACCGCGCCCTGTGGTTCAAGCTGGGCCATCTGCTCGGATCGTCATCATCGGTCAAGCACCGGGTCGGCGAGTCCACGAATCCGGTATCCCGTGGGACGACCCCAGCGGCAAAACCCTTCGCCGCTGGCTCGGACTTAGCGACCAGCAGTTCTATGACCCCAACATCGTGGCACTCGTGCCGATGGGCTTCTGTTACCCCGGTTCGGCCAGATCAGGCGACAACCCACCTCGCCCCGAGTGCGCTCCGCTCTGGCACGAGCCATTGCTCGCCCACCTGCCCGAGGACCGCCTTAGTGTGATTATCGGAACCTACGCGCTGAAACGATACGTGCCGCAACGAAAGAAGACGCTCACCGAAACGGTGGCGAACTTCGCCGAGTACCTTCCCGAACAGGTGGTCCTTCCACATCCATCGCCCCGAAATCAGCACTGGCTAACCAAGAACCCGTGGTTCGAAACCGACACGCTTCCGTTGGTGCGCCAGCGCGTAAACGAGATCCTGGTTTGAGTACAACCTAGTTTCGGGCGCGAACTCGAAGCTTGATCGGCGTGCCTGCAAGGTCAAACGTGTCACGAATCTGGTTTTCGATGTACCGCAGGTACGTGTCCCCGATCGCCCGGTTGGTAAAGAGGGTGAAGGTTGGTGGATCGGTTGCGCCCTGGGTGGCATACAGAATCCGAGCGCCGTTAGGAGCTGCGTGAGCCACCTGAGCCTTCCGGATAACGTCGTTGACCTTCTTTGTGGGCACTCGGGTCTGGTAGGCGTCGATTGCAAGGAAGAGGGACGGGAGCAACTTATCGATGCCACGGCCCGACAGCGCAGAGATTCGGTGTTCGGGAACATCGGGCAGAAAGCTCAGTTTCCGTTCTAACTGCGCTGCGATCTGATGCTTTGCTTCGGTGTTAGTGATGTCCCACTTGTTCAGCACCACCACGATCGGGCAACCGGCGGCGTCTACCCGTTCGGCTAGGCGCTGGTCTTGGTGTGTCACACCCTCGGATGCGTCGATAACGAGCAGAGCGACGTCCGCTTTGTCGACAGCGGTGAGAGCTCGAACGACGCTGTAGTACTCGGTGTCCTCGTCGATCTTGCTGCGGCGTCGCATTCCAGCGGTGTCGAGGAACCGAATGGGTCCCTGCTCACTGTCGACCACCGTGTCGACGGTGTCGCGGGTTGTGCCCGGCATGTCGTGAACCACGCTGCGCTCATCACCGATAAGCCGATTGAACAGGGTCGACTTGCCAACGTTGGGACGCCCAACCAAGGCAATCGAAAAGATCCGCTGCTCCTCTTCTTCGGCGGCATCGTCGACATCTTCGCTTTCGGGAAACTCGGCGGTGACCGCATCGAGCAAGTCACCCACTCCCCTGCCATGCAGCGCTGACACACCGTAGGGTTGGCCAAAGCCAAGGCTCATCAGCTCCCAAAGATCATCGGCATGCTTCATATCGTCAACCTTGTTGGCGACGACGAAGACCGGAACGTCAAGTCGTCGAATGAACCGCACGAAATGTTCGTCCTCATCGGTAACGCCGACCGTTGCGTCGATCACCAGCAGAATCACCGCAGCTTCGGCGATGGCTGCTTCGGACTGCTTCGACACCTTCATGTCGATGGCGGATCCACCGGTGAGCCAGCCGCCTGTGTCGATGAGATCAAATTCGCGTCCCTGCCACTCGGCAGGAACCTGCTTGCGATCGCGCGTAACGCCCGGGCGCTCTTCAACGATGGCCTCTCTACGACCGAGGACTCGGTTCATCAGCGTTGACTTCCCCACATTCGGGCGCCCCGCAATAACTACCTTTGGTCGAATACTCACGGCTGCATCACCACTGTTCGTTTGGAGGATCCGGCCAGCGCTTCGCGTAGCGCAATCCCATTTGTTGGAACGATCTCTACCGGATGAGGGAGATCCTCGGGGCTGAGACCGTCGAGAAAGACGCCATTGGACAGACAGACATCGGGAAGCAGATATCGGTGACCCGCCGGCTCAGCGGCCAAGGTTCGCTGCAGATCTTCGCCGACCATGAGGCCGGTCACGCCGATGTTCCCACCGAAGAACTCGTTGGGAACCGGAACAACCCTGGCGTGGGGCACCGATGCCACATACGGAGCGATGACCTTGGCGCCGTAGGTCGAGGTGAGCACGCCGATGGGCGTCTCGGGGTCGGGTGGACGACGAGTTGACCCCAAGGTGACCGGGGTCGTTCCCACTTCTGATACTTGCTCATCGGTGAGCCGGGGTGCCCGATACGCCAGTGCGGGTGCTCCGTCGACCCAAGCGAAGAAGCCCGGTTGGGTGCCAGTAGGAGTGGCAACCTCGCCGTCGAACTCGCGCTGGAAGGTTCGGGCCATCCCGATGCCATCTTCGTGGAGCTCGAATCCTTCGTAGACGTCGGATTCGGGAAAGGGCTGCTGTGCTAACAGGTAGTACTCGTCCGCGCAGAAGACCAGTCGCCGACCGAGGACACGGTGAAAGCGCTCCTGCCACGCCTCAACCGTCGAAACCACGCGGCGGGCTTCCTCGACGGTGTGGAAACGCATGGTCTCCTCATGGGAGAACTTGGAGACACCAAGTGGCACCACCGCGACCGACGCAAGCTGGGCGTAACGATCCATGATGCCGCGCATGGTTCGTTCCAACTCGTCACCGTCGTTGACGCCAGGACAGACCACCACCTGACCGTGCACCTCGATGTCGTTATCCAGAAGGGCGTCGAGCCAACGAAGGCTCATGGCGCCGCGACGGTTGCGAAGCATCGCCGAACGGGCATCGGGGTCGGTGGCGTGAATACTCACAAACAACGGCGACAGTCGCTCGGTGATCACTCGCTCAAGATCGGCCTCGGTAAAGCGGGTGAGTGTGGTGAAGTTCCCATACAGAAAGCTCAGGCGGTAGTCGTCGTCTTTGAGATAGAGCGACTTCCGCATGTTTGGCGGCAGTTGATAGATGAAGCAGAACGAGCAATGGTTATCGCAGGTGCGAACTTGGTCGAACACAGCGCTCTGCACTTCGATCCCCAATGGCGCGCCGGGTGCCTTATCGATGACGAAGCTGCGTTCAAGCCCACCGCGATCTACCTCGAGTTCCACTTCGGGCTCGTCCACCAGCGTTTGATACTGAATGACATCTCGGAGACGCTCGCCATTGATCGTCCGGACCACGTCGCCAACGATGACTCCGGCCTCGGCTGCGGGCGAACCGTCAGCGACCGCGACAACGATCGGCGCGTCGGCACTAGTTGCGGTCGGGGTCACCCCTTTAGTCTACGGACCCGCAGGCTCTGCCCGTGGTGCCGAAAGGCACGATGAGCGGGTCGAAGTACCAGGTCCTAGACCGACACTCGGTCGTTCTCGAGCCACTTGGCCACAATGACAACCGGCATGGGGTGGGCGAAATGGAAACCCTGGGCGGCGTCACAACCGAGGTCGGTCACGGCGTCCAGAACCGCCTGCCGCTCGACGCCCTTTGCCGTTGCTCGAAGCCCAGCGCCATGGGCCAGCCCGACACAATGGCGAATCACCGTGCGAGCCGTCGAGTCGTCGACACAAGCAGAGACGAATGACGAGGCAATCTTCAGTTCCGTCACCGGCAACGAGGCCAAGAAGTCGATCGGCACGCCGGAGCCACCAAAGTCGTCGATCGCAATTCCGCAACCGAGATCTCGCAGTTGGGCCAGCACCTGTTCGGTCCGCTCCCGTCGTCGGGATCCAACCGATTCGGGAACCTCGACGGTGAGGCGACGAGCCGAAATACCGTTTTCGGTCAGGAGTCCCGATACGACGAGCGGTAACTCGAGGTCCTCAACATCGCGGGCCGACAGGTTGACCGACAGGCCAATGTCACGATTGCCCAGCGCCGAGAGTGCCTGGATACTGCGCTCCAGCATGTATCGGCTAAAGGCCCGGCCAACCGGAAGGTTCTCGATCTGCTTGAGGAAGAGCGAAGGCGGCACAGCCCCCATCTCGCCGTGGTTCCAGCGGACGAGCGCCTCGACGCCGATCGCCCGACCATTCCATACATCGACGACAGGCTGCAGGTAGACCTCGAACTCTTCGCGCTCGATACCGAGCTGGACCTGGGTAATCATGGCGAGGGAGTCCACCGAATGGCTCTCGTGCTCGGAGCGGAACACTTCCAACGGCGTAGCACCCGACTTCGCAGCTTCCAGGGCCAGCGTGGCGTTCTTGAGAGTCGAGGCTGCACCTTCGGCTCCAGATAGTGCAGCACCCACCGATGCGCTGATGTCGAGCTCAAGCCCACCGATGTGGGCGGGCTCAAAGAACTGTTCGAGCAGGCGGGACGCAACGGTCGCAGCGGTATTGCGATCTTTCACCCCGGCCATATAGAGAGCGAACCGATCCGCTCCAACTCGGGCCGCAACATCTGACCCTCGGGTGTCGTCCTTCATCCGCTGCGCCACCAGCCGGAGAACCTCGTCGCCCTTTTGGTGGCCGATCGTACGGTTCAACGAATCGAATGAGTCAATGTCGAACACGGCGATTGCGCCGGGACCCACCTGCTCGTCTACATGCCGAACGAGGGAGTCAGCTGTCATTAAGCCGGTGACGGCGTCCTCGGACGCTCGCTCTGCAACGGCACGAAAGTTCGATGTAGTGCGATACAGAAACCCAACGGACGCAACCGTCCCAACCAGGGCCAAAATCGTGAACCCAAACCACATGCCGCGATGGGCAGGATCGAGCAGTCCAGCGAGCGGAAACACCAGTGTGAATAAGCCGGTGGAGAACAGCGATCGGAGGCGGGCAGCATCGGTGGGCATCTTTCCTCTATCGGCTCTTCGCGAGGCCCAACTGACAGGCAAATCCACCCATGGAGACTCTGCGCAGGTCAGAACCGTGATGTGACCAATGTTCGCTGCCGATATGCCCGAGCGCCCAAACTGCGGCCGTTACGGGGACTAGTGTCCCGGGCGGCGAAAGAGAGTCTCTATGTCTCGTGACGACACACGAAACAATCCGCTCGGCGTATTCGGAACCCCCGAACCTCCCCCTCGGCGCATCATCATTCAGCAACCGGTCACCGCGGCGAGCACATCGAGCCGGCCGGTCTCGGTTCAACCGATCGCAGACAATTCGTGGAGAGTTCTCGGCCAGCGCGTCTACCTGCGCCGATCGAGCGCGGTCACGCTGGGCCTACTGGGAGCGCTCGCGGCGGCGGTTGTTTCGGTCGGTGTAAGTCAGCTCAGCGGTAGCGATCAACAAGCAGCCACGATCGTAGAAACCGAGTTGTCAAGTGCCGACCCAGACCCCACGACGTCGGCGTCGACAACTGCGCAATCAACAACCACGCGGCCGAGCACATCCCAGCTTGGGGCTCCGGCACTTGAAGAACCCACCACAAGTTCGGCCCTGCCCACAGCGCCTGCTGCCGAGCCTGAGGCAGAGCCGGAGGTCAAGACAACCGCGGCGCTTCGACCGGTGACCACCACGCAAGCCACGACCGCTCAGCCCTCCACAACAGTCCCCGAAACCGCCACTACCGAAACTGCAGTAGCCACCTCGGCCGTGACCTCAGCGACAACTGAGCGACCTCCAACATCAGCGACCTCGACAACGACCGCCAAACCAACCACAACGGCCGAACCCACCACGACGGCGAAACCCACAACAACTTCCAAGCCCACAACGACTGGGAAACCAACCACCACCGCAATACCCACCACGACGGCGAAACCCACCACGACGACGAAACCCACAACAACTTCCAAACCCACAACGACCGCGAAACCAACAACGACCGCGAAACCCACAACGACCGCGAAACCCACAACGACCGCGAAACCCACAACGACCTTGGAAGAACCTGAGCCCGAGCCTCCTGCTCCGACCAGGCCAAGTCTCACCACGATTGTCGATCCCGAACCGACGATCCCGGCCGAACCCCAGCCAACAGTGGGCGGACCCGACGCAAACGATGACCCCGGCGTGGTCGAAGAAGACGACGGCAAGGACGATGACGGAGACGATGACGGGGACGACGACGGTTAGCCCGGTGTTATAGAACCCCTGCTAATCGGGTACAAACAGGCAATGAAGATTGCAATAGTCGGCTCTGGTATCGCCGGCCTCACCTGTGCGCACGTTCTTGGACCCGATCATGACGTGACGCTTTTCGAGGCGGACACCCGACTCGGCGGACACTCGAACACCGTCACCGTGCACGATCCGGTTGCGGGCAAGCTCGGAGTCGACACGGGGTTCATCGTCCACAACGACCATAACTATCCCAACCTGCAGCGCTTGTTCGGAGAACTCGGGGTCGAAACGGTGGACACCGAGATGAGTTTCGGGGTCGCCGACCAAGCAACGGGCTTTGCCTACCGCGCCACCAATCTGAACACCCTCCTGGCGGATCGCCGCAACCTTATTCGCCCGCAGATGTATCGGATGTTGTTTGACATCGCCCGCTTTTATCGACATGGGCGCGCCTTTTTGGCTACCGGCGACGACTCCACGAGTCTCAAAACGTTCCTCGCAAGGGGGCGCTACTCGCGGGCCTTTATCGACCTGCACCTCGTTCCAATGGGAGCATCGATCTGGTCGGCTGACCCCGCCACGTTCGACGAGTTTCCCGCCCGCAGCGTGCTTCGGTTTCTCGATAACCATGGACTGCTGAGCGTCGGCGACCGCCCTCAGTGGAAGGCTCTCGTGGGTGGCAGTCGCCAGTATGTGCAACGAATCGAACGGAAGTTCGCCGGGCGGATACGCCTCAACGACGGCGTCAATGAGATCCAGCGAACCCCAGACGGGGTCGTTCTCATAAGTGAATCCGGAACACACCATTTCGACGTAGTAGTTCTTGGATGCCACAGCGACCAAGCCCTCAAGATGCTCACCGACCCCAGTCCAGCCGAGAAGGAAATTCTCGGATCCATTCGTTACCAGCCCAACACTGCCACGCTCCACACCGACACCTCAGTGCTGCCAAAGCAAGAACTCGCGTGGTCGGCGTGGAATTATTATCGTCGAGCCCACGGTGCCGACGCCGGCAAGTCAGTGCTGACCTATGACATGACCGAGCTAATGCGTCTTCCCGGCTCGGGCCGGTACCTCGTCAGCCTCAACGATGAACGGATCGATCCGGCAAAGGTGCTATACGAAACCACCTACGCTCATCCGGTGTTCGATGGTCCAGCAATTGCCGCCCAACGTCGCGTTGGCGAAATTAGCGGCGTGAATCGAACCCATTACGCGGGAGCCTATTGGAGCTTTGGATTCCACGAGGACGGCATGACGTCAGGGTTGCGAGTTTGTCGCGAGCTTGGATCGCCCTGGTCGAAAGAAGCACCGTGAAGGCAGGACCCGCCGCGCTATGCAACGGGAAGGTATGGCATCGCCGTAACTACCCGGCGGTGAACCAGTTCTCCTACGACGTCAGCCACATCTGGATCGATCCGGACCAGCCAGACGAACTCACCGACCAGCATCCGCTGTGGTCCTCAACACGAATGGCCCCGGGAAGGATTCGACGCTCGGATTACGGAACAATCGCCGAAGGGTCCCTTGCGAGCCAAGTCCGAAGCGCTCTCACGCCGGTCCTCGGCTACCGGCCAACGGGCGCTGTTCGGATGCTGAGCCAGCCTCGGCGATGGGGATGGATGTTCAACCCGATTACGGTTTTCGTGGCCTGGCACTCCGACCCTGACCGACCGGTTGGGGCAATCGCCGAGGTCACCAATACGCCATGGAAAGAGCGGACGCAGTATCCGGTTGCTCTGACAACCGCCGATGACGTCACATGGTCGACGGAGTTCGACAAGACACTGCACGTTTCCCCGTTCTTGGACGAGGACTATCGATATCGACTCTCGATCACCGACGATGCTCCGGAATTGGAGATCCGGATCGACGTCCTCGATCGGGACAACCAACAACCGATCGTCGAGACGGCCTTGCGGGTCGGTCGTGAACGTCCAACCGCATCTGCACTCGGTCGAGCCCTCACTCGAGGCGCCCTCTCCACCCGAACCGTTTCATTCGCTATCCATGCTCAGGCCGCTCGACTGGCGGCCAAAGGCGTGCCTTTCGTCCCCCACCCCCGCAAGCGACGCCCCTCCCAGGGCGAGCTGTCTCACTGAGGAGTTTCGTGACTTCACTCTCCCCCCGCCCCTCTGCTCAGCCCGAGCCTCTTTTGCAGAAGGCTCGCCTTTCGACCCACCCCGATCCGGCCGGGCTGGGGCAGCGAGCTCGGTACAACCGTCGGTATCGGGCCGCCCGGACCGTGGTGATGAAGGTCCTCGACCGCATGCATCGTGATGCGTTTGTGATCGCAGAAGATGGCGACGTGTCGGTCTATGGACCAGGTGATGGGCTGGAAGCAACCCTGACGGTGCTGGACCCGCGGGCCTGGTGGCACCTCGCGACCGAGGGATCGATCGGCTTGGGGCGCGGCTACATCGAGGGCTGGTGGCACAGCGAAGACCCCGATCTTGTAGTGCGGGTGGGTGCTCGCAACATGGCAACCCTGGATGAGATTCGTAATCGCATGGCAGATCTGACCAACCCGGTTATGGACAGAGTCCGACGCCTGACTCCTAGCCCCGACCGCACGAAGAACCGGGAAGACATCGGAGCCCACTACGACCTGGGTAACAGCTTTTTTCAGCTGTTTCTCGATGAAACGATGACCTATAGCAGTGCGGTCTTTACCGACCCGAACATGCCACTAGCCGACGCCAGTCGAGCCAAATATGACCGACTTCTTCGCAAGCTAGGCGTCACCGAAGGTATGTCGCTCACCGAAATCGGAACCGGCTGGGGCGGTCTAGCGCTGCGAGCAGCTTCGGAGTTCGGGGCGCGTGTCACCTCGACCACGATCAGCCGGGAGCAGTACGCCGAGGCTAACCGGCGGGTCAAGTCTGCCGAAGCGCACGAACACGTCCTACCCAACCAAATTCGACTGCTCGAGGAAGACTGGCGAGACCTTTCGACCGCAGCCGGCGCTCCCGCCGATCGACTCATTAGCGTTGAAATGATCGAAGCGGTCGATTGGCGCGACTACCCCGCCTTCTTCCAAGCAATCGAATCCAATATCACTGCAGACGGCATGGCCGGACTTCAAGCCATCTGTGTCCCCGATCGCCGTTATGAACGAACCAAGAACACCGAAGACTTCATTGCTCGCTTCGTCTTTCCCGGCGGGTTTCTGCCCTCGATTGGCAAGATTAGCGAGGTCATTAGTCGCCACACCCACCTCCAATTACTTGATGTTGAAGACTTCGGAGCCCACTACGCCGAGACGCTACGACAATGGAGACTGCGCTTTGATGAGCAACTCGAACAGATAAAGGAACTCGGTCTCGATGAACGTTTCATCCGACTGTGGCGTTTCTACCTCGCATACTGCGAAGCTGCCTTCACAGAGCGTCACTGCAGTGTCAACCAACTGGTCCTGGTGGGTCCCGAATGGCGCCCCAACGGCCTCGACCTTCGACCGGTGTAACCGACGTTGGTCCTGCACGTGGGTCGATTTTCAGAAGCTTCTTGACCGTTAGAGCCTTCGGGTGCAACATGAAGACAGCGCAGGTCCCCAACGTTCGGATCGCTCCCCGCTTTCTCTCAAACGGGACACTTCTTCTGAGTTCGCTCTCACGGGGTGTCAACGGGAAAGACAGGTGAGACCTCCGACCATTGCGGGCCTGCGTTCTGCTTTTCCTAGCTCCAGGTCTGTCGTTTCTTCACAATATCTGCAGATCTTGGGACGGACTTCTTTGCAACGGTTCTCTACTGTGGGGACTTGTGAGCAGCGAAATGTGGCGATCAGGAGACCTACGGCGACCAACGGTGCTCGTCGTCGAGGACGAACCCGATATCGCCGACGCGGTGCAGGCCCGGCTTGAAGGGGAGGGATTCGACGTGTCGGTCGCCATCGACGGCCCCGCTGCGGTCGCAGCCGCCCTCCACGGCTCGCCGGATCTCATTGTGCTCGATCTCAACCTGCCCGGCTTTGACGGCTTGGAAGTCTGTCGCCAGGTGCACGCTCAAAAGCGCATTCCCGTGATCATGGTTACCGCAAGAGATCACGAATCGGACATGTTGGTCGGTCTCGGCCTTGGTGCCGACGATTACCTCACCAAGCCGTTCTCGATGCGCGAGCTTGTCGCCCGAATCCGGGTCGTCCTTAGGCGCTCGGCAACGACCGAACCCACCGCGGCCACGATTGAGCACGCTGGCCTAACCCTGGACACCGACCGCCGCCTCGCCAGTTATCACGGCGCGCATATTCACTTCACCCCTACCGAGTTCGATCTGGTACGAGTACTGGTCGAGGCGCAGGGCGGTGTTCTGAGCCGCGAAGCATTGCTGCACCGTGTGTGGGGCTACAACGACAGCAACGGATCCCGTACCGTGGATAGTCACGTCCGGTCGATCCGACGCAAGACGGGTGACGATCTGATCCGAACCGTCCATGGGGTCGGCTATGCCGTCTCCGTGGCACCAGATTCATGAAGGCACACCCCCGACGACGTTCTCCGCTCGTTGCAGTCACCAGCATCAAAACCAAATGGTCGTTGGTGATCGTGGCGGCCGTCGCCGTAACCGCGGCAACGAGTCAGCTTGGATTTGCGTTGGGATGGCCAGTTTGGATCCGGCCAATCGTCGCCGGCTCCCTGGCGCTCATCGCCGTGCAGTTCCTGGCGAGAGGAATGACGTCACCACTTCGAGCCATGAACCAGCAGGCGCAACGAATCGCAGAGGGCGATTTCGGTAAGCGGGTCCATACCGAGTCCAGCGACGAAATCGGACAGCTCGCTGCATCCCTCAACGACATGGCTGCCCAGCTCGCCGAAGTGGACAGGCAACAGAAAGAGTTCATCGCCAACGCGTCGCATGAACTGCGAACGCCGGTGGCCGCGATCCAGAACCAACTGGAGAACCTTGTCGATCGGGTAACCGACCCGTCTCCTGAGGTCATGGAACGAATGCTCCAACAGGCCGAGCATCTCAGCGGGTTGGTCCGTCAGCTGCTCGATCTATCGCGGCTCGAGGCTGCCACGTTCATGCCCCATCGTGAACTTGTGGCATCAGGAGTTCTCCTCAAACAGGTCGCGCACGAAGCTCAAATGCTTCACCCCGGGGCCCAAGTTCAACTGAACCTCGACGGCCCCCTGGGCCTTTCCGCCGACGAAAAGATGCTTCACCAGCTGTTTTCCAACCTAGTCGCCAACGCCTTGCGGTTCGCTCCACTCGGTTCGCCCGTCGTGATCGAAGCTCGCGGCGACGGTGAGACGTTGACCATCCGGGTCGCCGATGAGGGCTCCGGCATCCCGCCCGAACTTCGCTCGCGAGTCTTTGAACGATTCTGGCAAGCCGACGGGACTGGCCCCACTGGCGGCGGCGGTGCCGGGCTCGGTTTGGCAATCTGCAAACGCATCGTAGAGCTACACCATGGAACGATCTCCGTTCATAGCAACCACCCCGCTGGCACCATCATCCAGGTTCAACTGCCGGCCAGCTAAGTACCAGCTAGTCAAGTAAAGGAACACCATATGACCACCGACAACGACGTGCTTCAACGCGCCCAAACTCCCCCTCCGCCCCACGTTCGTGCGCCTCGCCTTGCACCACCCCCGGATCCGATGGCGGCAGTGGTCTTCTGGCCAGCAGTGGCGTCAGCCGGGATCGCTGGCAACTTTGCGCTTCGGGTTGGCCACAACACCTTGGCCGGGTTCATCGCTGTCGCGGCGCTGATTGCTGTCACCGCTTCTCAGCGGAGTGGCCGCATGCGGACGATTGATCACGCCGCTCTCGGCCTTGCGTTCGCCCTGTCGATCGTCCTGACTCTTCGAACCTCGCACTGGGTGACGGTGCCGGCCATGATTGCGGCCGCTGGGCTCACGTTTTCGGTGGGGACCAACCAGCTCACCAGCCATCATCAGCCTTGGATCACTGGCCTACGCAACGGCATCCTTAGCTCGGTCGCCTCGGCCCGTTGGGCGGTGAGTGTGGTCGACCGGGTGGGCAGGGGCGTCGGTCATCCCGCGGTTGCGGTCTTCCGATCCGCGGTTGTCGCAGGCTCGCTGGGACTCCTCTTGGTTGCCCTACTCGCCAGCGGCGACTCGGTAAGCGCATCGTTGCTGTCCAATGCGCAGGCCGGTCCCACCGTTGGGCACACCGTCACCATCGCGGTCGGTGCTCTTGGCGCCATCATCGTTGGTTTCATCAGCTACCTGAGCCCCGAGGAGATCGAAGGACCACGTAGCAGGATCGGACGATTCCAGTTGGAAGCGAAGGCAGTTCTCGGAACGATTGTCGCAGTCCTTGGGGCGTGGTGTGCCGTTCAAGTTTCGGTCGCGTTGGGCGCAGCCGATCAGATTCTGCAAACCGAGGGATTGACCGTGGCCGAATACGCTCGCGAGGGTTTCTTCCAGCTCGTTGCGGTTGCTGCGATCGTGCTGATTGCGGTTCGGCTCGCCGCCAGCGTAAGCGGACTTCCCAGCCAAGCACGGGGTCGATCATTCAGGCTGGCGTCAACGGTCATCGGTGCCGAACTGCTTTTGCTCATCGGCGCCTCGTTCCTCAGACTCGGGTACTACATAAGCGAGTTTGGTCTCACGATGCTCCGACTGAGCGTCGCATGGTTCCTCGCCTGGTTGAGTGTCTTCAGCGTGGTCGTCATCGCTCGGGCAACGGGTTCGGCTTGGGCAGAGCGTTGGAGCCACACAACCTTGGTGCTGAGCCTCGGCATAACCGTTCTGGCGTTCTCGGCCGCAAATCCGGAAGCGATCGTGGTCAACACCAACCTCAAGATGGTCGAAGTCGACAGCAACTACCTACTAACGGGTTTGTCGGGCGATGGGCTCAACGCGATCCGCTCCAGCGAACGCCCGGCTGCTGAGGACCTGTCAGCTTCACTCTGTGTGAACCCTGTCGTCCCATCATACGGCATAGCCAGCTGGAACTTCGGAAACTTGAGCTGCTAGGCACCGCCAGCTCAGAGTTTCAGCAGCACGTCCGTGGCGTTGATTCGCCTGTCTTCCAGAAGGGGCCGGGCATCGAGGTCCCCGCCCAGTCCGACGGTTGTGGCAACGTCGAGAGCCCCCAGCAGATCACGAATGTCGCGGGGCGGCGCGAAGTACTCGTCTTCCTCGGTGATTTTGACTTCTTCGACTCCGTTGCTTGGGTCCAACGATGCGATCACGGCCGCCACGACATCGTCGGGAGCAGATGCTCCGGCCGTGACTCCGACCGTGCCGGAAAGATCAGACGGAAGTTCATCGGGGCCGTTGATTCGGTAGACCCGGTCACAGCCCGCTTCGGAAGCGAGCTTGGCCAGAGCGTTGGTATTGCTCGAGTTGGCCGAGCCGATGACCACGATTGCGTCACAGCGGTCCGCAATCGCCATCAGAGCGCTCTGTCGATTCGTGGTAGCAAAACACAGGTCGGAACGACCCGGCTGCCAGATGTCTGGAAACTTCTCCTTCGCTGCGTCTGCGACTTCGCTCCACTCTCGATGGCTCAGGGTTGTCTGCGCGAGGAGAGCGGTCGGTTCTTCGAAGTCGGGCAGCGCCGCAACCTCTTCAACCGATTCCACCCTGCTGATCGAGGTTGGAGCGACCGCCATGGTGCCCACGGCCTCTTCGTGACCTTCATGGCCGACGTAGACGATTCGGTATCCCTTACTAACGCGGACCTTCACTTCGTGGTGCACCTTGGTAACCAATGGGCAAACAGCATTGACGACATAGGACCCACGCTCTTGAGCGGCCGCCACAACCTCGGGGGCGCTGCCGTGGGCACTCAGCATGATTGGTCGGCCGATCGGCACCTCGGAAACGTCGTCGACGAAGACAACTCCACGCTCAATGAACCGGTCGACGACCAGCTTGTTATGGACGATCTCGTGATAGCAGTAGACGGGTGGTTCGAATGCTCGAACCATCCAGGCCAGAGCCTTGATCGCCATCTCCACTCCGGCGCAGAATCCACGAGGCGCACAGAGAAGAACTTGGTCTACCGAAGCGTCGCTCACACCCCCATGGTACTCCCGTGCTGACGTGGCAAGCTGACCCGACCGACAAGCGGTCGTGTCCCGCAGCTACCAAAAATGGGGTCTGACGGGATCGCGCTTTAGAACCGAGTCTTATCGTCCGTTGGGTAGTTGCGTGCATGACTCTACGGGCATGGAGTCAACGCACAGCCACTCGGCAGACCACTGCCAAGGGCGAGAATGATGAAAGGCCGTCCGACCTCTGATGGGATCGGGCGGCCTCATCACTTTTCCTCTTTCTTACACGCGGCAACCGAAGGTCGGCACCCCCGCTGGGAGCGGCAGGAGCGCCGACCGTTCGTGATCTAGACCCCGACGAGTTCCTTCTCTTCAACAACAAGTGGTCGTTCGAATTCGGGAGCAGGCAATCCGGCCTCACCCTCAATGTCGATCGTCGGCATGATGCGGTCCAACCAGCTCGGGAGCCACCAGTTCGCATCCCCCATGAGCTTCATGGTTGCCGGCACCAGGATGATTCGCACGATGGTGGCGTCAACGAAGATGGCTGTCGCGAGCCCGAGACCAAGCATCTTGATGATCGGGTCCTCACCGAGCACGAACCCGGAGAAGACCGAGATCATGATGAGGGCCGCCGACGTAATGACCCGAGCTGTACTCGAGATCCCCGAGATCACCGCAGCGTCATTGTCGCCACTCTCCAGGTAGTCCTCACGAACCCTGGAAAGCAAGAACACCTCGTAGTCCATCGACAGTCCGAAGAGAATGGCGAACATGAACATCGGGATGAACGAGACGATCGGAACCGTTGTTTCAAGCCCTATGAGCTCTTTGCCCCAGCCGTTCTGGAAGACCATGACCAGCACGCCATAGGCCGCACCGATACTCAGCAGGTTGAGCAGCGCCGCCTTTAGCGGCACCAAGATCGACCGGAAGACCAGCGTGAGTAGAAGGAATGACAGCAGGATCACGGCGGCGATAAAGGCAGGGAGTCGATCGTTGATCTTGTCCCCGATGTCGGCGAAGTTGGCGGTAAGTCCCCCAACATGTGCCTTCGCCTCACTGTCGGCGAGGATTTCGGGGAAGACCTCCGAGCGGAGCCGCTGCACCGTCTCGACTGTGGCGTCATCCTGGGGTGAGGTTGTTGGGAACACCACGATGGTGGCAACGCCAGCTTCAACGTTCACATCCGCCGGCGCCACTGCGGCGACGCCCTCATCAGCGGCGATCGCAAGAGCCAGGGGTTCAACGACGGTACCGTCGGCTGAAATATCCACTGCAATGATCAGCGGCCCGTTGACACCGGGGCCGAACCCGTCGGCCAGCAGGTCATAGGCGCGCCGGGTGGTCTTGGACTCCGGCTGCGCTCCGTCATCGGGAAAGCCAAGTCGCAAACCGAGGATCGGTGCCGTAAGCGCCAAGAGGAACAGGGTTGTGCCAATCATGTAGGGCCAGGCGTACTTGGTGACGTGAGCGCCCCAACGCTCCCAACCACGTCCGACCTCGGAGGTGTCCACCGAACGGCGATGGATACCGAGCCGGTTTATCCAGTGGCCGGCGAGCCCAAGAAATGCGGGCAGGAGGGTTACAGACGCCACGACCATGATCAACACAATCACCGAGGTGGCAATACCTGCCGCCGTCATGAAGGGAATACCTGAAACCGCCAGACCGAGGATGGCGATTACCACGGTGCCTCCAGCAAATATCACCGACTGGCCCGCCGTGGCGACTGCACGACCGACCGATTCTTCAACCGTCATTCCTCGGGCAAGAAACTCGCGATGGCGGGTGACGAGGAAGAGTGCGTAGTCAATCCCGACCCCCAGCCCGACCATGCTGCCCATCTGAGGGGCCCAGGAAGGAATATCGACCAGGTAACTGATCAGTGACATCGAACTTATGCCGAGAGCGAGGCCAAACAGTGCCATCCCGATAGGAAGCCCCATGGCGATGACCGAACCGAAGGCAAGCAACAGAATGACCACGGCGGCGATGAGGCCGATCATTTCGCCCGTGCCGGTCTCGGCTTCTTCAAAGGTGAAATACAGCTCACCGCCTCCCTCGATTTGTAGCGAAGGTGCGGCAACCCGGGATTGCTCCAATGCCTCGGTGTAGAGCTCGAGGTCTTTGGGGCTGAGGTCTTCGACGACCACATACTGCAGGTTGATCAGGGCGACGTCACCGTCGGGTGAGACCTGACCACTTTGCACCGCGTTCGGAGCTCCCAATGCGAGTGCCCCGGCAGGATCGCCGAGGCCAACGAGGTTCGGAAGTTCGGCGAAGATGTCCTGCACCTTCGCGAGATCGGCTTGGGCCCTGGGAGAGTCAAAGAAGGTCTCACCGGACCCGATCGGCGTTGCCACCACCCGTGCGGTTAGCCCAGCTTGGTCGGACTCAGCTTTGTTCAGCAGATCAAGTGCGTCCTGCGAATCGAGCCCTGGAACAGCAAACGAGTCCTCAAGGTCCTTTCCAACCGTGGCTGAGGCGCCAACCACAATGACGGCGACGAGGAGCCATGCTCCCACCACCGTCCACGGCTTGCGGGCTGCGAAACGGCCCATTCGGTATAAGAGGTGCGACATCGGAACTCCCTAGATGAGGTCTCGACCGGCGGTTCCGGTCTGTGCTCACTATGAAGTCGGCCGCTGCGGCGCACATCGGGGGAACGACTGAATTGCAGGGGCCCATTCGACCGACAAAGCGTTCATACTTTCGGTCGGTTACCGGCGTCGGGGATTTTCTCTACTCTGGAAGTCGATGCACAACTTCGACAGCCACCGGGAACATATGCAATCGATGTTCACCGTTCCCGATACCGGACTGCCCCCTCGGCGCGTATGGCGCGACTGGGCGTTCCTCGCCGTTGTACTTACCTCGGCGATCGCAGAAACGATCTGGCGACCGGATGTGCTGTGGCGCGGCACAGCCTTTGTGATTTGCGTGGTATGTGCATCCGCCATTCTGTATCGCCGTACCCACCCGCTTCTGGCCGCTGCAATCCCACTTGCGACCTTTCAGGTACTAGAGGTTTCCTCGCTCGTCTTCAACGATGGCCGGTCAGCGGGCCTCTTCACGTGCGCCTACATCCTTGTGCTGATTTACGCAGTGTTCCGCTGGGCCAGCGGGCGCCACATGGTCTACATGTTGGCGGTGATGGCAGCATCGTGGGGCGTGAGCTGGTTCTCTGTGCAAAACACGCTCGGCGACATCATCGGGGGTGGAGTCGTGCTGCTTTTCCCCGCCGTCGCCGGACTCGAGGTGCGACATGCGGTCCAGCTTCGCCGTCGATCGATCGACGATGCTCGCTCCAACGAGCGTGAGCAAATCGCCAGGGAGCTGCACGACAGCGTGGCGCATCACGTATCCGCAATTGCGATCCAGGCCCAAGCCGGGTTGGCGGTGTCTGAAAAGGATCCCGCAGCAGCCCGTGCAGCCCTCAAGGTGGTCGAAGAGGCAGCGGCGCGCACGCTCACCGAAATGCGCACGATGGTCGGTGCCTTGCGCGACAACACCACGGGAGCTGAGCTCACACCGCAGGCCGGCGTTCAAGACATCGCTCGCCTCGGGCAGACGGCTCCCGATGCACCGAACGTCCATGTTGAGCTAAGAGGAGACCTTGCTCAACTCAGCCCGCCGGTCGACGCGGCCCTGTTTCGCTTGGCCCAGGAGTCGATTACCAACGCCAACCGACATGCCCGCAATGCGTCCAGCATCAATGTTTGTGTTGAAGGAACACCGGATGTGGTACGACTTCTCGTGACCGACGACGGCGAGACCGTCTCGCCCCGCGCCGCCCGCGTGCCCGGCTATGGCCTCCTGGGAATGGCAGAGCGAGCGTCGCTTCTCGGAGGAGAATTCGATGCCGGACCGTCGTCACCCCGAGGGTGGACCGTCCAGGTAGAGCTCCCCCGAGAGGTGTCGGTATGAGTATCAGGGTTCTCGTCGCCGACGATCAGGATCTGGTGAGAACCGGTCTGTCCATGATCCTTCGTGCCCAAGATGGAATCGAGGTCGTTGGAGAAGCCGCCGACGGAAGCGAGGCGGTTCGTCTCGCTCAACGGTTACGACCCGACGTCTGTCTTTTTGATATACGGATGCCAGAACTCGATGGGATCGAAGCAACTCGCGTTCTGGCCGGTCCCGATGTCGAAGACCCGCTTGCTGTTGTGGTAATCACGACGTTCGATTTGGATGAGTATGTCCATGGAGCGCTCAAAGCAGGTGCCCGAGGGTTCCTACTCAAAGACGCCGGGCCAGACTTGCTCGTCCAGGCCATCCAAGCTGCGGCAAACGGAGACGCCTTGATCGCGCCAAGCATCACCGCCCGACTGCTGGCAACGTTTTCAGACTCCTCGACGCCACAATCGGTGCACGAACCAGTCGATGCGCTCACCGAGCGCGAAGAGGAAGTCCTCCTCACCGTGGCTCGGGGCCGGACAAACAGCGAAGTCGCTAACGAGCTACACATAAGCCTCAGCACCGTAAAAACCCACTTGGCCAGCCTGATGAACAAGCTACAAGCTCGCAACCGGGTCGAGCTCGCGATGTGGGCCTACGAGACCGGCAGGCTGTAGCGAGGCGAGTACAGGTTTCTGGGAGAAGAACTAGGCATCCACTTTTAGCTGTGCTCGGTCAAAGAGTTCTTGAAGCGCCGCCTGAAGCTCTGCGGTTAGACGCTTGATCTCACTGCGCTTAACCCGCTCGCCATCAGCACGAGCAGCCGGGTAGATCGGTTCGCCAACGATGATCGCCATACGAGTGGGCTTCAGCAAACGTTTTCCCTTGGGCCAACATCGCTCGGCGCCGCCGATACCGATCGGAACGAGCGGAACGCCAGCCCTCGCGGCAATGAAGGCAGCCCCATCCTTGAGCGGTTGAACATCGGGCCCCGAGTATCTCGTGGCCTCGGGGAATATCACAAGGGGTTCGCCTGATCGAAGTACATCCTCGGCGAGCCGCATGGCTTCTCGGTCGGTCGCAGATCGCTCCACCGGGAATCCTCCGGTTGCTCGCAGAAACCACCCCAACCCCGGTGTAGCAAAGTAGCTTTCTGCACCCATGAAACGAAACATCGTGTTCGCGGGGGTCACCGCGATGACTGCGGTATCCACGATCGACCGATGAGCTCCCGGGGCTACCACGTAGCCGCCCTCGCGGGGAAGATGCTCACGGCCCTCGATGGAGAGTCGAAGATACAGACGAGAGAAACCTCGGAAGATAGTGGTGAGCGCTCGAAAGAAGACCCGGTGGAGCCAAGAGATCTCCGCTGGACTCTCGGTCGGGCCGTTACTCATTGTTCAGGGATACCTCGAGACGATTCTCGAGGACGTCGAGCACCTCATCAATAGTGAGGTAGGTGGTGTCCACTTCGAGGGCGCCATCGGCCCGTCGCAGCGGGTCGGTTTCCCGATTCTGATCGAGCGCATCGCGCCGTGCGATGTCCGCAGCAACCGTGTCGTAGTCGAGATCAGCAACCTCGCCGGCGCGCCGCGCGGCCCGAACCTCTGCGCTTGCAGTGAGGTAGACGACGAGCGTCGCATCGGGGAAAACAACAGTGCCGATGTCTCGACCCTCCAACACTCCCCCGCCCTTTCTTCTGGCCCACTCGCGCTGTCGGCTGACAAGCTCGGTACGAACCTCCGGGTGGCTCGCAACCGACGAAACGGCCCGCGTGACCTCCGGTCCGCGAATCTGGGTGGTGGCGTCGACGCCATTGACCGTGACCGTTCCGTCGGTCTCCATCCGCAGTTCCATATTCTTGGCAACCTCGGCGGCCGCTGCTCGATCTTCGGGGTCGATGCCGGCGGCGATGCACGCGAAGGTGACCGAACGATACATGGCGCCCGTGTCCAGGTACGGCAGATCGATTCGTTCGGCGAGCAGCTTGGCAACGGTGCTCTTTCCCGATCCGGCCGGACCATCGATGGCCACGACGACCATCTCGTTCGATTCAGATGTGTTCATTGGCTTCCCAGCTAGTCGAGCGACCGTACGGTTGGACGGTATCCCTTGGCGATCAATCCGCCGACCAACAAATCCTTCGCCGATTCATCGGTTAGGAGAATCATGACGCCTCTGCTGCCTTCGCCGGAGTGGGTGAGTTCGAGGTCGTGAATATTGACGTCGAGCTCGGTGGCCAACGTCGCGATCGCCGCGATCTCGCCCGGACGGTCAGGAATAGGAATCTTGAACTCGACCAGCTGATCACTGATTGTGACCCCGGTCGGCAGATTGACCCGAGCGCTCCTGGCTCGCTCTAGCGTTGCCAACAACTCCTCGCCACGATTCCCATCGTGCACGGCGTCACGAATGCTCGACAGACGCCCGATTAGGGCATCGAGCCCAGCAGCAATCGCTGGCGTGTTCGAGGAGATAATGTCGGGCCAAATCGAAGGTCGACCAGCTGAGATTCGTGTCATGTCGCGGAAGCCGCCTGCCGCGAGCCGTAATAGAGCTCGGTGCTCGAGCGAAGACTCGTCGGCCAAGGTCATCAAAGCGGCAGCAGTCAAGTGGGGCACATGAGAGACCTGGGCAACCATCTGGTCGTGTTTGTCGGCTCGCATCGTGAGCACTTCTGCGCCGAGTGCCCGGATCACGCTACGGACGGTTCCAAAGATCTGCGCCTCGGTGTCGGGTCGCGGCGTCAGAACCCAGGTTGCTCCCTCGAACAAATTTGGATCCGCACCAGCGATCCCATCTTGTTCAGAACCTGCCATGGGGTGACCACCGACGAAGCGGTCATGCGACACCGCATCGACGACCTGCTGCTTGGTGGAGCCCGTATCGGTCACGACACCAGCGCACATTTCGAGTGCCTCGGCAGCAATGGTCGGAATAGCTCCAACCGGTGCGGCACAGAACACCACCAGCGCATCCGGATCGGGTCCGATCGCCGCAGCGAAGCCCTTGTCGATGGCGGTCTGTTCAACTTGGGGATCGACGTCGGTCACCGAAACGTGCCAGCCGCGTTCGGTGAGAGCGGCGGCCAATGACCCACCGATGAGGCCACAGCCAATAACCCAGGCCCTTCCGGGCGCGGCCACTGCGGGGATGTTTGAACCGGGCTGATTCACTGGTCGTCGCCGGGTCGAGCCAGGTCGGGTCGTAGGGCTACGGCGCCACGAAGGAACACATGGTTGAGTTCTGAGCGGGGCAAATCGCAGTCAAAGTGGAGCATCACTCGAACGCATTTCTGGAGTGCGCCGTCCACATGCATTTCCTGGGCGCAGAGCAGAGGAACGTCGGTGAGGCCAAAGGCCCGGGCCGCCGCTGCTGGAGCGACTGCGGTGAGATCACCGGTGGCGGTGAAGAAGATGCTGGTGATGCAATCGTGCCCGATATTGTTTCGTTCGAACAGCTCTGTGAGCAGCGCCGTGGTGCGGTCGAGGATCTCTTGTCGGTCGTCGTTATCGCAGGTGATCGCACCTCGGAGCGCACGCGTTGGCATGGCAGATAAAGCTATCAGCCTTCGCCTACGCCCCGGCGATCAATCGTCTCCACGCTTACGGGGTGCTGGCGCTTCGAGATTGACCGCACTCTGCAGCGCAAACAGCTCTTTGGTGGTGAGACTACGGTGCTCACCGGGTTTCAACTGCCGATCGGCGATCGGTCCGATTCGGGTTCTAACCAACCGAATCACCGGGTGTCCCACCGCTTCACACATTCGTCGCACTTGGCGATTGCGACCCTCGTGAATGGTGAGCCGGATCATGTTGTCCCCGACCGCCGCCGCCTGGGCCGGAGCAGTCATCCCATCGTCGAGTTCGATACCGGCCCGCAGTCGTTTCAACACATTTGGCTTGGGACTGCCCTCAACATGCGCGAGGTATTCCTTTTCGACGCCGTGGGATGGATGAGTCAACCGGTGCGTCATCTCCCCGTCGTTGGTAAGCAGCAAGAGACCCTCGGTGTCAACGTCAAGCCGCCCGACCGGAAAGACGCGAGGTTGCCCCGGAACCAGGTCCACAACGGTAGGACGACCTTGCGGGTCGTCTGCTGTGGTCACAGTGCCGGCTGGTTTGTTGAGCAAGTAGGTGATCGCGTCGGGCATGGTTGAGATGACCGCTCCGTCGACGGTGATCACGTCCGATCGTGGATCCGCCTTGTCGCCGAGCGTTGCAACGGTGCCGTTGACCGTGATTCGGCCAGCCACAATCATGTCTTCGATCACTCGGCGGCTCGCAATCCCGGCTCGGGCCAGCACTTTTTGCAGTCGGCCGGGCCCCACGACCTCGGCTGCATCCCCTGCCGCAGGTTCGGCGAGGCCACCGCCACTCAAGTCACCATCGAGTCCAGGAAGCCAGAACGGATCGTTTGGATCGGTACTCACTGAACGGCTTCGTCGCCGGCCATCTGGGCAACCATCTCTGCCTCGGTTGGCGCCCGCAACGTCTGCTCCAACGCCTCAACAACATGAGCGGGCGGCACAAAGTCACCCAAAGGCGGGAGGTCCCGGGCGGTAGGGATCCCCAACTTTTCACAGAACAGTTGGGTGGTTCCAAACAGAACCGCTTGACCGGGGCCCTCATCGCGCCCGATCTCGGCAACGTAGCCACGCTGGCTGAGGGTTCGAAGAACACCGTCGACGTTGACGCCACGAATCGCGCCAATTTGAGCACGCGAGATGGGTTGCTTGTACGCGATGATCGCCAAGGTCTCCATGGCTGCCGGTGACAGCTTCTGGTTTTGTCCCTCCATCACATACCCGGTGATCAGATCGGACAGGTCAGGGTGGCTCTGGAATCGCCAACCTCCAGCCACATACGCCAACTGGAAACCTCGACCCTGATCCTCGTAGCTGTCGGCCAACGCCACGCAAATGGTGCGTACCGTTACCTCGTCGGTTCCCAGCGACTGGGCGAGCACCGCATCGGGCAGAGGATCCGACGCCACCATCACCAAGGACTCAATCCCTCGACTGAGCCAGGCGAGCCGCTCCTCGTCGGTGAGATCGATCACCCCGCTGTCGGTGGCCACCGGTCCGGTCTCCGCCTCGTCAACCTGCTGTTGGTCTACTTCGCTCATCCCCATTACCCCTCGTAAACATCGACGCCGGTAAGGGCGGCCTGTCGATCGTCTTCTGTTCCAACCCACTCGACACTCAGGTCTCCGAAATGGCCCACCTGATCGAGTTCGACCACACCCTGTTTGAAGAGCTCAAGCACCGCCAGGAAGCGAACGACCACCTCGAGGGTGTCATCGGCGACGTGAGCGGTGAGCTGGCGGAAGGTTCTCTTGCCCGCGCCGGGCAGATCGTTGAGGAACTCGTGAATCGCTTCGGTCACGCTCGCCTTCACCGCGGTCACGTGCTGCAAGCCAACGTTGGTGACCGGCTTTGGCTGCATCGCCTTCATGAATGCCTTGTGCAGATCCTGAGGAGACGAGTTCTCCAGCAAGTCCGGGGCGAGCCCGATGTACTGCTCTTCAAGTCCCGCGATTCGCGGGCGCACCCGGGCCGCGGTTTCGCCCATGCGCACCAAAGCGGCAGCGGCGTCTTTGAAGGTCTTGGACTCCAACAGTCGACTGAGTAGGAGGTCTCGCTCCTCCCACAATGCCAGTTCTTCGTCGAGGTCTAGGTCTACGTCCTCTGGAAGGAGACGCCGCACCTTGAGCTCAATAAGCGTCGCGGCTATCAGCAGGAATTCGGTAGCGACATCGAGGTCGCAATTCTTCATTTTCTTCACTTCATCGAGGTAGGCATCAACGATGTCGAACAACGACACCTCATAGAGGTCGACCTTGTCGTTGAGGATGAGGTGAAGCAGGAGATCGAACGGACCTTCGAAGCCAGCAGCCTCGGCCTTTACCGAGGGAGCGGTATGTTGTGGGCCCGCTTCGGGGAGTTCCCCTTCGGTTTTTTGTTGCTCACCAGCGTCAGCTGGCGAAATAGCAGTCGAATTCACTCCCGTCATTCTACGCTTCTGACCATGAGTGCGCAGCGACCACGAGTATTCAGTGGAATTCAACCTTCGGGTTCGACCCATCTGGGGAACTATTTGGGGGCGTTGCGCAACTGGGCACTACTCCAGCATGAGATGGATTCGGTCTACTGCATCGTCGATCTACATGCCCTCACGCTTCCCAAAGAGCCCGGCGAGGTGGCCGAAAGCAGCCTCAACATGGCTCGGATGCTGTTGGCAGTGGGTATCGATCCCGAGGTCTCGACGCTGTTTGTGCAAAGCCACGTACCCCAACACGCTGAACTTGGATGGTTAATGCAATGCATGACCGGATTCGGCGAGCTTCGCCGGATGACCCAATTCAAAGACAAGAGCGACCGACTCGGCGGAACCCCCGACAGCGACCAAGACGCAAAATCGGGAAACAATGCATCGATTTCGGCGGGGCTCTTCACCTACCCGGCCCTGCAAACGGCCGACATTCTCTTGTATGACACCGACGTGGTCCCCGTCGGTGACGATCAGCGTCAACACATCGAGTTAGCCCGCGATGTCGCCAACCGGGTAAACAGCCGCTTTGGTGAAGGCACCGTCGTTGTTCCCGCCCACATGATTCCTCCGGCGGGCGCTCGGGTGATGGACTTGCAAAATCCCACTCAGAAGATGTCCAAGTCCGTGGGCAGCGAAGCCGGAACAATCGAAGTCCTTGATGATCCGAAGAAGATCGAGAAAAAGGTCAAGCGCGCCGTCACCGACAACGACGGCGAGGTCCGATTCGATGTTGCGGAAAAGCCGGGCGTGTCCAACCTTCTGTCAATTCTTGGTGCTGCGAGGAACGTCGAGCCGGCTTCCCTGGCGGATGACTACACCCAGTACGGCCCGCTGAAAGGCGACACCGCAGCGGCCGTCATCGAGATGCTTGAACCGGTGCAGCAGCGCTACAACGCTCTGTCCGATGCTGACGTCCGGGATGCCCTGGCGGTCGGGGCGAAGAAGGCGTCAGCAGTGGCAGAACCCGTGATGCAACGGATCCGCAGCGCAGTTGGATTATTGTCTCCTGCGCCATGAGATTCGCCGAGGTCAGAAAAACGCTGACCTTCTGCGCTGGTCTGCTTTTGATTGCCTCGGGCTGCACGGCGGCTCCCATTGGTGAAGCCGACGGAGAACTTGTCATCGGCACGCTGCTCCCGCTGACGGGCGAGACCGCGGACGCTGGACGTGCCGCTCGAGATGCGCTCGATGCTCGAATCGGTGAGATCAGTGCCGCCACGGAGTTCGATCGAACCCAAATTCGGGTAGTGCACGCCGACGTGCGATCAGACCGGTCGTTGCTCGCTGCAGCCGTCGATGAACTGGCAGCCAACAACGTAGACATCGTTATCGGTCCCAGCGTTCCCAGCCAAGACGTCGTGGCGAGAGAGCTGCTCAACGCGGTGGGGATCGTGGTCCACTTGTCGCTGGCTCAGCCGCTCGAGCCGCAGATGATCATGATGGCCGACGCGCTGGTATCGGATGGGCACCAGTCGATCACCCTTATGATGCCGTCGGGTACCGACACCGGCGTCGCCGACCAGCTGGCTGAAAAGCTTCAGGAGAACCAAGCATCCCTTCTGTCTCACGTCGAGTTCGACCCTGGTGCGGATCGCTTTGATCCCGAGGTTGCGTTGGTCGAACAAGACGACTCCTCCGCGGTTCTCATCATCGGAGCAGACAATCCGCAGAGGCTCGTCAGCGATCTAGAAATGGTTGGCGCCGGCCCCTCCAACGGCCGAACCGTGTACGTGCTTGGAAATTCGGCGATGGTGCAACCCATGCCGGGTCTGCGATTTATCGAACCGGTGGCTCCCCTTGAGGACCGCGTGGTCGACCGGTTTGTCATCGCCGCATTGGCGGCGGCACGTGCCAACACCGACGACCCGGCAACAGTGGCTGGACGGATCGGCGATGTCGTGCAAGGCGAGAAACTGTGCTCCTCGTTCTCCACGTGCCTCACCGGTCTTCGAGAGTCAGAGAACGTGATGTACTCAGGCATCGCCAACAACGGCTTTGCTCCCGACGGGACACCCACCGAAGTGCCCTACAGCCTGAATGCCTACACGACAGAGGGCGAACTGAACGAAGACGAAAGCCGCTCCATCACAAGCCGCTAGCGCCACCCGACGCTGCGCCTGGCCTAAATCAGCGCGATTTCGGGTGGACCCGGAACGACTGTGCCGATCGCCCACCCGCCATGACCGGCAGCGCGGAGCGACTCGACTACCGGTTCGGCAACCAACATCGGCACCGCGGCCAGGAACCCTCCCGCCGTTTGCGGGTCGACCAAGGAGACTACGCGAGGGTCGTCGTTGCCATAGGCCGCAGGAATCGCCTGCCGATTGTTGCTGAACAGATGGGGCCGAATTCCGGACACAACCACATCTTCCACACCCTCAAATAGTGGAATTGAATCGACGCGAAGCTGCGCCCCGACATCTGACTGGCGAAGCATGCCCAACAGATGGCCGGCGAGACCGAACCCCGTCACATCGGTCATTGCCGAAGCCCCCGCGGACGCCAGAATCGTGGCGGCGTCGCCCTGTGGCGTCTCCAGCGTTTCGAGCAGGGACGCAATGTTGTGCCCTGCCGCCCGGAACTGCATATCCGCGGCCAGGAGCAGTCCGGACCCGAGAGGACGCGTGAGTATGAGCGTCTGCCCCACTCGAGCACCAGCGAGGGTTATCGGCGGCTTCGTAAGCAACCCGGTGAGAGAGAAGCCCAGGGCCAGTTCGGCTCCCATGCTCGTGTGACCACCGACGATCTCTGCACCGGTGGGGCCGATCGCAGCCGATGCCCCCGCCATGATCTCGTGCAGCCACTCCGCTTGTAGTTCGCCGCTGAGCTGGGGCAAGGTCACCGTTACGAGCGCCGCTTGTGGCGCGGCACCCATCGCCCAGATGTCGCCCATCGCATGGAGTGCCGAAATCTTCGCCATGCGATAGGGATCTGAGGTAAACGAACGCAGCTGATCGGTAGTGAGAACCTGGGCCGCACCGCCAACGGTGACAACGGCGGCGTCATCTCCTGGCAATCGAGTGATGTCGGACCGTTCGGACGGAGGAAGCGCAGCAAGAGGTCCAGCCAACACATCGGCACCAACCTTTGCGCCGCACCCTCCACACAGGGGAGGGTCATCCTCAATCGCTTCGCGTAACCCGAGGATCGCGTTGTTGGGCACAACCGATGTCTCCATCTTTGGCAAATCGGCTAACTTCGCCATGAACTCGGTGTCGATCTTGTGCTTCAGGCGCCAAAGGCTCCGCCCTTTGCTGAAGCGTTCAAACTTGTCCGCCCCGGCCCGTTTCCCACCCAACGAAATCAGCTTCAGAAAGTCCTTCTGAGGATCGTACGGAACGAGAGGTTGACCTGTAAGAACCGCTCGAATGTTGTCGTGAAGGATGGGAGCTTGGCGCACCGCGAACACCCCCGCCTTCGGTCGGGGGTCGAATGCCATATCGGCGCAGTCCCCTACCGCAAAGACCTTGGGATCAGACAGTGACTGCAGCGTCTCCGAAATCGTCAGGAAGCCGCCCGTATGTGTAAGTCCGACGTCAGCAACCCAGTCGTATGGACGGGCACCGGAGGCGCTGACAACGAACGCCGCCGGGACCACACCACCATGGTTGGTTGTGACCCCGACCGAGGTCACCTCTACCGCTTCGGTGTGTTCGAGTACAGAAATCCCCTGCTGCTCCATTTCGGATCGAAGCCCGGCCCGCGCCCTGTCCCCAACGTCGGACAGAATCTCGCCTCGGTCGATCAATGTCACCTTGGGGTCGCGGCCCGCGCTCTTCAAGCGATAGTTCATCGCCATGGCCAGCTCGCAGCCACCTACCCCACCGCCGATGACGGCAACCGACGACTCGGTGACGTTGCCCGATCGAACAAATTCTGTCCAGCGCCGCGAGAAGGGACCCAGAGGCTTCGCCGCAGTTCCAAACTGTGAGAACCCGGGCATCGATGGCATATCGGAGGTGATGCCAACGTTGATCGAGATCAGGTCATAAGGAATCGGTGGTCGCCCCGCAACCGTGACGGTCTGAGCTTCCCGGTCGATCGAAGAGGCTATTCCGAGAATCAGTCGGGCGCCGGCAAAATTGGCGAGTCGAACGAGATCGATGTCGAGATCCGCACGCGAGTAGTGGCCAGCTACAAACCCTGGCAGCATGCCGGTGTACGGCGCGGTAGGACCGGGACTGATGAGTGTCAGCCGAACACCGGCGAGCGGTTTCATGGCCCACTTGCGCAGGACCAAAGCGTGTGCGTGGCCGCCGCCTACGAGGACGACGTTCTGTATGAGCGGAACCGGTAGCTGCATCATCTCTTACAACCTGTCAGTCGTCGTCACATTCCTTGAGCACTCGGCCCAAGTCGGGATCGATCGTCCACTTTTCGATTGGCGCATGATGCTGCGCAGCCCAGTCGGCAGTGAGATCGTCGGAGCCCGCCTTCTGCAGGAGGTCTCGACCGAGCTCTGGGTGGATTCGATACTGTCCCAACTTACGTGCCAGTTCGATCCGTCCAGGACCTTGCCCCTCAGACCATCCGAACGCGAACTTTGGCCGCAGTGGTGCGGGAACCAACCCCCAGAAAACGGTCGCAATCACGCGAGCATAGGTGCCGTACCCGCACACGAGCTTGCCCACATCGTGGAGCACCGCAGCGGCCATGACCGGCCTAGATGCATCGGGCAATACCAACGCCACATCACGTGCCACCTGTAGACCATGACGCTGGTCCGGCGGGCTCATCTGACCCCACAGCTCTTCCTCGCCTGGGAGCAAAAGGCTGCGCACCCACTGGTCGTCGGCGGGCGCGGGCCTGTCGTTGGAAAGCGATGCAAAGAACCGTTTGGCGAGGTGTTTCGCCTGAACAGCTCTGGTGAGGACGACGTTTGCCATCTAGATTCCAAACTTGCGCGCCATGGCAAGTAACCCGACGATGCTCTTGCCATCGGTGATCGTGCCATCCATAGCCATCTGGACCGCCGTGGCCAGCGGGAACTTCTGGACCACCATGTGAGCCTCTTCGGGACCATCGTGCCGGGTAGGCACTTCGGTGAGATCGGTGCACAGGAAGATGGTCTGAAACTCGTCGCAGAAGCCGGCCGAGTGATGCATCCCTATCAACTTCTCAACGGTTCCGGGGCGGCGCCCGATCTCTTCTTCCAGTTCACGAACGACGGTGACTTCCAAGGGTTCGCCCTCGATGTCCAGCTTTCCCGCCGGAATTTCCCAAAGCTCGCCATTGATCGGAGCCCGGAATTGCTTGACCAACCACACCTCGCCATCCTCAATCGCGATCGCCGAGACGGCGCCTGGATGTTTTACGACGTCGCGTCGAATCTCTTCGCCTTCGGGCGTCGTGAAGTAGCTGTCGTAGAAGCCGACGACAAATCCTTGGTGAATCAGCTCGTCTCGCAGATGTGTAAACCCAGTCACCCCTTCAGGCTAGGACGGACAACAGGGTTGCACGGGGAAGCGCAGCTTTGTTCGTCGCTACCCGGCCTCGGCTGGGGATTCGGCCTGTCCTCGACTAGTCGAGGGAGATGCTGACACCTTCGGGACGAACCGCTTCAAATCGGGCCGGGTCGTTGGCCTCGGCGCGAGCGAGAGACGCTCGGATGAAGCCATCGAACAAAGGGGCCGGACGGTTCGGGCGGCTCTTGAGCTCGGGGTGGGCCTGGGTGCCAATCCAGAATGGATGATCTGGCAACTCGATGAACTCGACAAGCTTGCCGTCGGGCGAGACGCCCGAACACGCCAGACCCCACTCTTCGATCTGTGAGCGATAGCGGGGGTTGAACTCCCAACGGTGGCGATGGCGCTCTTGCACCACCGGCTGACCGTACAGTTCGGCCACTTGAGAGTCGGGATCGAGCACGGCGACATAGGCGCCAAGGCGCATGGTGCCGCCCTTGTCTTGCACCGACTTCTGACTTTCCATCAGGTCGATCACCGGGTGGGGTGTCACCGCATCGGACCGGTCGAACTCGCTGCTGTGGGCCCCGTTGAGGCCGATCACGTTCCGGGCGAACTCGATCGTCATCACCTGCATACCCAGGCACAGTCCGAGACACGGGACTTCGTTCTCGCGGGTGTAGGCCGCGGCGGCGATCTTGCCTTCGACCCCTCGCTCACCAAATCCTCCGGGAAGGATGACGCCATCGAGATGATTGAGCTGTTCGCTCACCAGCATGCCCTCAACGTGATCGCTCATGATCCAGTCGATTTCCAAGTCGACCTCGTGAGCGAAGGCTGCGTGCCGTAACGCTTCAGCCACCGAAAGATAGGCGTCGGGCAACGAGACGTACTTGCCGACGATGCCAACCCGTAGCGGCTTCCAGGCATCCTCGACGCGACGGACGAGCGCCTTCCACGGCTCAAGGTCGATGTCGCCGGGCTCGATGCCGAGAATCTCACACACGTAGGTGTCGAGGCCCCCCGAGTGCATCCGCAACGGAATCTCATAGAGGCTCGGGGCGTCCGGGGCGGTGATGATTCCGTCGAGGGGCACGTCACACAGGTTGGAGATCTTGGACCGAAGCGGATCGGGAATCTCTCGGTCTGACCGGCAGACGATGACGTCGGGCTGGATGCCTCGGCTGCGAAGCTCGGTCACGCTGTGCTGGGTTGGCTTGGTCTTTTGCTCTCCGGCTGGGCCGATGTAGGGCACCAGCGTCACATGGACATAGCACACGTTCTGACGACCGACATCCAGTCGGAACTGCCGTATCGCTTCTAGGAACGGGAGGATCTCAATATCGCCGACCGTGCCGCCGACCTCGGTGATGACCACGTCGACGTCATCACTCGCCAAACTAGCGATGCGGTCTTTGATCTCGTTCGTGATGTGAGGGATGACCTGTACCGTCTTGCCCAGATATTCACCGCGGCGCTCCTTGGCGATAACACTGCTGTAAACCGACCCCGTGGTGGTGTTGGAGGCCTGGGTGAGGTTCTCGTCGACAAATCGTTCGTAGTGACCAAGGTCGAGGTCGGTTTCTCCGCCATCGTCGGTCACGAACACCTCACCGTGTTCGAACGGGTTCATGGTGCCGGGGTCTACGTTGAGATAGGGGTCCAACTTCTGCATCGTGACCCGGAGGCCTCGAGCTTTCAGCAGGTTGCCGAGTGAAGAGGCCGTGAGGCCCTTGCCTAGAGAACTGACAACTCCACCGGTGACGAAGACGTGTTTGGTCACAAAGGCCCCATTTCTTACCGTGTCCCTAATTCAAGGTTCACTCTTCGTTTGGCCAAGGTAGCCGTTGGGAGTACGTTCCAGACCCATGACCTTCAAAGCTCTTGTACTTTCTGAAGACACCTCGGGCGAAAAGCCTGCTGTTTCAGCCGCTCTCACCGATCTCTCCGATTCGGATCTCCCCTCACCAGAGAATGCGGTCACGATCTCGGTCGAATACTCATCGCTCAACTACAAGGACGGCATGATTCTGAAAGGAATCGGTCGCCTGGTCAGGAACTACCCCCACGTGCCCGGGGTTGATCTCGCCGGCACCGTTACCGAGAGTTCCGATGGACGGTTCCAGCTGGGCGATTCGGTTCTGTGCACCGGTTGGCGCGTGGGAGAGATGCACTGGGGCGGCTATTCCGAACAGGCCCGACTCAACGCCGACTGGCTCGTCGAGGTGCCATCGTCCATGACGACCCGCGATGTGATGGCCATCGGCACCGCCGGGTTCACTGCGATGCAGGCGATCGATGCCCTGGAACAGGCCGGGGTTCAAAAAGGCGACCCCATCTTGGTCACCGGGGCCTCAGGCGGTGTCGGCTCCTCGGCGATCATGTGGGGTGCTGCGCTCGGCCACCACATGGTTGCGAGCACCGGACGACCCGAGAACGCCGAAGATCTCACGGCTCTCGGCGCCGCGGAGGTGATCGACCGCAACGAGATCGCCGACGCGCCCGAACGGCCACTTCTGAAGGAGCGCTGGGCCGGATGTGTGGATGCCGTCGGGGGTAACACACTGGCCCACGTGCTCGCCGAAATGCACTACAAGGGCTCGGTCGCCGCATGCGGGCTGGCAGGTGGAAACGTGCTGTCGACTACGGTGATTCCCTTTCTCTTGCGCGGTGTGAATCTTCTTGGAATCGACTCGGTCATGTGCCCGTTCGAAGAACGCGAACGAATCTGGAGTCGGATCGGTGAGGTCTTCGACGCCAATGCGTTGCACAAGATCACGACCGAAGTCGCACTAGCGGACATCGCCAGCCATGCGGGTGAGATCTTGGCCGGTAAGACCAAGGGGCGAACCGTCGTGAAGACGCAGGGGTAGCCATGGACGCTCAGGAACTTCTCTTGCAAGCCATTCATCGCGCTGCCGGAGTGACTGCGGATGTCGTGGCAGCACCGGGTACTACGGTGCTGTCAACCGAGGACCGCCGAGGATCAGGTATGGCAGTCTTCTACCAGTTCGACCGCCACACGATGATCTGGTGCGACCCAGCGGCGGAGCCCGCAGTCGCCAAGCTCGAGGGATCGGAACCTTTCAGGGAGCCCGCAGTGCGGTCGTTCGCCGCCGACGGCGGCTTCGAGATTCTGGGCGCTTCGGTCATGAAAACGATGGGGAATTTCGTTCGCCATCCTGTGCCGGACGGCTACTCGCTGCATCGGTTCGACTGGAACGACCCCGCCGACATCGGGCGAATGCAGCGACTGGTCGACGCGTCGACCGCCGATGACCTTGACGAATCTGAGGTTGCCATGGATGACCTCGACGCAATCGCCGTCGGCCTGATCAACAGCGCGGGCGAAGTGGCTGCGTTTGCATCGATGCGACCATTTGACTACGAACCCTCTCTTGGTGATATCGGTGTCATCGTCCGTGACGGAAATAGAGGCAAGGGGCTCGGCTCTGTTGTTGTGGCACAACTAGTCGAGCACGCTCTTCCCAACGACTGGCACGCGCTCTACCGGTGTGACCCCTATGAGAACCCCGGCTCGGACCGACTCTCGACGCGGGTGGGGTTTCTGCCCGCAACCGACCTCTTAGCGATCCGGGCCGTCGCGAGCGACACGTGAGCCCGCCGTCTCGGTGATGGCAAGGCCTAACCCGAGCAAGACAAGTGGTGTGCCGATCCAAGCCAGCGCTGGAGGAATCTCGCCGAACACCAGCCACGTCAATGAGCTCGATACGATCGGGTCGGCGAGAACCACCAGACTGACCAGCACGCTCCCGATTCGACCCAACAAGAAGTTGAAGGTTGTGTGTCCTCCCAGCTGCGGGCCGATCACGAGTCCGGCGATTGCCAGCCACGTGGTTCGATCGAACCCAAGGAGCGCTCGACCGGTCACGAGCGCTACGGGAAGCATGGTGGCCGCCGCAACCCCATAAACGGCGGCGACGTAGCTCGTCGTTGGCAACTCCGGTCGTAGATGGTCGCCAACAAGCAGATAGACAGCGATGGCGACCGCCCCGACAACCGCAAGCAGCGCCCCGTTCAGCGAGCCCGACGAAAAGTCGTTCCCTGCCAGGACCAACACGCCCGCAAACGCCAGCCCGGCGGCAATCATGGTTCGTGAGCTTGCCGGCTGTCCCCGGAACCAGCGCCATCCGATCACAAACACCGGAGCGGTTGAGACAAGCGTTACCGACGTGGCGGTGGAGGTCATCTCCAAAGATCCTAGGAACGCGGCAAAGTGCACCCCCAACGCGACTCCAGCAAGCACGATCCATCGCCATCTAGCAGCGACCGCGTGCCGGAGCTTCGCCGAACCGAAACCCTGGGGCGCAAGGACAACCGACGCCGCACTGCAACGCCAGAAAGCCAACGCAACGGCCGACGCCGCCGCGTACTCGACCAACACCGCCGCCGTCCCGATCGAGAGCAAGGCGATCACGATGAGTCCGATGTCCATCGATTCGATTCGGTGCTCAGACATGGTCACGATCTAGTAAGCGGCTAGTAGGGGGGATCTGGCGGAGGATCTAGAGGCAGAAACGTTGCCCGCAAGAGCCGTGACTATATTCAACCAATGACTACCGAGCTGACGACCGACTACCTCATCGTTGGAAGCGGGGCGGTAGGAATGGCCTTTGCTGACACGCTGGTAGCCGAGACCGAGGCCGACGTTGTGATCGTCGATCGGTTCGCGAAACCTGGCGGTCACTGGAACAGCGCATACCCGTTTGTCACGCTGCATCAACCGTCCCAATTCTACGGAGTCCCCGGCCGCGAGCTCAGTAAGGGCGTGATCGATCAGGTTGGACTCAACAAAGGAATGGGCGACCTCGCAAGTGGCGCGGAGGTGCTTTCGTACTTCGACGATGTCATGCGACATGACCTGTTACCAACCGGCCGAGTCCGGTACTACCCACTCTGTGACTACACCGGGAACGGCGGCTTCACTCACAAACTCACAGGCGAACAGTTTCAAGTTGAGTCCACCAAGGTTGTGGACTGCACCTACCTGAATACCAGCGTGCCCTCCACCCACATTCCCAACTTCGAGGTTGGAGACGGGGTGAACTTCATGCCGCTCAACGATCTCCCCGAGCTCACCCAAGCGCCAGAGGGGTACGTAGTTATCGGCGGAGGCAAAACCGGAATCGATGCCATTTTGTGGCTTCTCGAACAGCAGGTCGATCCCGACCGGATCACCTGGATCAAGAGCCGAGACGCTTGGCTCCTCAACCGCAAGAACACCCAACCTTCGATGGAGTTCTTCGAAGACACACTGGGGTCTCAGGCAGCCCAATTTGAATCTATCCAACATGCCGCATCGGTCGAGGACATGTTTCTCCGACTCGAGCAGTCGGGGTATTTCCTTCGTCTCGATCCCGATGTCTGGCCGACGATGTTCCACGGGGCGACGATCAGCGAACTTGAGTTGGCGGAACTACGCCGGCTCCGCAACATTGTTCGGCTGGGGCGGGTGCAGAGCATTACCACCGACGAGATCGTGCTCGACCAAGGGACGCTCCCCACAACAGCCGATCACTTGTTCATCGACTGCTCCGCCAGCGCCATCACCAACCTTGAAATCAAGCCGATCTTCGAAGGTCAACTCATCACCCCGCAGACCGTTCGTTCGTACCAACCGGTGTTCAGCGCCGCGGCAGTAGCCCATGTCGAGGTCGCCTACGACACCGACGAAGAGAAGAATGCGCTGTGCGCCGTGGTTCCATTGCCCAACAGCAATCTCGACTACATGAAGTTGACGTTGGCGTTTATGACGAACCAGTACAACTGGGGTCAAAACCCCGAGATGCGAGCCTGGCTGCTGACGAACCGCCTCGACGGGTTCTCCAAGATGGTCAGCGAGGTCGCCAAGGACGACCACGCCAAGCGCGACATTCTGAAACGGCTCCGAGAAAGTGCAATGCCCGCCGCCATTCGGTTGACCGAGTTGATCGCCGAAGCCGAAGATGCGACCTAACCGCTAGGACAGCGGCGGCACGCCTATGGGGTTCGACACTGGAAGGACACCATCGCTTTGAATCGCACGGGTCGTCGTCTCTAGCGCGTCATGAAGGCGAGCATGCTCTTCTTCGTCGAGCACCGTCAACGCGTGCCCGGCCAGATGATCGGTCCGCGACTCGATCTTGGATCGCAACACCTTGCCGTTTTGGGTGAGTTTCGAGCCGACCAACAAGCCCTTCGCACCCAGGCGAACCTTCGCCGCCGACCACTGCTCGGCGCTGAACCCTCGGGCGCGGAGGAACATCTCCTCGTCCATCGCATTGTCGGCGATCAACAAGAGATGGGCTTCGGGCCCCGCAACACCCTCCGAAGCCAACACAGCGACGTGGCCGTCGCCACGATGCTCACGAACCGCCGTACACAACTGCCAGAGTTGTTCCACTGGATCTTCTGCACGCGGTAGAGCGGCGTTGGCGCAGAAGAGTGGCCGGGCAAGGCCATCGGCGTGGTCAACCACTCGTTGCAGCAACGGATTGGCGATAGCCGCCGTCGTCTCGATCTCCGGGTGGATCTCTCGGAGAGCCTGAGCCGCAGCTCGCCGCCGGACGACAACGAGCTGTTCGGGGGTTGCGAAGTCCCACACGTCGGGCACCGCCCGCCGCACTCGTTCGACCGAGAAATTGGCGAAACTCGCTTCGACAACGCCGGGTTCCACCCGACCCATCGGGGCGGCGCGAAATCCGAAATATCCCATCCAGAACCCCTTGAGGCCAGCTGCAGCCGCTGCCTCGAGACTGTGAGAACTGAAATAGATGACTGCGTGGATTGGTTCATAGCGGCACCAGAGGGCTCGGGCCTTATGCATCGTCGCCCTCCGCGACCGTGGCCCAAGCTTCCTCGGCGTACTTGGCGATGTAGGCCAGAATTGCATCGACATCTTCGACCGTCACCGAAGTATTCATGTACAACATTCTGAAGGTGTTGACCCCGTGAATCGGTTGAAATCCAACCATCGCTGTTCCCTCCGCCTGCATGCGAGCCTTGACGAGTGGCGGAACCCGGTGGAGCCGGTTTCGGTCATCTTCGCTGAGCTCACTGAGCGCCAGTGGTCGAAGCTCTGGCGGAACCCAAACGAATACGGCGTTGGTGAAATCACCTTTAACCAACATCGCAAACGCACCGTCGCTTGATTCGATCCGCTGCCGCGTGTGGTCGGCCATTCGGACCGCATGATCGATGCGATCCGCGAAGCCCTGATCACCCCTAACCTTCCAGGCCAACCAAAGCTTCAACGAGTCGATGCGTCGGGCGCACTGAAACGTACGATCTCCCGAGTCAAATTCGCCGTGCTTCTTATCCGGCTGAAATATGTAGTTCGCTCCAGTTGCAAAACACGGTGCCAGCTGGTGAGGGTCCTTCACCAGCAATGCGGTGCACTGCTGGGTCATACCCATCATCTTGTGAAGGTTCCATACGAACGAGTCGGACCGCTCGACACCGGCCATGTGGTGGCGGTGACTCGAAGAGAACAAGGCCGAACCTCCGTAGCATCCGTCGACATGGAACCAAAGCCCCTCGGATTCACAAATGTCTGCGAGGGCGTGTAGGTCGTCGAACGCGGACGTAACCGTGGTACCCGAAGTTCCGATGACAGCAAATGGAACGAGACCGCTTTTTCGCGCCGACTCGATTTCCTGGACAAGCGCCTCGGGCCTCATGGCACCTCCAGCATCTGTTTGCACCTTGATCACTGCGTCCATCCCAATGCCAAGAAGTGCCGCAGACTTGACGGCCGCGTAGTGGCCCGCGTCAGAGACGAATAGGCACAAGCGGTCCCCGTTTGAACCGACGCGAACGATGTCAGGCTGATGTCGATGGCGAGCCAACTGCAGGGCGAACAGCGTCCCCGTAGACCCTCCGGGAGCGAACAGGCCAGGAGGCAACTCCTGAGCGTCCTCACCAAGCGGGTAACCAGCAACCACCGCAAGCTTGTTCAGCACCGCAGACTCCATCAGGGTAAAGACAGGTGCTGCTTCGAAGGTCGCTCCGGTCGTGTTCAACGCAGCTCCGAGCCAGTCGCCCACAACCGACACCGGGTCGGGCCCTGCAAAGTTCTGGTTGATGAATCGCGGATGACTCGTATGAACCGAGTACTCCAACACGGACTCGACCGCAGCCAAAACAGCGTCGTCGGCACAGGGCTCCTGGTCGGACTCGATCTTCATCCCGATCGACCGGTCAAATACGTCGTACAGCTCCGCCGGAGATCCGAAGCTAACCACCGGGTCCGAACCCGTGGGTGGCGAGACCACATACTGCAGTGCTTGCTCGGCGATCCGCTGCTCTAGACGCTCAGACATGTCCGAACGTTAATGCGCAAGGGGCGGTTAGACAGCACTCGTCAAAAAGCATTGCGTTCTGCCCCCGGTGGTGTTCAACTGCACCCGTGACCCTTCGCTATCTCAAGCAAGCAACCCGACCAATGAATGAGACCAGCCCCGAAATCAGGGATCGGGTGGCCGAAATTCTGGCCGGGCTTGAAGCCGGGCGAGAGGATGAGGCCCGGCGTCTCGCCGAGCAATTCGACCAGTGGAGCGGCCCGATCGAAGTTTCCCCCGAAGACATCGATGCCTCGACCGCCCAGTTGGACGCTCAGACAATTGCCGACATCGATCACGCCCACCTGCACATTCGCCGATTTGCCCTAGCCCAACTGGACTCACTCCAGGAGTGTCGAATCGAGATTGAGCCCGGACTCATTGCAGGACATCGCAACGTGCCTGTCGATGTCGCCGGGTGTTATGTCCCCGCTGGCCGATACGCCCACATCGCCTCGGCGCTCATGAGCGTGACCACCGCGTCGGCAGCGGGCGTCCCAAACATCGTCGTGACATCCCCGGCCCGTCACGATCGAGGCGGTGTCCATCCGGCAATCCTTCACGCGGCGAAGGTTGCTGGCGCGCACCGGGTCCTTGGCCTTGGCGGCGTCCAGGGCATCGGGGCACTTGCGTACGGACTGTTCACCGGACTCGAGGCGGACATGATCGTCGGGCCCGGCAATAGTTATGTGGCCGAAGCAAAGCGCCAACTCTTTGGGCGCGTAGGAATCGACGTCGTCGCCGGTCCGACTGAATCGATGATTGCCGCGGACGACAGCGCCGATGCCCACATGGTGGCAACCGACCTCATCGGCCAGGCGGAGCACGGACCGACCAGCCCCGTCTGGCTCGTCACAACCTCGCCCGACCTGGCGGCCAAGGTCAACGAAATCGCAGGGCGTCTGGCTGAAGAACTCCCCGGCGACGCGTCGGCCGCCGCATCATCGGCATGGCGCGACTACGGAGAGATCATGGTGGTGGACACGCCCGAAGAAGCCGCTCAGGTGTGTGACGACTACGCCCCCGAACACCTCCAGATCTTGGCGAACGACCTCAGCTGGTGGCGGGATCGGCTAAGAAACTACGGCTCACTGTTCCTTGGACCTCACACCAACGTCACCTTTGGCGACAAATCCAGCGGGCCCAATCACATCCTCCCCACCGGCCGAGCGGCTCGATATAGCGGAGGTCTCAACGCCCTCAAGTTTGTGAAGCAGCTGACATGGCAGGAACTTACCAGCGAGGCTGGCCACGCCGAGTCGGGTGTGGCGGCCCGCATCTCACGACTAGAAGGGATGGAGGGACACGCCCGCAGTGCCGACCTCCGAGAAATCAAGTGATCAACGACCTTCCCATTCTGGACCTCGACTTCACCCAACAGCCCCCGATCCCGCAGCCGGGTATCGATCGAGCCAACGAACTGATGACATCGGGCCGTCTCTTTCGCTACGGCGAAACCGAATCGGGTGAACTGGACGTTGCGAAGTTGGAACGTCGCTTCGCCGATGAAGTGGGCACCAGGTACTGCGTGGCTCTCAACAGTTGCGGGGCCTCGCTGGCGGTTGCCTTGCTCTCTGCAGGCGTGAAAAAGGGGGACACGGTTCTCATGAATGCGTTCACCCTTGCGCCGGTCCCGGGCTCGATCGCCCACGTTGGCGCGGTACCGGCGTTCGTGGGCATCACCGAGGACTACACCGTCGACCTCGCCGACCTTCGCTCGGTGGCCCTGCGGACTGGCTCCCGATTTCTGCTGCTTTCGCATATGCGAGGTCACATCTCGAACATGCATGACGTCCTAGCCCTGTCGGCCGAGCTGGGCCTCACGCTCATCGAAGATTGCGCGCACACCATGGGGGCATCGTGGGATGGCCAACCGACAGGAACTTTTGGAGTCGCCGGCTGCTTTAGCACCCAGACCTTCAAGCACATCAACTCCGGCGAAGGTGGATTACTCGTCACCGACGATGAAGACATTGCCGCCCGGGCGGTGCTGTTCTCCGGAAGTTACATGTTGTACGCGCAGCACGGCGCGGCACCGGCGGAGGAAGTCTTTCAGCGCCACCGTCTCACTACTCCCAACTTCAGCATGAGGATGTCTGCGTTGGCTGCGGCGGTTGCACTACCCCAGCTGGATCTGCTTCAAGAGCGAACCAACATCTGGAACACCCGATATTCCGAGCTCGCTGAACTGCTTGGCCAGGACGAGAGAATCGAACTACCCGTGCGTCCAGCTGAGGAAGAGTTCGTGGCGAGCTCGTTTCAGTTCCGTGCCCCAACGTTGTCGCCGAAACAAATGGAGGCATGGGTTGCTCTGGCCGCTGATCATGGTGTGCACCTCAAATGGTTCGGACGCCCCGAACCGATTGGCTTTACCAGCCGTTTCGATCATTGGCGATACTCGCCTGAGCAGGCACTTCAGGCGAGCACACGAATACTCGACACCCTATGTGATCTCCGAATTCCGCTGTCGATGACGAGCGCCGACACAAAAACGATCGCACATATCCTCAGAAAAACTCTTAAACGGACGCTGTCGCCACAAACAGGGGTCGACAGTTAGACACACCATCAGGTAAGTTAGAGACACTAACTGAATGTGTGTCGCCCGGCACACATCTCTCCGGCAACGAACCCACCCTGGAGGTGTACGCCATGTCCCTGATTGAGAACACCGAAACTCCTGAGCAAGCGAGTCAAAAGGCCAAGGCGCAAGCGCACCTTCTCCCCCACTTCACCAAGGGTGCCGCGTGGCAGCACGACAGCCTCGGAATCATCGAACGGGCCCACGGCTGCTACGTCTACGACAACAAGGGCAACGAGTACCTGGATGGCCTTGCCGGACTTTTCTGCACCAACATGGGACACGGCCGGATGGACTTCGTCCAAGCCGCCGCCCAGCAGATGGAGCAACTTGCGTTCTATCCCACCTGGGGCTGGGGCAACCCGCCCGCCATCGAAGCAGCCAGCATGATCGCCACCGAGGCACCCGGCGATCTCGATCAGGTGTTCTTCGTCAACAGCGGATCAGAAGCGGTCGAGTCGGCCTTGAAGTTCGCTCGCAGCTATCACATCAGCAACGGCGAGGACACCCGCTACAAGGTGATCAGTCGCGAGTGGTCCTACCATGGCACGACTCTCGGCGGACTTTCCTGCACCGGCGTTCCCAAGTTCCGCGAGCCGTTTAAGCCCATGCTCTGGGATGGCACCCGTCATGTTCGCAACACCTACGGCGACACCGCTGCTGCGCTCGCTTCAGCGGCCGCAATCGAAGAAATGATTTTGGCCGAGGGCCCCGAGACCGTGTCGGCCATCATCGCCGAGCCCGTACAAAATGGGCGCGGCGGACT
>CALHFG010000079.1 GCA_938029215.1 uncultured Acidimicrobiales bacterium | reverse complement strand
ACCGCGCCGAAACGTGTTGACGCTGACATCCGGATCATTGTGGTCGTATCCGTTGAGGCGGGCGACGTTGCGGGCTTCGGTCGTTGCCGCCACAAAGTCGGGCATTTCCACGACGGCTGCAAGCGCGGCGGCGTCGGCGGCTCGCTGGGCCCCATCGGCCTCTGCGTACCAGGCACCCACATCCACAGCAAAAGCTGCAAAAACCATGAGCGGAATGAGGAGCAAGGCGGTCGTTGCCAGGACGTAACCGCCCTGGTCAGACTCGGATGCTGAGGAATTGCCCTTTTGGCGAAGTAAAGCCATACGTGCCCTATCGGCACGTTCACGTCGGTTCTAGAGGGTAAATGAACCTAAGAAAGCAGGACCATCGCAGCGGCGGTATCACTGGTTTCGTTGATGTAGGACACCGCGAGAAAGGCAAAGAACACCGCGAGCAGCACAATGCCCTCGACCTTGGTGAAAATTGCACGGCTCCACATGGCGAGAAAGGCGCCTACGCAGACGACCAGCATGAAGCCCATGTCCAACGTGGCCAGCGATGGATCTTGAATCACTCCGTCGCCGAGAACGCCCACGACGGCTCCAACGGCCAGAGAGTTGAACAAGTTCGACCCGAGCAGGTTTCCAACGATGAGATCAGTCTCGTTCTTACGGGCAGCGGCCACCGTGGTGACCAGTTCTGGCAACGAGGTTCCGATCGCCACCAGGGTGACCCCCACGAACCCGCCGCTTAGACCGAACTCGTCGGCGAGCCCGGTGGCCCCTTCAACGAGCATTGCGGCTCCGGCAACGGTGCCCACCAGACCGACGAGCGTGCGCGTAATCTCGGTCTTGGCACTGACCTCATCCTCTTCTTCGATGAGGTCGTCGAGCGGCGGGGCATCACCGGACTTGATCACATAGGTGAGCGACGCCACGAGCAACACGAACAGGATGATTCCCTCGTAGAGCTTGATTCCGCCCCCTTGTAGGGTCCAGGCAAAGACCAGCGCTCCGACCGTGGCCATGATGGCCTCGCGCTTTAGCACGTCCCTGGCCACTGCAATCGGTACCAAGAGGGCGGCCGAGCCCAAGATCAAGCTGAGGTTGGCCGTGTTGGAGCCAATGATGTTTCCGATGCCCAGATCGCCGTCGCCGTTGGTGGCCGCAACGGCAGAGACCAGCATCTCGGGCGCACTGGTACCGAAGCCAATGATCACCGCACCAATGACGATCGGCGTCACGTTGAAGACCACCGCCAACTTGGCGGCGCCCTCTACAAACCAATCAGCCGCGAACGTCAGAAGGACAATGCCAGCCAGAGCCAGCGCTATACCGATGAGAATTGTCACTGTTGTTTTGGATATCCAGGAGGTGGGGCGAGGGCCGGATCGAAGTCGTCATCGATCGCAAAGTCATCATCGTCATCCAGATCATCGATCTGCAAATGGTCGATGGCGACTTCATCCTTATCCAACTCGAGTGTCGTCTCCTCGGCACTCTCCACCGGATCACCCGGGTCGGTGAGATCGAGCGGCGCATCGGTGAGGTCGAGCTCTTCGGTGGTATCCGACGGTGCGGTTCGGGTTGCCGGTTTCTTCGCGCGCTTGTTCGATTTGGTTTCAGTACCGGCCTTCGCTTTGTCCGCCTTGGCGCCCGCAACATCCTTGGCGGCGATGACTTCCTTGGCGTCGTTGGCAGCCGGCTCCGCCGAATCGCCAGTGTCAGGCTTCACCAAAACCTCGCGGGCCCTCACACCTTGAGCTGGGCCAACAATGCCCCGCTCTTCTAGGACGTTCATTACCCTCTCGGCTTCTTTCAGTTCGACGCGTAGCTTTCGCTGCAGCATCGGAACCGATCCCAGCTGGCTGTTGATGATCAGTTCCGCCGCGTGATCAACAATGTCGCGGTCGGCGTTGGGCTCGGTTAGGGGGATCTCAGGTGCTGCCGGCTTGCCTGCAGCGGATGAGCTCTCCGAGCCAGCTTCTGCCTCCAGGGCCGCTGCCTCCTCAAGCTGCTGCTGCTTTTCGGCTTCGGTCAGTTCGCGTGGAAGCGCCTTGGACCGTTCCTCCGCGGTGGGTGCGGGGTTCTGAATGCTTGCCAGTGTTGGCTTCGACTCCTCCTTGGCCGGCTTCGGAGGAGTGATCAGCTGTTGTTGTTCCGCAACTGCAGGAGCTGCGGGAGGACCGGCCATCTGATGCAGTTGCGCAACCGTCACGAGCACGTCTCGGGTCTTGGAACCCACGTTCGGACCGACAATTCCGCGAATCTCGAGCTCGTCCATCAGTCGTCCCGCCCGGGCGAAACCCACCCGAAGCTTGCGCTGGAAGTCCGAGACTGCGGCGCGCTGACTGTTGACGACCAGCTCCATTGCGGCAAGGAGCAGCTCGTCGTCGTCGGCACTTCCTGTACTACCGCCGGGCAACACTGCGGCCGCGCCCATTTCAACCTCATCGCCCTGAACGCGGGGATCGAACTGAACGTCGGGCGCCTGGTTTCGCCAGAACTCGACGACTTCGGAGACTTCTTCTTCGGTAACCCACGCCCCCTGGAAACGGGTGAGGTCGCTGGTGGATCCATCGCTGATCAAGCCATCGCCGCGACCTACGAGGTTCTCAGCGCCACCGGTGTCGAGAATGACGCGACTGTCGGTCAAGCTGCTCACCGCGAAGGCCAACCGGGCCGGTACGTTCGCTTTGATCATGCCAGTGATCACGTTGGTAGACGGACGCTGGGTGGCGATGATCAGGTGGATACCGACCGCCCGTGCTTTCTGAGCGATTCGAACGATCGACTCTTCGATCTCCGCGCCGACCTGCATCATGAGGTCTGCGAGCTCGTCGATGACGATCAGCACAAACGAGAACTTCTCATATTCGCCGATCGACCCGTCGGGCATTACCCGCGGTGCCAACCGGCCGTCGTCCACCGCCTGGTTGAATCCGGTGATGTCGCGAACGCCGACCTCTTCGAGCATTTCGTAGCGGCGTCCCATCTCACGGACTCCCCAGTTGAGGGCGTTCGCAGCCTTCTTGGGATCGGTAACCACCTCGCTGAGGAGGTGCGGAATTCCGTTGTACTGAGTGAGCTCAACCCGCTTCGGGTCGACCAGAATCATGCGAACCTGATCGGGCGTCGAGCGCATGAGAATACTGGTGAGCATCGTATTGAGCCCGCTGGACTTACCTGAACCGGTCTGACCAGCCACCAAAAGGTGAGGCATCTTGGCGAGGTTGATCATGATGGTGCGGCCCGTGATGTCGCGTCCCAATCCGACCTCCATCGGATGAAGCGCCTTGCTGGCCTCATCTGACACAAGAAGGTCGCCCACGGTAACGAGAGATCGTTCCAGGTTCGGCACCTCGACGCCGATGGCCTGCTTGCCTGGAATCGGGGCCAGGATGCGAACATTCGGCGTCATCATCGCGTATGCAATGTCTTGCTTGAGCGCCATAACGCGAGACACCTTGGTCTTAGGGGCCAGCTCGTATTCGAACATAGAGATGGTGGGACCAACCCGGACACCGATGAGGCGGGTCTCGACACCATGTTCCTGAAGCGCTCGTTGCAGGCTGGTACCTCGGGCCCGAACCTCTCCCTCGTCCACGTCTTGACTGGCCGAAAGCTCCAACAGTCCAAGTGAGGGCAATAGCCACTCGCCGCCCTCAGGGGTCGGGGCTGCGACCGACACCTCCTTTGGAGGAGTGACGGCCTCAAAGGTGCTGAAACTAAACGTTTCCGGCACATCGTCGGGCTCTATCACCTCCGCCGCAGGCTCGGCGACGGGCCCGCGACGTTTCTTGCTTGGCTTCTCTGGCGTTCCAGCCAAGGGATCGGCCGGACCATCGGGCAGATCATCAAAGCCGGGGGTCTCAGGGCGAAGGTCGATGTACTTCTCTTTTGACTCCTTCGACTTCGTCACCGCGGGGCCCGCATCGGCAGTCGTGATCTCGATATCCATCAGCGGATCGGCGGAGCTCTGAGGAGCAAGATCTTCGTCGCCACGCGAGAGCCCCAAACGGGACGTATCGAAGTTCGACACAGTTTCGGCGATGTAGCCCGCCGCCATGCGCAGCCGGTCGAGCACAGCGTCGAGGATCCAGCCGGCACTGATGCTCGTCAACACCGTGACCGCAACGAGCACCATCGTGACCGTGATGAGAATGTGGCCCCAGTGACCGACAAGGGATTCGAGCGTGCCACCGATCCGGACGCCAACATGACCACCAGCAGCGGAAAGCTCTTCAACGGTGGCGCCATTCCAGGGCCGACCGCCAATGAGATCGAGCGTGCTGAACACCGCCGCCACAAGCAAGGCTCCTGCACCAAGCTGCGAGGGCTCAAAACGCGGGGCGCTCTTCTTCCGAGTCCGGGTACGAGGTTGAGGCGCGGTGCGAAGCCGATGCCATCCCGCCCAGAGCAGACCGAGGGGGACGACATAGCGCACCCAGCCAACCAGCCAACCGGTTACCGACGCAATGAGATCGCCGACCGGGCCGGTGGTACCGGTGTACAGGGCTAGCGCGAACAGGATCCCGATCGCGATCAGGAGGAGGCCCTGCACCTCGCGGTCACTTGTCGCCTGAGCTGCCGACTTTTTCTTCTTCTTGCGCGCCGGGGCCGCACTTCGCCGACCGGAACCGCCGCCGCCTGCGGTTGAGGAACGCTGAGAGCGTTGATTTCTATTCGTGGTAGCCACAATCCTCAAACGTTAGTTGTTGAAACCGTCAAGATCGTGGCACTAACGGGGACTCCCACCGGCGGAGCCGCCCGCCAACATGGCGCTATTCGTGAGCTCCGAGGACCACGGGCACGATCGATGGACGCAGCCGCGTGCGATTGGAAACGAAACGGCCCAGGGTCCGACGAACGATCTTCTCGAGCTCGGTACGTTTGCGCACGCCCTTTGCTAGAGCATCTTCCACCGCATCGCTAACCGACCGGAGGGCGTCCTTATGAATCTGGTCGCCATCGTCGCCCGACACCCAACCGCGGCTCACGATCTCGGGCGTTCCAACGAGGGTTGCGTTTGCCCCCTCGATCCGCAATGAAATGATGGCCGACACAAAGCCTCCGCTGCCGAGCGTGCGACGCTCGTCGAGGATCCCCTCCCCCAGGTCACCGACCGTGCCGTGAACATAGATGTACTCGGCCGACACACCTTCGCCGCGTGCGAGTCCCTTGTCGCTCAGAATGACCGAGTCGCCGTCGGAGCACACCATGACACGCTCGGGCGGGGTTCCCACCTTGGTGGCGAGTCGGGCATGTTCGACCATATGGCGGTACTCGCCGTGCACGGGAATGAACCACTGCGGCTTCACGATGCTGTGCATGACCTTGAGCTCTTCGCTCTTGGCGTGACCGGTGGCATGCACCCGGTGGGTGGTGCTGTCGATTACTTCCACCCCACGCCGAAGCAGGCCTTCGATCACCGCCGCCACGCTGCTCTCATTTCCCGGGATCGGATGGCTAGACAGGATCACGCAATCGTCTTCTTTGACTTTGAGGAACTTGTTGTCGCCACTAGACATACGGGCGAGCGCCGCCATGGGCTCCCCTTGGGAACCGGTGCAGATAACACAGACTTCACCATCGTCGTACTTGTCGAGATCTTCGATCTTGGCCAGCTTGTTGGCCGGGATGTCCAGCAAGCCCATCTCACCAGCAAGTGCCACGTTCTTGTTCATACTTCGGCCCATGGTCACAATGGTCCGACCCTCCGCTATCGCAGCGTTGGCAACCTGCTGGACCCGGTGAATATGGCTTGCGAAGCAGGCAACGATGAGGCGTCGACCCGAGCGAGCCCGAATGATGTCCTGCAAATTCTGACCGATGCTCGTCTCGGAGTCACTAAACCCCTCTGCCTGGGCGTTGGTCGAATCACAGAGGAAGAGCCGGATGCCATCGTCGGTCGCAAGATGCCCGATACCGGCGAGATCGGTGAGCCGTCCATCAACCGGCGTCATATCCAGCTTGAAGTCGCCACTGTGAAGGATCACGCCTTGGGGGGTATGGAATGCCGTGGCGTAACCGTGGGGCACCGAATGGGTGACGGGAAAGAACTCCATGTCGAACGGGCCGACCTGAATGCGATCGCCATCGCTGACCTCAATGAACTTGGTCTTCTTGAGGTGACCTCGCTCTTCGATACGGTTCTTGGCCAACCCGATCGTGAGCGGTGAGCCAATGACGGTGAGCGGCATCTCGTCGAGCAACCACCCAATGGCACCGATGTGATCCTCGTGGCCATGGGTCGCGACCACGCCCTCGACTCGGTGCGCGTTGTCTCGCAGCCAAGTGAAATCTGGGAGCACCAGATCGATGCCTGCCATGTCGTTGTCGGGGAACATGAGCCCACAGTCGATCAGCATGATTCGACCGTCTTGCTCGATTGCGGCGCAGTTTCGACCGATTTCGCCTAGTCCACCGAGAAATACGACCCGTACAGGTTGTGCCATGCTGCTTAGCCTACGAGGTTTCCCAGACGAGAAGTGTTTGTGGGCCGGAGGCTTCGCCGTAAGCGTTCGAGACCAAGCCCTTCGAGAGCGTTCGCGACGCACTCCCCGAAGTCAACGGCTGCGAAATACAGCTACCGGTCTAACCCTGTCAGAACTTCTCGGGCGGTGTCGGCGAGTCCGTTCGGGATCGGACCCATGGGGCTTCGACATTCGCCAACCTCTACACCCAACAGATTCATCATCACCTTGGACGGAATCGGATTGGGAGCGATATCGCCGGTCTCGAAGTTGTAGGAAGGAATCAATCGAGCGTTAATTTGACGGGCCAGCTGCACGTCGCCTTTGTGGTACGCCGCGATCATCTCGGCCATTTCGGCGCCAGCCCAATGGGTTGCCACCCCAATGACTCCAACCGCACCAACCGCCAAGAGCGGCAAGGTAAGCGTGTCGTCGCCGGAGTACACGCTGATGTCTAGTCCAGCGGCTTCGGCGCGAGCGATGACGTCGGCTGTCTCGCCCGGGTCACCGGCCGCATCCTTCAGGCCGACGACTGTGGGCAGAGCGAAGAGGTCGAGGAGCAGATCGCTGCTGATCTTGCGGCCAGTGCGTACGGGAATGTCGTACAGAACAGCTGGTAGGTGGCTGGCTTCACACACCGCTGTGAAATGTTGACGCAGGCCTTCTTGCGACGGGCGGTTGTAATACGGCGTCACGTGCAGAAGGCCATCGGCACCAGCCGCCGTCGCGCGTTCGGTAAGTTCGATCGCGGCCTTGGTGTTGTTGCTTCCGGCGCCAGCCACCACGGGGTGATCGGGAAGCGCTTCTTTCACCGCGGCAACAAGCGCAATTTGCTCGTCGTGGGTGAGGGTTGGCGATTCGCCGGTGGTTCCGGCCACCACAACGCCCTCGTTGCCGTTCTGGACCAGGTACTGGGCCAACTTCTGGGCGCCGTCTAAATCGAGTGAACTGTCCTCTTTAAACGGCGTGACCATGGCGGTCAGAGTGGCTCCAAACATGGAATCAGCCTACAACGATCAGTCGCGGACAGTGGTGGCGATTCTCCTCATCAGAAGTGAGTACACAATGGCGCCGAGCGTTGCAAAGATCGCCCACTGCACGGCGTAGGAGAAGTGAGGTCCGTTGGTTTGGTCCGGGAGCGGTACGGGTGTGGGGCTCATGCCGGGGTCAACAGTGGAGTCAAGTTGCAGCCACATCGGCGCCACCGATACGCCTTGCAATCGCCCTTCGATCGCGACGACGTCGAGACGAGGGACCAACGTGCCTTCGCCGGTGTCCTCGACCCCGAGCCCCTCGCGGACGCGGGAGGTCCGCATCCAACCTTGAATGGACGTTCCGGCCGAAGGATCCGGCGCGAAGAGTTCGGCTCCGGGTTCGGTGAAACCACGATTGACGAGCACGGGCGTTCCGGCGTCGGTTTCGAACAGGCCGACCACCCACTCCCCCGCGACACCATTGCTGCTCCGGTTGGCAACGCGGACAACGTCGGGATCAACCCAACGCCCGAGATCGGAGACGCGGCGGAAATCGACTTCGTCCGGTGGGCCGCTCTGCACGGCTGCCAGGATGCTGAGGGGCACGGCGTCGGCTCGGGCCGCGACGGTCTCGTTCAGCTCGATTCGCTCGGCCCGGCGTCCGATTTGCCAAAACATCGCGATGACGAACAGCGTGATCACGGTGGCTGCGAACAGGTGAGACAAGATCCACTTCGGTTCGCTGATGAACGTCCAGTCGGCCTCGCCGCTGCGGCGCCGCTGGACAGGCAGGTCCGATTGATCGGGAAGCTCGGTTGCTGTCACCGGTCGGTCCCGCTCGATTCGTCGCGGACCGCCTTGTCCATGTCTCGGAGCGACTGCAACTCGGAGTTGTCGCCACGGAACTCACCGAAAATTGTCCAGCCGACAAGTCCGACCGAGACGATGAGGAACCAGATTCTGTTCTCAGCAATGAAGTCGACCACACCGCTGATGGGAGATTCAAACTGGCTCCCGAACTGCTTTATCAGGATCAGGCGGAAGAGCGTTCCGGTGGCGTTGGCCAAGAAGAAGGTCCGGGCTCGCATCCCGATTCCGCCGGCGATGATGCAGACGATGTTGTTCGGGGCAAGGAAGACAATGAGAACACCGAAGCGGCGAAAATACTGCTCGAACTGTCGAACGAAGGGGCCATAGGTACGGCTCCGGCGCTCCACCCAACCGAAGGCCTGGTCGCCAAAGTGCAGACCGATGAGATAGTTGAATGGATCGGACGCAACGAGCCGGAAGAACCCGATGGCATAGAACCACGCAGTGGACATCTGGTTGCTGACAAGCACCAGGTTTGGATTCGATGGGTTCAGAGCGATCAGTAGCCGAGGGTTGTTGTCCACCAGTTGTGGAGCCAACGCACTTCCACCCCACGCGGTGAAGAGCGAAACAGCCGCAATGAGAATCGACACTCGAAGCAGCCATTTGGGAAGCTGAGGTCGGTCGGACTCGTGCGGCTCAGGGCTCGGTGTACTCGAATCGGGTTGGCGTAGTCCCTCATCCGTCACCCTGTGATTCTACGGCCCCAAATCGCTCGCGATCGGGTCGGCTGAGATTCCAAGCGGGCCTACGCCGCGAGAGAGCTGATGCGCTCCAACATCAGGGCGAAGAACCCATCCGCGTCAACCTCATGAATCCAGGTGCAGTTGGCGTCTTGACCACGTGCTCCCCAGTAGTCGACGACGGTCATACCCATCGTCACTTCGCTTTGCGTTTCGATCTGCACAAAGCAGTCTTTGCCAGAGAAGAGTTCCGGCCGCAGAAGGTACGCGACCGTGGCCGGGTCGTGCACCGGGCCCCCGTATTCGTCGTACCGGTCGATGTCGAACTTCTGGTAGTAGTTGAGCATCGCCGCGATGTGGTGTCCGAGCTTGCCTGGAATCTGCCCCATGTCAGCCAGCCATTCTCGGGTCATAAGCGCTTTGTGAGTGACATCGAGGGGCATGGCCACCAGCGGCACACCGCTTCGGTAGACGACGTCAGCCGCATGTGGGTCGACATAGATATTGAACTCCGCAGCAGGGGTGACGTTACCTCCCACGAAGTACCCCCCACCCATGCTGACAACCTCTTTGATTTTGGGGATGATCAACGGCTCTCGAATCATTGCCATTGCAATGTTGGTGAGCGGTCCGATGGGGCACAGCGTTATGGGCTCCTCGGCGGCAAGCAGCGTGTCGACGAGCCAATCGACCGCATGTTGTTCTTCCACCGGCATCGTGGGCTCGTCCCACTGGGGACCGTCAAGGCCGGTTGGGCCGTGCACGTGCTCCGCAGTCTGGAGATCACGAACCATCGGTCGGTCACAGCCCGCAAAGATGCGCACCTCGGGACGGTTGGCGAGCTCACAAATGATGCGGGCGTTTCGGATGACGGCGGGCAGCCGGGTGTTTCCCGCCACGCACGTAATCCCGAGCACATCGAGTTCTGGCGAGCCGAGCGCCAGAAGAATCGCCATCGCGTCGTCCTGTCCCGGATCGGTGTCGATGATGATTGGTCGCTTGCCCATTGTCCCAGTCTGCCCGCCAGAACCTGCTCAACCCAAGGCTCAGCGTGGGCGGTCAACAATCGTTGAAGGACACGGTGGACACTCAGATCCCGAGAATCGTCTCGAGCCCGATGGTGAGACCACGAAGGTCACCGACCCGCTTGGCTGCCAGCACCACGCCGGGCATGAAGCTAGACCTGTCGGTAGTGTCGTGTCGGATTACCAGGCTCTGGCCGGTGGTTCCCAGCACCACCTCTTGGTGCGCCACCATTCCGACCATTCGGACCGAGTGGATCGGAATGCCGCCAGGGCCGCTGGCACCACGCCCACCAGGGTAGGTCTCGGTCTCGGTCGGATCAGCCGCCCATTCCACGCTGGCAGCCGCCATCCGTTCAGCCGTGTTGACCGCGGTACCGCTGGGAGCGTCGAGCTTGTTGTTGTGGTGAAATTCGATGATCTCTGCAGTCTCGAAAAACGGCGCTGACATCTCGGCGAACCTCATCATCAAGACGGCACCGATAGCGAAGTTGGGGGCGATCAGACAGTTGGACGACACGAACTGGGCATCGATCGAGTCGAACTCGGCTTCGGTAAACCCCGACGTGCCCACAACCGCGTGAATCCCGTTCTCAGCACAGAAACGCATGTTGTTACGGGCCGCCGACGGAGCGGTGAAGTCGATGGCAACCTCGACCCCCGCTTGGGTCATCGCATCCGGGCTCCCCGACACATCAAAGGATGCCTCAGGTACTCCAATGACGGTTCGAGCAGCAATTCCGTCGTGGCTCGGATCGACCGCCGCCACCAGTTCGAGGTTGGGATCTGCGGCTACGGCCTGACAGACGGTGACGCCCATGCGGCCGCCGGCTCCGAATACCCCAACTCGAATGCTCATAGCCGCAGCCTATTGCGGGCCAGGGCCCAGTCCATCGCCAACCGAGCGCGTTGACCCGAGTACCTCGGCGACGTCGGCGGGCAACGGCACCGACCGCCAAGTGCGCGCCCCAACAACTCGGACGGCGGCCGAACCGGCGGCGTTGGCGCGCCGCGCCGCAGTCTCGAGGTTCATCCCCTTGGCGAGTGACGCAGCAAGCACACCACAGAAGGCGTCACCAGCCCCGGTGGTGTCGACCACCTCAGGGGCGAGGAGCGCTGGCACCGTGGTCGATAGTTCTGGAGTCTGAATTCGCAATCCCTCCGAGCCCAGGGTGGTGATCTGGTGGTTCGAACTGACCACTTCCGCCTCAACCTCGTTGACAACGAGGAGGAACTCCTGTTTGGCAAGCTGGGTCGAAAATGTACGCGCCGGTGCCGCATTAAAAACGGTGGTCAGTCCTCGGTCACGGGCGGCAAACAAGGCGGCCAGCAGCGGTTCGTCGTGAATCTCTGCGCTTACCAACACCACACCAGCGTCGATCGAGTCGAAGGCCCGCATGATCGTGTGGACGCTGAGCTGATGGTTCGCACCGGACGCGACAACGATTTGGTTGTCTCCACCTCCCACCATCACCGCCGCCCTCCCCGTCGGCTCGGTGCCCACACCGACCAGCGAACAGTCGACCCCTAGGGACTCCAGTTCTTCGATCTGTCGTTGCCCATCGGCATCGGGTCCCACCATCCCAATCATCTTCACCGGTAGACCATCGAAGGCGGCCGCAACCGCCTGGTTGGCACCCTTTCCGCCACCCTGCTGCTGGTACCGGGCGCCGGTAACGGTTTCGCCAACCACCGGCAACGAGTGAGCGGTGTAGATGTCATCGATGTTGATCGAACCGACCACCACAATCTGTGTCATCGGTTGATCCTAGGTCTGCAAAACGAAAGAGGCCCCGGACCAATGGTCCGGGGCCTCATTAGCTATTTCGTTGTGGGCTAGCGCCGGTTACGTCCGCCGCCACCGCGGTTGTTGCCACCACGACCGCCGCGGCCACGGCCCCGGTTGTTGCCACCGTCGTTGAGCTCAGCACCCTCGGGTCCAAGCTCACCGAACTCTTCGCCAACGGCTGCTTCGAAGTCATCTTCGAACGACATGGAGACCGACTCGGTTTCGGAGTCGGAGCCACCGTCGGAACCAGAGTCTGATTCGACTGCGGCTACGGCCTTCTCAACGCGCTTTTGCGACGCACCTCCGTCGGAGCCACCACTGTCGCCTGCCATCCGCAGTGACACCTTGCCGTTGGGATCGATGTCTTCGACGACAACCGGAACGCTCTGGCCCAGTTCGAGCACATCCTCAACCCGATCGATGCGCTTACCGCCACCGATCTTGGAGATGTGTAGAAGACCGTCGCGCCCGGGAAGGATGTTGACGAACGCACCGAACTTGGTGATGTTCACGACCTTTCCGGGGTACTCGGCGCCGACCTCGGCGGTGGGCGGATCAAGAATCAGCTTGATCTGACGCTCGGCCTCATCGACGATGTCCTTGTCGGTCGAAGCGATCGACACGGTGCCAACAATTCCGTCGTCGTCGACGCTGATGTCAGCGCCGGTTTCGGACTGAATGCTGTTGATGACCTTGCCCTTTGGTCCAATGACCTCGCCGATCTTGTCGATCGGAATATCGAAGGAAATGATCTTCGGGGCGTACTCGGTGACGTCTTCACGGGGAGCGGAGATGGCGGCCTCCATCACGGCCAAGATAGCGAGACGGGCTTCCTTGGCCTGGTTAAGAGCCGAGGCCAGCACATCGCTGGGGATGCCGTCGATCTTGGTGTCGAGCTGCAAGGCAGTCACGAACTCAGACGTTCCGGCCACCTTGAAGTCCATATCACCGAAGGCATCTTCGGCGCCGAGGATGTCGGTGAGGGTGGTGTACTTGCCTTCGGCGTACACCAGACCCATGGCGATACCGGCGACCGGCGCCTTGATCGGCACACCGGCGTCCATCAGCGACAGGCTGGAACCACAGACCGACGCCATGGAGGTGGAGCCGTTCGAGGTGAGCACGTCGGAGACGAGACGAAGGGTGTAGGGCCACTCTTCCTGTGACGGCACAACCGGCACGAGGGCGCGCTCGGCCAACAAGCCGTGGCCGATCTCGCGTCGCTTGGGGCCGCGCATGAAGCCGGTTTCTCCGGTGGAGAAGGGCGGGAAGTTGTAGTGGTGCATGTACTTCTTGCGGGTCAGAGGATCGATGCCATCGATCATCTGGTCCATGCGTCCCATGCCCAGGGTGGTGACGTTGAGAACTTGGGTCTCACCGCGCTGGAAAAGACCAGAGCCGTGCACCCGGGGAATGACGCCAACCTCGGCCGAAAGCGGACGAAGGTCTGCGGTTCCACGACCGTCGATACGGGCACCCTCGTTCACAATACGGCTGCGGACAACCTGCTTGGAAAGAGAACGCACGGCCGCCGTGAGCTGCTTCTTGGCGATGGGGTTGCCGTCTTCGAAGCGCTCCAGGAGTGCATCCAAGGTGTCGTCGCGCAGTTGGGACTCGGCGTCGCCGCGGCTTGCCTTGTCGGCAATGCTCTGCACCTCGACCATGCGGGCGCCGGCGAACTCTTGCACCGCAGCCATCTGCTCGTCGGTGTAGTCGAGCTGGGCATCGAACTCGAAGAACTCTTTGCGGCCGCCGGTGGCCTCGACCAGCTGGAGCTGGAGGGCGATGGCTTCCTTGATGTACTTCTCGGACTCGGTGAGGGCCGAAGCCAAAGCGGCCTCGTCGACCTTGGGAGCGCCGTTCTGCACATTGTTCCAGGTGGTCTCGGTTCCGCCGGCCTCGACCATCATCACGGCGATGTCGCCGTTGTCGAGCTGACGGCCAGCTACCACGATCTCGAACGACGATTCGTCGCCCTCGGCGTAGGTGGGGTGGGGCAGCCACTCACCATCGGTGGTGTATGCCAGACGGACCGCGCCGATCGGGCCCTCGAAAGGAACGTCGGAGACCATCAGCGCTGCCGAGGCGGCGTTGATCGCAAGAACGTCATAGGGGTTGGCCTGATCAGCAGCCTGAACGGTGACCACGACGTGGACCTCGTTGCGGAAGCCGTCGGGGAACGACGGGCGCAACGGACGGTCGATCAACCGAGCGGTGAGGGTTGCGTGGTCAGATGACCGACCTTCACGACGGAAGAACGATCCGGGGATCTTGCCAGCAGCGTATGAACGCTCCTCGACATCAACGGTGAGCGGGAAGAAATCGATGCCGTCGCGCACGCGACGGGCGCCGGTTGCTGCCACCAGCACCTGCGTATCGCCCATGCGAGCGACAACGGAACCGCTAGCGAGGCCAGCCATCTTTCCTGACTCGAGAATCATCTCTGGACCGTCACCGGCGGTGACGGATCCACTTACTCGTACAGCATCAGCCATGGATGCTCCTTTGTGTTTGGGTATTCGGCGCGCCAGCGACCCTCGCTGGAGCAGGGGCTGTTCAAACTTGGTTGAACAGCAGCGGCGACACCAGATCCCAGATTGCAGCTACCGAGTGCACCCATCTGTGGGCTGTCCCTTCGCTCGAAGGGGCTCGGGAGCCAGAAACCAGGCTCTGCCATTGCCGCGACGGTTATCCCGTCGGCAGAAGTGTATGCGTTGTCAAGCAAGTTTCCGTGCAAGCCTCAAAATGGGGTCAGACCCCTTCCTTTCGGAAGGGATCTGACCCCATTCGGGAGGTTCAAATTACGTTCAGATATCGAAGCGGTCGTTGTCCATGACCTTGCCCCATGCGGTGGCAAAGTCGTTGGCAAACTTGGCTCCGGCGTCGTCGGCCGCGTAGACGTCTGCGATTGCACGCAGGATCGAGTTCGAGCCGAACACCAGATCGTTACGGGTACCGGTCCACTTCACGTCGCCGCCGCTGCGGTCCTTGCCTTCGAACACATCGGCGGCACCATCGGCAGCTGACCACACGGTTCCCTGGTCCATCAGGTTTACGAAGAAGTCGTTGCTGAGGGTTCCAACCCGATCGGTGAGCACACCATGGCCGTCGTTGCTGACGCCGAGAACCCGGAGGCCAGCGACGAGGAGCGCCATCTCGGGCGCACCGAGATCAAGCAGGTGGGCACGGTCGACGAGGACATGCTCGGCCACGTGGCTGCTGCCCTTGCCAACAAAGTTACGGAACCCGTCGTTCTTCGGTTCGAGCCATGCGAAGGACTCGACATCGGTCTGCTCCTGGGACGCATCGCCGCGGCCGGTGCTCACGCTGACGGACACGTCGTTCCCGCCGGCCTTGGCTGCAGCTTCAACCGCAGCAGCACCGCCAAGGACGATGAGGTCGGCCATCGAAACGGCTACGCCGACGCTCGACTGAACACCTTCGAGTGCGCTCAGCACCCGACGGAGCTGGGCAGGCTTGTTGACTTCCCAGCTCGCCTGAGGCTCGAGACGAAGTCGGCCGCCGTTGGCGCCGCCCCGCTTGTCGGTCTGACGGAAAGTCGAAGCCGAGGCCCATGCCGTCTCCACCAGCTCGGTGATGGTGAGATCGGTGTCCATGATGGCTGCCTTGACCTTGGCCACATCGGCGTCACTCAGCGCAGTACCCGCGGGGATCGGATCCTGCCAGATCTGCTCGGGAGCAACCTCGGGTCCAACGAGACGGACGTGCGGGCCCATGTCTCGGTGAATCAGCTTGTACCAGGCCTTGGCAAAGGCCTCGTCGAGCTGCTCTGGGTTGTCGCGGAACCGCTGGGAGATGGGCCCGTAAATTGGGTCCATCTTCATAGCCATATCGGCGGTGCTCATCATGGGAGCGTGGGTGACGTTGGGGTCATGAGCATCAGGGACGGTGCCGGCCAGAGCCGGAGCGGTCCACTGCTTGTGGCCGGCCGGGCTCTCGGTGAGCTCCCAGTCGTTGTCCATGAGGGTCTCGAGATAGTTGTTGTCCCACTTGGTCGGCGTTGAGTTCCATGCACCCTCGAAACCGGACGTGGTGGTGTGAACACCCTTGCCGGAGCCGAAGTTGTTCTTCCAGCCCAGCAGCTGCTGCTCCATGGGAGCACCTTCGGGCTCGGCTTCCATCTGGTCCTCGGGACCGGCGCCGTGCATTTTGCCAAAGGCGTGGCCGCCGACGACCAGCGCCACGGTCTCTTCATCGTTCATGGCCATGCGACCGAAGGTCTCACGGATGTCGGCGCCTGAGGCGACCGGGTCGGGCTTGCCATTGGGGCCCTCGGGGTTGACATAGATCAGACCCATCTGAACTGCGCCGAGCGGCTCCTGCAGCAGTCGGTCACCGCTGTAGCGCTGGTCGTCCAGCCAAACATTCTCCGGACCCCAGTAGACGTCCTCTTCCGGCGCCCAGACGTCCTCACGCCCACCGGCGAAGCCAAACGTCTTGAACCCCATGGACTCAAGGGCCACGTTACCGGTGAGAAGCATGAGGTCGGCCCAGCTGAGCTTGCGGCCGTACTTCTTCTTGATCGGCTCGAGCAGGGCCCGGGCCTTGTCGAGATTGCCGTTGTCGGGCCAGCTGTTGAGCGGAGCGAAGCGCTGCTGACCGGCGCCGCCACCACCACGGCCGTCGTGGGTCCGGTAGGTGCCGGCGGAATGCCAGGCCATACGGATGAAGAATGGGCCGTAGTGGCCGTAGTCTGCTGGCCACCAGTCCTTCGAGTCGGTCATGAGGGCGGTGAGGTCGGCCTTCACTGCAGCGAGATCCAAGGTGGCATGCTCGGCTGCGTAGTCAAAGTCGTCGTCCATCGGGTTCGACTTGGCCGAGGTCTGGTCGAGAATGTTCAGGTTCAGCTGGTTGGGCCACCAGTGTTGGTTGGCTTGGCTGCCACGCGCCGAGTGGTCATTGTGCAGTACCGGACACTTGGAATCGTCTGTCATGTTTGTCCTCGTCTTATCAAGATCTATGGGTGGGGTTTGGAGCCCCAGTGTTATCCATCCGTAACGAAAGATCCAACAGACTGACTATTGAATGTTCATAGACCCTGTCTATGAACATTGGACACGTCAATAGGTCAGGCCCACCGGCCGGCCGCATCACCCGAAAACGCAAACGACCCGCCAGGCGGCGGGTCGCGCAACCGAAGATGTCGTTGATCAGCGACGCAGGCCGAGCTCGGAGATCAGCGAGCGGTAGCGCTCGACGTCGATACCTGCGAGATAGTCGAGGAGACGACGGCGACGACCGACGAGCATCAGCAGACCACGACGACTGTGGTGGTCCTTCTTGTGCGTTGCGAGATGGTCGGTGAGATGACGGATCCGGTCGGTGAGGAGCGCAATCTGCACCTCGGGGGAGCCGGTGTCACCCTCGGTCCGGGCGTACTTCTTCATAGTGTCGGCCTTGGGAGGCAGGTTCGCAGCTGGCTTGCTCATTCGGATCTCCTTAGATCAGTGGTTGGAGGATGGCCCTCAGGTCCAGCCGTTCGAATAGATACTCCACTCGAACAGCAGCCGAGAAGTATACCGCTGCGAGGTAAGGTCGCGGTTGTGAAAATCATCGGGTACGAGACCTTCGTGGTGGGCACTCCCCCGCCTCATCTTGGCGGGCGCTACTTCGTTTTTGTCAAACTCGTGACCGCCGATGGTGTGGTCGGATACGGCGAGATCTACAGCGCCACGTTCGGTCCGCACACGATTGCGGCGATGGCAGCCGACGTGATCGAACGCGACGTCATCGGAACCGACCCGAGATCGATCGAGCGACTGTTCCGAACGATCTACAGCCGTGGGTTCACCCAAAGACCCGACGTCTCGCTGATGGCAGTATTTAGCGGCATCGAGATGGCCTGTTGGGATATTGCGGGCAAGTCCGCGGGCCTCAACGTTACCGAACTCATCGGGGGCCGAGTGACCGACCAGCTCCGGACCTACACCTACCTCTACCCCACCGACCCCCACGATGATCTCGGGGTTGGAGCGTCCGTGTACTCCGATCCTGATACCGCGGCCGCCGCGGCCGCAGAGTACGTCCGCCGAGGTCACACCGCCGTGAAACTGGACCCGATGGGCGGCTATTACGCGGGCGACCCACGTATGCCCTCGCTCGAACGGCTCGATCTCGCCGAGGCAATGGTGGGCGCTATTCGAGAGGCTGTGGGATCGACAGCGGACATCTTGTTCGGCACCCACGGACAGTTCACTCCCGCCGGAGCGTTGCGACTTGCCGGACGGCTCGAACGATTCGAGCCACTGTGGTTCGAGGAACCCGTTCCACCCGACAATGCGGCATCGATGGCCGCTGTCGCCGCCGGGACAAACATCCCCATCGCTGCAGGTGAGCGGCTCACAACCAAGTACGAGTTTGCTCCGCTGCTCGCAGCAGGGGCGTTGCATGTCGCGCAACTCAACGCTTCCAGAGCTGGTGGCATTCTGGAGAGCCGCAAGATTGCGGCAATCGCCGAAGCTCACCACGCGCAGATCGCCCCTCACCTGTACAACGGACCTCTTGGAGCAGCCGCAAACATTGTGGTGGCGGCGACCAGTCCGAATTTCCTGATTTTGGAGGCGATTCTCAACTTCTCAGGCTTCCACGGCGACCTGCTCAACACGCCCATTCAGTGGGCGGACGGAGCAGCGCTGGTTCCGACCGAGCCCGGTCTCGGTGTCAGCCTCAACGAGGACGTGGCTCGAGCGCACCCCTACGACGATGTGACGTTGCATCTTGAGATGCCCTGGCGCGATCGATGACAACCCCCAGGTGGCTGTATCAAGTCCGCGATGGGGTCGCGATCCCGTCGCCGCTTACCCAGGGCCCGTGGATGCGAGGCGCTCAACACGGCGGCCCTCCTTCGTCGCTGCTGACCGTTCTCATCGAGTCGGTTGCGACGCCCGAGCAGTTGATCGCTCGTATCAGTGTTGAACTTCTCGCACCGGTGCCGATGACGCCATTGTCGGTGTCGGTTCGCAAAGAACAACTCAGCCGCCGGGTTGGGATCGCTACCGCCGAACTTGCGAGCGACGGAACGGTCGTCGCGCGCGCAACCGGACGACTTCTCGCCACCGGCGACGCTCCGCCGCCTCCAACCCCAGCGCCAGCGACGCCACCGCCTCGGCCGCACAGTCGCCCGACCTACGAGGCTCCTGCATGGGCGGTCGGAAAACACGACAAGACCTTCCATCGTGACGCTCTGGAATACCGATGGATCAGCGGCGACTTCGAAGCGTCGGGTCCCGCGTACTGCTGGCTCCAACTCTTGATCCCGGTCGTCGACGGCGTCGAGGTAACCGGCTATCAACGCGTTATGGCCGGGGCTGATATCGCTAGCGGGATCGGCGCGGTCTATCCGCCGTCATCCAGGTACGGGCTGATCAACAGCGATCTGGATGTAGCATTCGTTCGCCCCGCCGACGGGGTATGGACCCTGACCGATGCAACCACCCGAACCGCAGGCAACGCGACGGGGCTGTGTAGCAACACCATTTCAGATCAGCATGGAGTGGTGGCCACGGGCACCCAGACGCTGCTGGGTCGTCCCTTCACCTTCGAATGAGCTGGGGTAGGTTGAACGGGTGACTCAGGAGCAGGATCGTGCCGCCGTCATGGCCGCGAATCAGGCGTTCTACACCGCCCACGAGAGTCGAGATCTTGAGATGATGACAGGTCTCTGGAGTCACGGCCCCGACGTGGTCTGTGTACATCCGGGATGGCCGATACTGCGAGGCTGGGAAGCGGTCGAAGATAGTTGGCGTCGGATCTTCCACGGGCCATCCGACAATCAGTTCATCATCACCAACGATCAGCTGAACCTGACCGACGCCGTTGCCTGGGTCACCTTGGATGAGAACCTCATGAGCGCTGGCGGAACCGGCACCATCGCCGCCACCAATATCTTCCTCCGGGTAAACGGCGAGTGGAAGATAGTCCATCACCACGGCTCGCCGGTGGCTGCTCAGCTTCGAAAGCTCTAGCGAAGAAGCTCGTTTGCTTCGGCGATATCGCTCTGAAGCTGGTTCTTTAACGCTTCAAGGCCATCAAACCGACGCTCGGAGCGGAGCATCTTGATGAAGTCGACGCGGGCTTCCTGACCATAGAGGTCGCCTTCAAAGTCGATGAGGTGCGCTTCGACCAACGAACGATCCGCGTCTTCGTAAAAGGTAGGGCGCTTGCCGACATTGACTGCCGCGCGCTGCCGAGACCCGTCGGGCAGGACATACCAGGCGGCGTACACGCCGTCGGCTGGCAGTGCCCGTTCGGGCGGCACGTCAACATTGGCGGTAGGGAAACCGATGGTGCGACCGCGCTGATCACCGGTCTTTACCGTGCCGCGGACCTGATGGGGGCGACCCAGCATTTCTGCAGCCGACTCGACATCACCAGAGGCAACCGCTGCTCGGATCGCGGTGGACGAAACGGGGGCGGTCTCACCGGGTTGTTGCAATTGGGCGAGCGGATATACGTCAAAGTCGAGACGCTGACCCAGCACACTTAGCAACTCGATAGTGCCCTCGCGCTTGTAGCCGAAATGGAAATCGTTGCCGACGGTTACCGACGATGCCCGCAGGCAACTCACGATCACTCGATCGACAAAGTCTTCGGCTCTCTCTTTCGCCTGTCTGGCATCGAATTCGATCACGACGGTGGTGTCCACGCCGATCTCTTCGAGAAGCTCGAGCCGATGCTCGATGCCGGTGAGGATACGCGGCGCACTTTCGGGCCGCACCACGCGAGCGGGGTGGGGGTCGAAGGTCACCACGGCCACGCGTGCGCCAATTTGGTCAGCGAGGCGGCGGGTTTCCTCGATCACAAAACGGTGACCGCGGTGAACACCGTCGAAGACGCCGATGGTGACCGCATGTTTTTCGCCTAGGCACTCACCCGCGGCGGGGTTACGGATCACCTTCATCGCCGGTCAACCTACCAAGACTTTGACAGGCCGAAACTCGCCATCACGGGACTCATAGACCGCGATGAGCTGGTCTTCTGCGTCGACGATCGCCAACTGGCCACTCCCGCTGCTCGGGCCCAGCGATCGTCCATTCTTCACCTGGTTTGCCACTGCCTCATCGACCTGCATCATCGGCAGATGAGACAGCATCTCGGTCAATGGCCGCAGTTCGGCTTCATCCACGGACGTGGCCACCTCCTCGGTGAACCGGCCGACCGCAGTCCTACGCAGGCCGCGCAAGTGTGCGCCGCCGCCCAGCGCCGACCCGAGATCTGCGGCGAGGGTTCGGATGTATGTACCCGACGAACAGTGAACCGACATGGTGAAGACCAACGGATCCTCGGTCGGGGCAATCGCCAGGTCATGGATTGTGACCGGACGCGGGGGTCGATCGACCTCTTTGCCCTCGCGGGCCAGTTCATGAAGTCGTTTGCCGTCGATCTTGATGGCCGAAACCATCGGCGGAATTTGCTCGATGTCCCCCACGAATTGCTGTGCTGCTGCGACCACCGCGTCGAGGGTGGGGCTCATGTCGAAGGTTTCCAGCACTTCACCCGTGGAATCGAGGCTGTCGGTCGTGGTTCCAAACACCACTTCACCGACGTATTTCTTGTCGGTCCCGGTCACGAACTGCAGGAGCTTTGTGCCCTTACCGACCCCGAGTACGAGCACGCCCGTGGCGTCGGGGTCAAGCGTGCCAGCGTGGCCAACTTTGCGGGTCCCGAGCTTGCGGCGCACCTGATCAACAACGTCGTGGCTGGTACACCCCGACGGCTTATCTACTACCAAGACGCCGGTGGCACCGGAGTCGTTCTTGTTTCGTCTAGCCACAGGTCATCGGGCCCTAGTCGAAGGAGACTTCATCGGGCTCTGGCTCGTCGAAATCGGTCGTTCCTTCGACCTCAGGCGCATCATCGTCCCCGTCGGACGGGATGTCGAGCCCGGCCAGAATGGCATCGATCTTGGCCCCTGCTCTGACCGAGGGATCGAACTGAATCACGACAGCCGGGGTCTTGCGAAGTTTGGCCTGCTGCGCAATCGCCGACTGAAGCGGGATCCGTTGCTCAGCCAAGACGCCCAGAATGTGTTCATCGGCCTCAGGATCATTCTCAAAGGTGCTGATGTAGACATCGCACTGGTTGAGGTCACTATCGATCTCGGTGCCGGTCACGGTGATAAACGGCAGGCGATCGTCATCCAGTCGTTCCAGGTGCTCGGCGACAATCTGGTGCAGCAACGTGTTCAGACGCGCCGTGCGCGGGTAGTGCTTGGCACTTCCCTTCTTTCGGTTCTTCTGACCTTTTGCCACTGTCTTCCTTCTTGCCGTGCGGATTGTCCAGCTTCGACTACTCCACGGTAGCGAGGAACCTCAAACCTCAGAGATTACCGGGAGCCTGCACCCGGCTCGACCTCGATCGATACGACTTCCACTTCGGGCCGACTCCATACATACCGTTCCACCGAAGCAGCAATCTCCTCGACCTGACCAACCGACCCAGAGGTGGCGACGACTCCGATCTTGGCTCGCTGCCACAAATCCTGGTAGCCAACTTCGGCGGCGCCTACCGCTTTCCAGCCGTCCAACGTCCGCACGATGCTTTGCAGCACCGCTCGCTTGGCTTTACGCGAGCGGGCCGCAGGTATCCGAACATCGATCGTGAGAATGACAACGTGCACCCCTGAACGACCGAGCTGCTATGACCGGGGAATCTCCCGATCCTCGTAGGTTTCGATGATGTCGCCTTCTTTGAGGTCCTGGAAATCCGAGAGTCCGATACCGCATTCGAAGCCAGCTTGCACTTCGCGTACGTCGTCCTTTTCCCGGCGCAGAGACTGCACCGAACCTTTCCAGATGATGGTTCCTTCTCGGAGGAACCGAACCTTCGAGTTACGACTGATCGTGCCATTGAGAACCATGCAACCTGCGATGGCACCCTGCTTTGGCACTCGGAAGATCGCCCGAACTTCGGCCTCACCGGTGACAACTTCTTCGAACTCGGGAGCGAGCATGCCGAGCATCGCGTTCTCGATGTCTTCAAGAAGTTTGTAGATGATTTCGTAGTTACGAATCTCTACTTTTTCCATCTCGGCGAGCTCGCGAGCCTTGCGGTCGGGTCGAACGTTGAATCCGAGCACCGTGGCATTGGAGGTTGAGGCCAACAAGACATCGTTTTCGGTGATTCCACCGACGCCTCGCGAGACGAACGCCAGCTTCACGTCTTCACGCTCAAGCTTGCGAAGAGAATCAGTGACCGCCTCGAGCGATCCGTTGACGTCGGCCTTCACAATGAGGTTCAGGGTGGCGGTCTCGCCTCGCTGAATCTGAGCGAAGATGTCTTCAAGCTTGGCTCCACCACTGGTCGCAGAGGCGTCGCGGCCGAGGCTGGCGACTCGTTGCCAATGTTCACGAGTGGACGCCACCTTGGCAGCGATCTTCTCCGAGGGTGCGACAACGAACGAGTCGCCTGCGCCCGCAACGTCGCTGAGGCCGAGAACCTGGACAGGGACCGACGGTCCGGCGGTCTTGACCGCGTTGCCCTTGTCGTCGACGAGGGCTCGGACACGGCCCCAGGCAGCACCGGTGACCAAGGGGTCACCGACCGACAGCGTTCCTCGCTCGACCAGCACGGTGGATACGGGACCGCGACCGATGTCGAGGAACGATTCAAGAACAACGCCTGCGGCCCGACCGTCAGGAGTTGCTCGAAGATCTTCGAGTTCGGCTACAACGGCGAGGTTCTCCAAAAGGTCATCAATGCCGTCTCCGGTCATGGCCGACAGCGGGATCATGATGGTGTCGCCGCCCCAGGCCTCAGGTACAAGTCCCCGCTCGGCAAGTTGGCTCATGACCCGATCAGGATCAGCGCCTTCTCGGTCCATCTTGTTGATGGCAACGATGATCGGGACCTCTGCGGCCTTGGCATGATCGAGCGCCTCAGCCGTTTGGGGCATGACGCCATCGTCGGCAGCGACAACCAACACGACGATGTCGGTGGCATCAGCACCACGGGCCCGCATGGCGGTGAACGCCTCGTGACCGGGGGTATCGAGGAAGCTCAGTACCGCACCGTCGTCGGTGGTCGCCTGGTAGGCGCCGATGTGCTGGGTGATGCCGCCGGCTTCACCCGAGACGACGTTGGCCGACCGGATTCGATCAAGAAGGAGCGTCTTGCCGTGGTCGACGTGACCCATAACCGTGATGACCGGTGGACGGTGGGGCCACGAAGCGACAATTTCGTCGTCGTCTTCATCGGGGAACTCGAGCACCTTACGAAGCTCGACCTCTTGCTCTTCACCTGGGTCGACCAGACGAATTTCCGCATTCACTTCAGCAGCGAACAGCTCGATCATGTCGTCGCTGAGCGACTGGGTGGCGGTGACCATCTCGCCGTTGGTCATCATGAACCGGACAACGTCGGCTGCGGTTCGGTTGAGCTTGGGGCCAAGGTCCTGTGCGGTTGACGCTCGCTCCACCACGATGGTGCCCTCGGGAACCGGGGCATCGTCCGCGGTGTAGGTGGGCGTATTCATCGGCATCAGGTCTTCGGCGTTACGACGACGACGCTTCTTCCGACGTTGGCCTCGATTTCCTGGACCACGACCGGGGGGACCACCACGACCGGGAGGGCCACCGCGACCTGGGAAGCCGCCGGGACCACCAGGGGCGCCACCGCCACCAGGAGGACGGCCGGGGCCGCCGCCACCAGGAGCGGTGCGATACGGCGATCCGCCAGGCGGACGGCTGCCGCCACCGGGACGGGGCGGCGCGGGTTTACCGCCACCGGGCGGCGGCGGAATGGGTTTGCCACTTCGGCCGCGGGGCGGTCCGGGGGGCGGCGGAATGGGTTTCCCGCCGGTTGAGCGAGGCGGCACCGGCGCACCATCTTGCGCTGGGGCCTCTGCTACCGCGGGTTCCGGCGCAACTTCTTCGACAACAGGAGCCTCTGCCTCAGGGGCTTGGACCACCGGTGTTTCGGCGGCTGGGGCTGGTGTCTCTTCGACAACGGGTTCGGGCGCAGGAGCAGGTGCAGGGGTCTCCACCACAGCGGCGGGGGCGGCGGGCGCTGGTGGGGCCGCTGCAGGAGCTTCTGCGGCGCGCAGAGTTTGGGGTGGCGGAGGAATTGGCACCGGTGGCGCCGAACCGCTTGACGACACGACCTTCTCGGCCGCACCGCTGGAGACCTTGGCTGCGGGCGTCGCCGGTTTGGGCGCTTGGCTCTCGTCCTCAGGTGCAGTGGTCTTGGCAGGGGCTTTCTTCGCCGCCGCCTTCTTGGCGGGTGCCTTCTTGCGAGGCGGCGCCTTCTTCTTGGCCGCCTTCTTGGCTGTTGCCTTCTTGGGCTTTTCCTCTTCGGGGTCAGGGATCGGATCCCTTACAAGGCCCTCACGCTCGGCCTTGCGCCGCAAACGGTCCGCCTGCGCCTCGACAATGCTGGAGGAATGGCTCTTGGCGCCAATGCCAAGACTGCCGCAGAGGTCAAGGACCTCTTGGTTCGACATTCCCAGAGAGCGGGCGAGTTCATAAACACGGACTTTTGAAGGCACAGACTTACAACAACCTCAAGTTAATTGCAGGGGCGCGACGCACCTGCGAATCGGCCTTTCATGCTAACGGCGAACGCGGTGATTCAACCTCAGAGCGCGATTCAGGCTCCCATTGTCCACCGCGACCTCAAAACACGCGTCGGAACACACCCACGCCCCACGACCATCGCTCGGCCCGCCACGAAGCAGAACCCCGTGACGAGCGGTAACTCGCTGGAGATCCGAAACTTCTCGAGTCGACCGACATCCCACGCACGTTCTGTGGGGAACCGACCTCTCAGACGGCTGCATGCGCCTCTGAAATCCTGATGCTTACTCTTCCTCGGAGGAGCCGTCGTCCTCGCTCGACTCATCCTCGGCGACCTCGTCGGCGACGTCTTGAGCTACCTCGTCGACCTCTTCAGCCTCGTCGCCACCGGCCGCTTCATCATCACCGGCCGCGTCATCGTCAGCTACCGCGTCATCATCGGCTGTCGCCACGTCGTCTGCCGAAGCGTCTTCTGGTGCTTCGTCAACGTCAGATCCCTCGGCCTCGGGTGCCTCGTCGTCGACTGCGGCGACTTCCTCACCGGCAGCGAGCGCGTTGTACTCATCAAGAGTCATCGCAGGGCTCCCGTCGGCAGGCTGCCACTTCTGCACGCCGTCTTCTTCAATCCAGGCGCCCTGAGCCCAATCTTCACCGTCGTAGTCCTCGTCGGGAGCGTTCATCTCTTCGACGAGCTGGGTCTCAGACTTAATGTCGATGCGCCAGCCGGTGAGACGATGCGCCAGACGAGCATTTTGGCCCTCCTTGCCAATCGCAAGAGACAACTGAAAGTCGGGCACGATGACTTCGGCGGTACCGGTGTCCTCGTGGAGACGAACCTCTTTCACCTTGGCCGGTGAGAGCGCCCGGGCAACATACTCGTATTGATCGTCGGAGAAGGGAATGATGTCGACCTTCTCGCCATTGAGCTCGTTCACGACCATTCGGACACGGGAACCCCGAGCGCCAACGCACGCACCCACCGGATCAACGTTTTGGTCGTTGGATGCCACCGCGATCTTGGTGCGGTGGCCAGGTTCACGAGCACAACCCTTAAGTTCCACGATTCCATCGGCGATCTCGGGAACCTCAAGCTCGAAGAGGCGCTTCACCAAACCTGGGTGAGTTCGGGAGACGACGATCTGAGGCCCGCGATCGGTCTTGCGCACCTCCACGATGTACGCCTTGTGACGATCGCCAGCCTTGGGCCGGGGACCGGTGGAGACCTGTTCAGACTGGGGAAGCAGCGCATCGACCCGGCCCAAGTCGAGCAAGGTGTAACGAGCGTCGGTTTGCTGCACGATTCCGGTCACGATGTCGCCCTCGCGTCCGGCGTACTCCTCGTACTTCATCTCGCGCTCTTCTTCGCGAATTCCTTGCAGAAGGATCTGCTTGGTGGTCTGAGCCGCGATCCGACCGAAGTTCTCGGGCGTAACGTCGAACTCGTCGCCGAACGGTTCGCCCTCTTCGTCGAGCTCCTGAGCAAATACCGTTATTTCAAACGAACCAGGATCAATGGTGACCCAGCTGTACTCCCAGTGGTCGGGATCCTTCTTGTACGCCGACTCGAGGGCATTGGCAAGAATCCCAAAAAGCTTGTCGATCGAGATGCCGCGATCTTCTGCAAGTGCGGCGAGTGCCTCTGTCATTTCGTTAGCCATGGTGTCCCTTATTTCTTCTTGGAGTTCTTGGACTTCTTCTTGCGCTGATTGGAATGCGGCTTCGGGGTAGGACCCCAGTTGAAGACGGTCTTAGTGCGGTCAACGTCGGTGTAGAGGAACCGCTCGTCGTGGGCGTCCTTTTGATCGATACCGTCGAGTTCGGTGACGGCCACGACAAACCCGTCGGCGTCAGCGGCCGTCAGCGTTCCCTTGGCGCGACGAAACTCGTGAGTCCCGGAGATGAGCTTCACGACGACCTGCTCGCCGACCGCTCGGTCATAGTGCTCGAATCGAGCGAGACGCCGCTCAACACCGGGACTGGAGACCTCGAGTGTGTAACGGCCCGGAATCGGATCTTCCTCTTCCAGAATGGGTCCGATTGCGCGATTCACCGTTGCGAGCGTGTCGCTGTCGACCCCGCCCTCGAGAGGTTCGTGCTCGGTATCGACAAGCACCCGAAGGGTGCCACCGTTGTACTCGACGTCGATGAGTTCAACCCCCAGCTTTGAAATGGGGACGGTGAGCAGAGCGGTGAGCCGATCTTCCATCGATGAAGTTGCCATGCCGTCCTCCTTTCCATCTGAGGCTTCGGTTGATAATTGACCCGAGAAACAACACAAGCGTGGGCGCAAGCCCACGCCTGAAGACGTTGGGGGCATCATATCCGCACATTCGGGTGGAGTAAGGTCGTTCTGTGGGCTTTTTCGACACTCTCAAAAACTGGTTTTCGTCCGAGGTAGCGGAGGTGAAGGAATCTGCGTCGGCCGCGCAAACGCGTCTCGAGTCTGAAATGGACCGACGTGAAGCAGATCTGCGCGCCACCCCCGAGGAAAAGCTGGATCAAATCCAGAGCGAAATCAGCGACGACCCGTTCGCTGCGGTGCGCGACAAGATCGATGGACAGCAAGCTCATGCCGAAGCAATTGAGGATCTCGCTGCTCCGGCGCTCGATGAGGCAGACGTTGTTCCTGACGAGATTGTTCCTGACGAGATTGTTCCCGACGAACCTGTCTAGTCCCCTCGGGACTTTGGGTAGACCCTTCAGGGGAACTGCTCATTGGCGCAGGGCAGAGGCTCCGCCGCAAGACCGATCCAAGGTTCTGTGAGGTCCCCTGTACGGAAGAACGGGTTGAGTTCGCCAGCAGCACTTCTGGAGCGGGCACAATTGAGGAATGGACGCTGGCGCCGTAACGTTCCCCCGCAAGAAGACCCGACAGATCATGGTGGGCGATGTTCCCGTGGGGGGAGATGCGCCCATCACGGTCCAGTCGATGACGATCACCAAGACCGCCGACCATGAGGCGACCCTGCAGCAGATCTACGCTCTTGCCGCGGCGGGCGCCGACATCGTGCGCTGCACCTGCAACGAGCCGGCAGCAGCCGAAGGTCTGGCGCGAATCGTGCCTCGCTCCCCCGTGCCGATCGTGGCCGATATCCATCACCAGTACCGCCGAGCGTTAGAAGCGCTCGAAGCGGGCGTGCATTGTCTGCGCCTCAACCCTGGCAACATTCGCAAGCCAGAACACATCAAAGCGGTAGCCCAGGAGGCAAAGGACCGGAATGTCCCGATCCGAATCGGGGTGAACGGCGGGAGCCTTCATCCCGATCTGTACAAGAAATACGGCGGGCGAGTGACTCCGGAAGCCATGGTGGAGTCGGCACTTCAGGAGATCGCCTACTTCCAAGAAGTCGACTTTGACCTCATCAAGATCAGCGTCAAAGCATCCAACGTGCCGCTGATGATCGAGGCGTATCGGCAGCTCAGCGAAGTCACTGACTACCCCCTACATCTCGGCGTAACTGAGGCGGGTCCACCACCGGCCGGAATCGTGAAGGCAACAGCCGGAATCGCCACGCTGCTCGCCGAAGGCATCGGCGACACCATTCGCTACTCCCTAACCTCCGACCCCGTCGACGAAGCGCGCCTGGGCCGTCAACTCCTGGAGAACCTCGGCTTACGCGAGCGCAAGAACGTCGACTTGATCGCCTGCCCAAGCTGTGGGCGAGCCGAGATCGACGTCTACAAGGTCGCACAAGACGCAATGGACGCGTTCGCCGACAAGAAGCTGCCGCTTCAGGTGGCCGTTATGGGCTGTGTCGTCAACGGGCCTGGTGAGGCTCGCGATGCCGACATCGGAATCGCCGCGGGCAACAAGCGGGGCCACCTCTTCGTAAAAGGAACCAACGTTGCTGTTGTTCCCGAGGAGGAGATGGTGACAACGCTGGTCGAGTGGGCCGAGTACATCAACGAACACGGAATCGACGCGGCAATGAAACGCGCCGAAGCGAGCGCCCCGGCCGCGCGTCGGGCGGCCGAAGAGGATCGTGACCGCAACCTCAACGAACTTGGCGAGGATGCGAACAACGCCGAGCAGAAAGTGGAGCTCATGCGCAAAGATCGCGCCGAGAGCTAACCCGATCCCGCCAGTAGACGAATATCGAGCCAGATCGTGGTCAACCCGATGAACACCAGTAGGCCCACCACCGCGTACGTAACCGGCAAAAGCTTGGCGACGTCGACCTGGTAGCGCTCGCCCCCAAAGGATCGAAGCCGTTCATAGGTTGCGATGGCCGCATGCCCACCATCCAACGGAAGCAGCGGAACCAGGTTGAAGAGGCCGACGAACACGTTGATGATGCCGAGCAGGTACACGGGCACCCGCCAGTCTATCGAAGCCAAAATTCCCGCGATGCCGACAGCACCCACGATCGAGGTGGGACGGGCCTCACCTTCGTCAGTGGGCTCCTCACCCGTGGCCACGCTCTCACCGAGTCCGAACAGCGTCGACGGCGAAACGAACGTGGGAATCGCCTTGGCAGCTCCCCACATCTGTTCTCCGAAAAGGCTCAGCCCTGCGCCGACCCCTGGCGTCTGGGTGGCAAAGGGGGTGATCGTCAGATCGGGCGCAAGACCGATTCGCCCGATCTCCTCGCTGCCTTCGGCCACACCTATCCGAGCGTTTTGCACACGGGTCGTTCCGTCGATGCCTTCGATGACGAAGTCGACCGATTCGCCCGGCCGGTCCCGCACAACCTCGACCAGGACACGCCAGTCGGCGGTGTCTTCACCATCTACGGCCAGAATCTTCTCTCCGTCCTGAATACCCAAGAGTTCGGTGGTGGTGGGGTTGCCTGAGGCTGACGCCACCGTCTCCGGAATGAGCGCTCGCCACGTGCTGTACTCGGCTTCGCGTTGTTCCCGCTCCTGATCGGTGACCAGCGACTCGTCGTACACCTCCGACCCGGTTTGAGACATGAGAGCGCCAAGGTTCTCGGTAATTCCAAACCAGGAGGTGAGCGCCACGAAGATGACGATCGCCTGAATGAAATGCATGATCGAGCCCGCGGTGATGACCAGCATGCGTCGCGGGTAGCTCTTGTTCATGTAGGCACGGTCAGCCTCGTGAGGCGCGACCGGGTCGAGATTGTTCATACCTACGATGCGCACGAAAGCTCCGGCAGGGATCGCCTTGATGCCGTAGGTGACCTCGCCACGCCGCCACGACACGATGGTGGGGCCAAACCCGATGAAGAAGTCGGTCGGCTTCATTCCCGTCCACTTTGCGGTCATGAAGTGCCCGAGCTCATGGAGGAAGATCATGAAGATCACGCCCATGGCGATAAGGAAGTACACGAAGCCCGGAAAAATAAGCAGCCAAGCGAAGAAGGCCACGAGACCGAAAAGGGCGAACCAGTTGGTGCCCGGCTCTTCGCTCGGCTTGGTATCTCCTAGTGCAAGGGCTGCTGCGCGGCTCCGCTCGCTCTCGGGAGGGGCGGTTTCTTGGGTACTTGTCACGTTAGGTCAGTCCTTGTGTGGATGAGGGCCGGCTTGCCAGGGCTTCGGCTGCCCGAATCCGTGCGATGCTGTCCCCCTCGAGAACAGACTCCAGTGTCTCACCCATTCCACCGTCGTGGGTGGTCAGGACGGCTTCGACGATGGAAGGAATCTCATTCCATCGAATTCGTTCCTCCAAAAAGGCATCGACCGCGACCTCGTTGGCTGCGCTCAACCACGCCGGGGCCGTTCCGCCTATTCGCCCGGCCGCAAACGCCAGATCGAGGCACGGAAACGCCGCTCGGTCTGGCGGTTCAAAGGTGAGCGTCTGCGCTTGTGACCAATCGATCTCTCCGTACGGCGCGGCCAACCGATCCGGATACGCCAGTGCGTACCCGATAGGACCTCGCATGTTTGGATTCGACAGTTGCGCGATGGTAGAACCATCGGAAAAAGTGGCCATCGAATGAACGATTGACTGCGGGTGAACAACGACGTCGATGTCGTCAAACCCCAATTCGGTATCCATAGTGCTCGGGGCACCGAACAACTCGACGGCTTCGATGACCTCCAAACCCTTGTTCATCAGGGTCGAAGAGTCGATCGTAATCTTTGGCCCCATGGCCCACGTCGGGTGAGCCAGAGCAGCCGCGACCGTTACCTCGGCCAGCTCATCGGCTGACTTACCTCGAAACGGTCCGCCGGACGCAGTGATCTGGAGCCGTTTGATTCGGACCGGATCGTGATTGGAACGGAGGCTCTGATGAATAGCGGCGTGCTCGCTATCGACCGGGACCAGTTCAGCCCCGGGCGTTCGACGGGCCCGCTGAACGACGGGACCGGCGGCGATAAGAGATTCCTTGTTGGCTAACCCGAGTCGCTTGCCAGCTTCAAGGCAAGCCAACGTGGCGGGCAGGCCCGCAAACCCAACGATGCCATTGATGGTCACGTCGGCGGCAGCTACCGCCTCCGCCAATGCCGCTTCTCCTACGACCACCGCAATGCTTTGAGGCAGGGCGTCTCTGAGCTGGTGAAGGTTCGCATCCGAGGCTAAGACCACCGTGTCGGGCCGATACTTGAGCGCCTGAGCCGCAACCGCTTCCCAGGATGAACCGGCCGTAAGCGACGAAACCCGGTAGCGATCGGGGTCGGTATCGATGACGTCGAGCGTCTGGGTCCCGATCGAACCCGTCGACCCAGCCACGCAAACATCAATCATTCTTCGCTCCGTTTTTCTTGTCCCCCAGTCGCCTTGGCGACCAAAGGCAAAGACTACAGATAGTCGAGAACTCGTGCTGCAAAGTATGCAGCGGGGAGCACGAACAGCAGCGCATCAACACGATCGAGCAAGCCACCGTGGCCTGGAAGCAAGGTGCCCATGTCCTTCAACTTGAGATCGCGTTTGATCATGCTTTCGAACAGGTCACCAATCACCGCAACCACACCGATCACGAAACCGAAGATCGCGGCGTGCCACCAGGTGGTGCCAACGTTGAAGACCGCGTCGAGCACAAGCGCCCCGACGGTTGCGCCGACAATTCCGAACAGCGTGCCTTCCCAGGACTTGCCGGGCGACCACTCGTTGAATACTCGGTCGCCGAACAACGCCTTCTTAAAGGCCTTGCCGCCGAAGAACGCCGCCGTGTCGGCGACCGCCGTGATGACAATGGCTCCGAGCAAGAGTTTTTGGCCGTCGGACAGACGCAACAGCAGGCCGCCGAAACTGGCCGATCCACCGATCCAGAAGATGCCGAGGATTGTGACGGCAAGATTTGCCACCGGACGACTGCGATCGGCTCCAACGATGTACCAAAGGCCACCGAACACAACCGTTATTGCCATAAGCACGGCATAGGCCTGTTCGCCTCGCCAGTAGGCAGCCAACGGGAACAGCGCAGCACCCGTGAGTCCGAGCATCGTGGCTGGCTTGAAGCCGCCGTGACGCACGGCGTCGAAGAATTCCACCGCCGCCAGCCCGGCCGCGGCAGCGATTAAGGCCGTTCCAAGCAGCGGATGGATAAGAATGGCGGCTGCAGCTATCGCTGCTAGACCAAGTCCGACGGCCACGGCTTGGCCCATATTGCGACCCATGCCGGTTGCATCAGCAGCTGCGGTTTCGGCAGAGGAAGCAACGGCTCCGCTCCGCTGGGACCGCTTGCGAGGCGCCGCCTCGGAACGATCTCGCTTGGTTCGACCCTTGGTCGGCGGTTCCTGGGATGGGGCGACGGCATCAGCTGCGTCCGCCGCAGCGGCCACTCGGTCGCCGAAGGGATCGTCGAGATCAAGATCTGGTCGAGGCGGGGCCGGATTGTTCAACCGGGGATCATCAAAGTTCAAAATGTCGTCGTGTCGAACAGCGGAACCCTCGTCGCCGAACACGACCTCGAGATCGTCGTCGGCCCAACCAGAACTCTCACCACGCCAGCGAGGCCCAGAGAGGTCGTTCCAGACCTCAGGTTCGGGTTGCGCGGGTACGCGGGGGATCTGACCGGTCGGCGGGGCACTCCAATGAGGTAGCGGCGCGGCTCCGGCGTCGCCACCCTCCCCCGGGACAACGGGCACGGGCCCGAAACGATTAGGGTCGACGTCTGGCGGATCGCCGAAGACGTCGTAGATGCTTGGTGAGTCGTCGTCAGCCATGGTTATACCTCTAGCAGTTCGGCCTCTTTGTCGGCCAGAGCTGTGTCGATTTCCCCTTCGGTTTTCTGCGTTAGTTGATCGAGCTGCTTTTCCGCCCGTTCAAGTTCATCAGATGAGATCTGCTTGTCTTTCTCGCCACTCTCGAGATCCTTGCGAGATTCCCGCCGGATGTTTCGAATGGCGATTCGGCCGTCTTCGGCCATGGATTTCGTGAGCTTGACCAGTTCCTTGCGTCGCTCTTCGGTGAGCGGTGGGAAGTTCAGGCGCAGGGAGCGGCCATCGTTGCTCGGAGACAAACCAAGATCGCTACTGCGGATGGCCTTCTCGATCGCATCGATGTTCTGTGGGTCATGCGGGGTGATGAGCAACTGGCGCGCTTCAGGAATAGAAATCGAGGCCAGCTCTTGCACGGTCATCCGAACGCCGTAGGCCTCTGTGGCCAATCGTTCCACCAACTGCGGGGCCGCTCGGCCGGTCCGCACCGACGAGAACTCAGTTCGGGCATGCGCGACCGCCTTGCTCATACGGTCCTTTGCATCGTCTAGGACCAGCTCCACCAACTCGCTCATGAAACCAGAGTACCCACTGACTCCCCCAGTAGCAGGCTTCTCAGGTTTCCTTCGCCCATCAGATCGAATACGACGATCGGCATCTTGTTCTCGTTGCAGTGCGCGATGGCGGTTGCATCCATCACCCGGAGGTTCTTGTTGAGCACATCGAGGTAGGTGAGCGTGTCGATCTTCGTAGCGGTTGGATCCGTCTTTGGATCGGCGGTGTAAATGCCGTCGACGCCGCCGTGGGTGCCCTTGAGCAGGACCTGAGCATCAATCTCGACCGCTCGCAATGCCGCGGTGGTGTCGGTGGTGAAGAACGGATTGCCCGTACCAGCCGCAAAGATCACCACTCGGTTCTTCTCCATATGCCGGATGGCCTTCCGGCGAATATAGGTCTCGGCCACCTGCGGCATGCTGATGGCGCTTTGCACGCGGGTCGGTACACCCTTTTGTTCCAGGATGTCCTGCAATGCCAGCGCGTTCATCACCGTGGCCAACATGCCCATGTAGTCCGCCTGGGCGCGGTCGATTCCTCGATCGGCACCGGTCATTCCCCGCCAGATGTTTCCCGCTCCCACGACGACAGCAATCTCAACGCCGAGTTCTTCCCGGGAGTTGACGATGTCGTCGGCGATCCGGCCGACCACATCGCCATCGATGCCGAAGCCCTGTTCACCAGCGAATGCTTCGCCGGAGAGCTTCAAAAGGACGCGGGTGTACTTTGATTCTGCCACGTCACTCACGGTACAGCCGCGGGCCGGTTTCACCAGTAGGTGAAGCTATTCGTCTAGCCGCCCACCATGGCGAGCGCGAAACGCTTGATGGTCCCGCTGCCTACCTGACCAGAAACCTTGTCTTTGCTGTCGCCGAACATTCCCTGCTCCATAAGCACAGATTCGGAGAACCAGCTGTTCACTCGGCCCTCAACAATCTTGTCCCACGCAGCCTCGGGCTTACCCTCGGACTTGGTGATCTCGAGCAGAGCGGCGCGTTCTTTCTCAACGTCTTCCGGTGAAACGTCTTCACGGGTGAGGAAGCGAGGCTTACCAAAGGCGATATGGAGGGCGATTTGGTGAAGGGTCTCGGGGTCGATTCCTTCGGCTTCGATCAGGACGCCAGCCGTGCCAGGGCCGTGAAGGTAGGCGTCTACACCATTGGAGTCGGTCTTTTCGTACCGAACGACGGTTCCGACTTCGATGTTCTCCTTGACCGTCAGCTTCAGGTCCTCGAGACGGGCCTCAAACCCGGCAACAGCTCCTTCGCCCTCGGCGAGAACTGCAGCTGCCATGTCGTTGATGATGGACACAAAGCCATCAGACTTGGAAGAGAAGTCGGTTTCAGACTTGAGGTGCACCATCGCTGCGGCATTGTCGTCTTCAACGATGACCACAAGGCCTTCGGTGTTTTCGCGGTCGGTGCGGGTTGCCGCCTTGGCGAGCCCCTTCTCACGAAGGATCTGCACGGCAGCATCGAAGTCGCCGTCGGCCTCGGTGAGGGCCTTCTTGGCGTCCATCATTCCGGCGCCGGTGGCGTCGCGGAGTTCTTTTACTTCCTTGGCGGTGATTGCCATCTGATTATCTTCCTTCAGCTCAGGTGGTTGATCAGGCGTCGTCGCCGGCGGGGGCGGCTTCTTCTGCGGGTGCTTCCTCGGCGGCGGGCGCAGCTTCTTCGGCAGCGGGCGCAGCTTCTTCGGCGGCGGCAGCTTCGGCCGCGATACGGGCCTCACGAGCAGCAGCATCGGCAGCAGCGGAACGGCGCGCTTCTGCCTGCTCCATGGCAATGCGAGCCTCGTCTTCGTCGGAGCGCTGGGCCGGAGCCTGTGGCGCTCCCGTGCGGTGTGACGCCATGAGCTTGCCCTCGATGATGGCCTCTGCGATTACGCGGGTCATCAGCTCGGTGGACCGGATGGCGTCGTCGTTGCCGGGGATTGGGTAGGTGATCAGATCGGGGTCACAGTTGGTGTCCACGACGGCCACGATCGGGATGCCAAGCTTGCGAGCTTCGGTAACGGCGATGTGTTCCTTGATGGTGTCCATGACGAAGACCACGTCGGGCAACTTGGCCATGTTCTTGATTCCACCAATGTTGCGATCGAGCTTGGTGAGCTCACGGCTGTAGAGCAGAGCTTCCTTCTTGGGCATGTGCTCGAAGTCGCCCGCTGCACGCATGCGTTCGTACTCGAGCAGCTTGGCCACTCGCTTGGAGATCGTGTTGTAGTTGGTGAGCATTCCGCCGAGCCAGCGCTGATCGACGAAGGGCATATTGACGCTTTGGGCGTGACGACGAATAGGCTCCTGCGCCTGCTTCTTGGTGCCGACGAACAGAACCGAACCGCCCTTGGCCACGGTGTCTCGCACGTAGGTGTAGGCCTTCTCGATGCCGTTGAGCGTCTGCACAAGGTCGATGACGTAGATTCCACCGCGCTCGCCGTGAATGAACCGCTTCATCTTGGGGTTCCAACGGCGGGTCTGGTGTCCGAAGTGGACTCCGGACTCCAGGAGCTGGCTCATCGTTACGACTGCATCTGACATTTCTATTCCTCCGGTTACACCCGCTGCCCAGCAACCATTCCTACGAATGGGTGACCGTGGATTTAGACAGCGGCCTGTTTAGTAGTTGAGTTGCCCGTCTGAGCAACCCCTAGAGGTTATCGGCGGTTTGGTCAGGTTCATGCACCGTGAACCAACATCCGTCGACCGGAACTCGAGGCGGAAACTAGAGCAGCCATCGAGCGATTCCGGCGGCGACCGCAGCACCGCTTTCACCGGTCGAGATCAGCGAACCAGCGGCCGAGCCGGCCAGCACATCTGCGAGGCCGACGCACGCCGGCGGCGCCCCGGCCATTGCCAGCACAAAGGCGTCGTGGACAGCAGAGGTACCCGGCAGAACGGTGTGGGCGCCCGCCGGGTTGTCGAGGTTGACCAATACGTTGGTCGCTCCACCCCAAATCGCAGCGGGTGCCGGCACCACAGGGTCCGCCGATCCTGCGATCGCTACGGCCACGACACCCGTGGGAGGTTGCGGAGCGGGGCCGATCGAGTGTTGCCCCACCTCCGAGAGTTGGATAACCGACGCCGCATGGCGAAGCTCCCCTGCCTTACCCAGATGATCCACGACGTCGAGCCCACCAGCAGCAGCCGACGCGATCGTGGCCAGGTCGGCGCCAGCGTGTGGTGAGCCGATCGTGACCACAACGCCAAGATCTTTCGTGCGGCCCCGTTGAGCGACCAGCTCCACAGCGCGCCGGGTCACGACTCCCCCAAGACTGTGGGCTGCAATGTCTATTCGAGCGTCGGGCCGCGCGTCCGCCGCTGCCTCGATGACCTCCGCCAGTCTCGCGGCCGAGACGTCGATGTCTTGGTAGGTGTCTTCGGGCCCGTAGTCCAGGGCCACGTGACCGTCGAACTGCAGCCCAGGTTGCGGGAACCCGAATGGTCGATCGGTACATCCTCCCGCATACGAGAACCCCTTAACTTCATCGGGCCCGTACCCCAACGCCAACGGATCAAGTCTCCCGATGCTCGCGTCCTCGCTGCTTGAGCCGAGTCCGCCGACCTGTATGAGCACACGGTTGCCGTTGTCCGCGGGACGTAGGTCCACGACGCGGCCGGCAGAGTCGACCCCACGATGTCCTTGGACCGCAGTGCACTCACGATGATGCCAGGCTTGGGCAGCCTCGGCGGTGGCGACAATAAGCGCAGAGGGCCGCAGTGAATCGGCGGCATGGGCAAGGGCCAAGGTCGAATCGAACCGGCCTCTGCCGATTTCGCCCTCACCGGCGTTCCTCTCCGCGGGCCGGGCGCCCCCCGGTCCAGCGAGACCGCCGACCAAGGCGACACCAATGTCTATGCCGGCGATCAAGAGCGATGGATCGAGGTACACACCATCGAGCCTGGCCGTGAGGTGAAAGCCCTTCCCTGCAGTACCGACGACATCACCGGCCGCAATCTGCTGCCCTCGAACAACCCGGACCGAGGTGAGGTAGGCCGAGGTCGAGACGAGCCCGCCGCCGTGGTCGATCGTGACAAACAGTTCGTTGCCGACGCGACCCGCAAACCTCACCCGCCCGCCGTCGACAGCGCGGATGTCGGTTTCCTCCGTGAGCCCGTATTCCAATCCGCGGTTGCCGGCGGCAAATCGCGTGGCCGGTGCCCGAAAACCATCGATCACCGGGGCATCCACAGGTGGGAGCCACTGGACTTCTTGAGCTGCGGCAGGTGGAGGGAAACCCGCCACGAAGCTCAGCAGCAGAAGGGCGGCCGACACCTCCGGTAGAAAGCCACGGCCGTGCCCGCTAGACCGCTTCGCGCTCCTGGGCTGCCAGGCGGCTGCGGAGGTGCAGGACTGCCTTGGTATGGATCTGACAAACGCGCGACTCGGTGACGCCGAGCACGTTGCCGATCTCGGCCAACGTGAGGTTTTCGTAGTAGTACAACGTGAGAACGATCTTCTCGCGCTCACCCATGCGGTTGATAGCTTCAGCCAGCATCTGGCGAAGCTCGATCCGCTCATACTGTCCACCCGGGCCGTCGTGGCGGTCGGCGAGGGTGTCGCCCAGGGTCATGGATTCGCCGCTGCCGAAGCTGAGCATTTCGTCGAGCGCAACCATTCCCAACGACGAGATCTGGTTGTAAAGCGTGGTGAGCTGGGCCATTGAAAGGTCGAGCTCTTCGGCGATCTCTTCGTCGGTGGGCGCCCGATGGAACTTGGTCTCGAGCTTCGACATCGCCCGTTCGACCGACTTGGCCTTGGCCCGTACCGACCGGGGAACCCAGTCGATCGAACGCAGTTCGTCGAGCACGGCCCCCTTGATACGGGAGATCGCATACGTTTCGAACTTGAACCCGCGCTCGGGGTCGAATTTCGTAATCGCATCGATCAGGCCGAACATTCCGTAGCTGACAAGGTCTGCTTGATCGACGTTTTGCGGGAGCCCTGCCGCCACACGGCCCGCTACGTACTTCACCAGTGGTGAGTAGAAAACGATCAATTGATCTCGATCGGCTTGGTTGGCATCGGCTTTGTAAGAAGCCCAAACCTGTTCTGCCTGAGTTGGATTGTTTATTTGTGCTGTGTCGCCCACTGATCCCGCCAAGGTGTGATTGTCGCCATATGCGTCGGTTCTTCGTACCCACGCTCCGTCGGCGCTCAACCACACATCGTGAGGATTTAGAGCAGATTTTTCCGAATTTACCGTTGAAACGGTTAAGTCGATCTCGTCGGTGAGATCGATTTCTACCTCTTTTGTCGGCAGAAAGCCCAGCGCTTGGAGGTATCTGGCTTTGACAGGGAAGCTCACAGGTCGTCAACACTAGTCCCCCTCGCCCAGTGGCAACGCGACCACCGAACCGTCAATTTTGACCCGATTCGCTCGCTCAAGACGTCCGAGCAGGCTGAGCAGGGACGAAATCGGCTCCCCAACGATCTCCGCCAGAGTGTCGGTATCTGTAGCCCCGCCCTGCAATGCGTCGACGACACGACCCTCGAGGACGTCTTGTGCAGGGTCCGCCAGCCCACCAACCGGTAGGTTCTGTTCGCTGTCGGTCTCGGTCAACGCCCGTGGGTCCAAGCCCAGAAGACTCACGACATCACCCCCATTGCGCACAGGGGCTACACCGTCCATCAGCAGCTGATTGGAGCCTTTGCAGCTATTGCCCAGCACCGAACCTGGAACCGCGACCACCTCTACTCCTCGGGCAATGGCTTCATCGACGGTGATGAGGGCACCCCCGGTCTGGTGGCTTTCGACGACCACGATCACCTCGGAGAGTGACGCAATCAGGCGATTCCGAGCAGGAAACCTCCACCGGGTCGCTCGCTCGCCCATCGGCGTCTCAGAAATCAGGACCCCTGTGTCGGCAACACCGGCCCACAGTGCGGCGTTGCGCGCCGGGTACACCATGTCGAGGCCGCTCGCGACCACCCCGATACGGCCGGGGTCCCGTGGTGAGACACCGGCGCCGCGATGAGCTGACCCATCGATGCCAAGCGCCAACCCACTGACCACCGAAACACCGTGTTCAGCTAGCGTCCACCCGATTTCACCTGCCACCGAGCGCCCGACGGCACTGCACCGCCGTGTCCCAACGACGCCGACCCGGCGACTCTCGGTCAGGAGTTCCACCCGGCCCCTCACGAAGAGGAGAACCGGCGGGTCCGGATCATCAGCAAAGGGCCACGCGTCGTGACCAGCATCGATGATGACTTGGCAACGGTCGGCGTTCCGAGCCGTGAGCTGGGCGGCGTCCTGGGAACGCAGGCCAGTCCTCCAGCGCTCGATCGACTGGCTCGTGACCTCGGTGGTGGGATCGGGCAATCCGGCCGGAAGCGTGCCTCGGAGCAGGGCGTCGATGATCGCAGGCGGTTCGACATTGCCGAGAAGCCACCGGGCCCGCGAGACGCCCAAACTAGGGAGCGCTACCAACCGCAGCGCGGCCTCTAGCGATGCCTTAGATTCGGTGAGCCGCTTCAGAGCTCCCGTCATCGATCCTGCTCCCCTACGACGGGCTGACGCAGGCGAAGCGCGGCATAAATCAAGTCCTCGCCGATCACGTCGGGGCAATCGGGGTGAAGGTCACCGATCGTCCGAGCGAGTCTTCGCACCTGCCCGAGACCGCGCCCGGTCAGTGCACCACTTCTCATGGCGCCCAGCAGCACCGTGCGTGCCCCCGAAGTAAGGGGGGCTACCTCCTCCAGGCAGCTATCGCTGAGAACAGCATTTGAGTGAAACCCTCGACGCTGAGCCATCGCTCGCACCTTTTGCACCCGTTCGGCTACCGCGTCGGAAGATTCTTCGGTCCCCTCGGTCAGAAGCTTGGCAGGGTCTGACGCAGGAAGATGCACGCGCATCCCGAACCGGTCGATCAGGGGTCCCGAGAGCCGTCGAAGGTACCGAGCTTTGGACGTGTCGGAACACCCGCACGCTCCCGGCGACACTCCGTAGCCGCACGGACACGGGTTGGTGGCCGCAATCAGCTGGAACCGAGCCGGCATCACCCTCGGACCGGTGAGGCGACTGACCCTGATTCGCCCCTCCTCCAAGGGCTGCCGAAGCCCTTCGAGGACCGGCACAGAGAATTCTCCAAACTCATCGAGGAACAGCACACCCCCATGCGCTGCGCTCACTTCCCCCGGGCGCACGGACGTTCCGCCTCCACCGATAAGGGAGGCGGTAGACGCCCCGTGATGAGGCGCACGAAACGGTGGGCGGCGGACCAGTCCACCGGCGGGCAGGACAATCCCTGCGGCAGAGTGAATTCGTGTGGTCACGATCGCGTCGACATCATCCAGGTCAGGCAACAGCGCAGCCATGCGATTCGCCAGCATGGTCTTCCCGGCGCCCGGCGGCCCGATGAACAAAAGGTGGTGACCGCCTGCAGCTGCGTACTCGAGTGCCGCACGGGCCTGGGCCTGACCTCGAACGTCGGCAAGATCGAGCGAAGGAACCGAGCTATCTGCAACACTCGGCGTTGGACGAGATGGAATGGCTCCGTTCCCGCTGAGGGCATTGGCGAGTTCAAACAATGATCCCACGATCCGGATCTCGTCGGGTCGAATCAGCGCCACCTCCGCCTCGTTCCCTGTGGGCGCCAAAAACTCTTCGCCCTCGCACGCCTCCGCGATGATGATCATTCCGGGCACGCTGCGAATACTGCCGTCGAGCCCCAACTCGCCAGCCATGCCCAACCGGTCGACACACTCGGCAGGCAGTTGGCCGTCGGCGATCAGAATCGCAATAGCGATCGGTAGGTCGAGCCCGGCACCCTGTTTCTTGATACCGCTAGGCGCCAAGTTCACCGTGACGCGACGCTGTGGCCAACGAAGGCCGCTGTTGCCGAGCGCCGCTCGTACCCGGTCACGTGATTCGCGACATGACGCATCGGGCATGCCAACGACCGAATAGCCGGGGAGGCCATCCCGCACATCGACTTCTACACGAACGGGAACGCCGTCGACACCGTCGACGACGGCTGATTGAACTGTTGCAAGCAACTGAGTCTTCCTCTGCTCAGTGCTTCAGGCGATCTCTCCGCCTCCTGGACCCCGAGGGCCATCGGCCGCTCCGGCCGGGACCGACAACATTAACTACGTTTATTTACACTCACAACCCGTCGGCGTGAAATCGCGATTCCCAACAGCCTTTGTGCCAGTGGCGGCGAAGATCAGGCTCGCTTTTCGGAACCGCTACCACATGATGGGTCCCCTTGGCGATATCGCGTCCGCAGCCGGGGCACAGGTACGCCTTCGTCGCTTGGTAGGGCTGCACGAATCGGATCTCGGTATCGGGCCCATCAGAGGGATCCCTTTTCGTCTTGGCTCCCTTGAGTTTCGGCTTCCCGGTGCTCTTGGGACCAGCCTTCGTGCGCTTCGGGCGTTCCGGCGCGGCCTTTCGATTCCGGTTCCTCTTTGGCATCGGCCTACCCGAGAAGCGCCCACGCGATCAGCGCGAGCACCGCAATGGTGCCGAGGCCAACGTAGACGTAGTCGAAATTGCTCTTCCGCCTCGGGCGGGTGGGGTCCATTCCCATTGGGACCACGCTAGTGCGCTCAGACATACTGGAGGCATGAGCGAACCTGGGCTGATCATCACGCGAACCAACAGCATTGTGACCATAACCCTGAATCAGCCAGCCAAGAAGAACGCGGTCAATCAAGCCATGTGGCTCGGCCTCCTCGAGACGTTCCGCGGACTTCGCCAGGATCGAGATGCCCGTGTGGTCATCATCACCGGTGCAGGAGACGGGTTCTGTTCCGGTGCCGATGTATCCGCATTCCTAGAAGAGGACTCCAACGAGTCCAGCCAGACCAACGATCGACCTCACCCCTTGATGGCCATGCGTCAGACCAAAGACGTGGCACTTGCACTGCACGAACTCCCGATGCCCACCATCGCAAAGGTGAACGGCGTCGCCGCCGGAGCTGGCTGCAATATTGCGCTGGGCTGCGACCTGATCATTGCCTCGGACCGAGCCCGGTTTAGCGAGATCTTCCCGCGTCGAGCATTGTCGCTCGATTTCGGCGGATCGTGGGTCTTACCCCGGCTCATCGGGATCCATCGAGCCAAGGAGCTCGCCTTCTTCGGTGACATTCTGAGCGCGCAGGAGGCAGCCGACCTCGGCTTGGTCAACCGGGTCGTCGCACACGACGAGTTGGATGTCACAGTGGACTCGTGGGCAAAACGGCTCGCAGCTGGGCCACCATTGGCGTTGACACAAACGAAGTCGATGCTCAACAAGTCGATGGGTCTCTCGATGGAGGAAGCTCTAGATGTCGAAGCTGCCGCGCAGGCGATCAACCTCAGCACCAACGACAACCGCGAAGCCGCCGTCGCCTTCTTCGAAAAGCGGGAAGCCATTTTCGAGGGCCGCTAGCGCCGTCGCTCTTGGTCTCGCCATCGTGGCGGGTGGCTGCACGGGTGCGGTAGTTGAAGCACCTCCCGGCGACAGCGAACTGCAATTGGGACAAACCGTGTACACCCGAAATTGCGCAAGCTGCCACGGGGCCGCTGGGGCTGGAGGTCGCGGCGTGCGACTGAACGAGGGAGCCGTGTTGCGGTCGTTCCCTTTGGTGTCGGACCAAATTGATGTCATCGCCAACGGTCGACGGACCATGCCTGCCTTTAGCGGCCGGCTCACAGAAGAGGACATCGAGGCGGTCGTGCGGTACACCCGTGAGGTTCTGAACCCCTAGAACGCGTTTTTGTACGGCGTGATCCTCAGCTGCCGGTCGACGACGATGACGTCGAACCGGATCCGGTGATGGTGTTGGCCGGACATGTTCAGCCACTGGACCGCAAGTCCGCGGATCCGCCTCTGCTTCTGCAGGTTGACCGCCTCGGCACCGCTTCCAAACCGATCCGACGAGCGGGTCTTCACCTCGACGAAGACGATTTCACCGTTCCGGGAAGCGATCAGGTCAAGCTCGCCCTCCCGCACCCGCCAGTTGCGCTCCAGTATCTGGTAACCATGCCGGCGGTAGAACCCAGCCGCGGCATCTTCCCCGGCCCGGCCGAGAGACAACCGACGCGCGGTCAAAGTTCTGGCTGGGGTAGCTCCTCTACGGTGATCCCTCGTGTACTGGTCACCGTGACGTTGGCAAGAAATCGTGACTTGCGATACATGTCCCAAACCCAGCAGTCGCTCAACTTGTACTCGACGTAGGGATCGGTAGGAGCCGATGTCCGCTCAGCAACGTTGGCGAGGTAGAAGCGACGCTCGGTCTCAACCACGTACGCAAACATCGAAATGACATCGCGGTATTCGGTATAGAGAGCCAGCTCGATCTCCGCTTCGTAGCGCTCGAGGTCTTCTCTAGGCATCTTGTGGACTCATAGGGGTCTCCCCCGCTGGTTAGTTGTCGCGCTTCTCTTTGATCTTGGCCGACTTGCCGACGCGATCGCGGAGGTAATAGAGCTTGGCCCGACGAACATCGCCACGACTGACGATCTCGATCTTTTCGATGATGGGCGAGTGGGCGGGGAACGTACGTTCAACACCGACACCGAAGCTGAGCTTGCGAACGGTGAACGATTCACGCACGCCGTCGCCACGCATAGCGATGACCGCGCCCTGAAAAACCTGGGTACGGGTGCGGTTACCTTCGATAACCTGCACGTGGACTTTCACCGTGTCACCAGGGTGCATCTCGGGGTGATCTTCCCGGAGCTGTTCTTGCTCGATTTTTTGCATCAGGTTCATAGCGGATTCCTCACGTTCAGCAGATAGAGGCTAGCTGATCGAGCGCCCATTCCCCACCCTGATCTCAACCCGGAACCAAACAGAGGAACGGCGAGCCCAGTGGTGTTGGGGTCAGATCTAGCCATCGGTGCCGAGGCGCTGACGGACCAGATACACACGTTGCGCCACGGTGATTGCCACGACCCCAGCCCACGTCCACAGGATCGGACGAGCCCAGGCCGGGAACAGCATCAGAACCGAGTACACCACGATCGTCTCGGTCCCCTCGGCAAGTCCGGCAGGAAACACCAAGCTGCGGCCATCGCCCTCCAATCGGCGCTTCGTGGCCAGGCTCGACCACGCAAGGAACGCCGTCCCGTTTAAGTAGTACGCCAGAAACAACACCAGGGCTGCGACCCTCGCTTCAGGAACTGCATACCCGACTGCGGTGACGACTCCCCCGTAGATCGCAAAGTCGGCGACGATGTCGAAGAAGCCGCCGAGGTCGGTGGGACCGACGTTGCCGTTTCGAGCCACCGCACCGTCGAGACCGTCGGCAAGTCGGTTGAGCAACCACAGGACCAACCCGGTCGCCCAGTGGCCGGTGGCGATGGCCACACAGCTCGCCACCCCGATGCCAAAGCCGAGACCCGTAAGCATCGTGGGTGTGACCCCAGCGCCGGCGATCGACCGACCGACGGTGGCGAGTGGTTCCTCTAGATGGCGTCGAAGCGCCGAATCAAGCACCGATGCCTCCTCCGGACCGGGATATCCCGGCGAGTCGACCGGGAGTTCAGTGTAGGTTTCGATTCATCAACCACTCAGAAGCCGGTGGTATGCCAGCGATGGCCCCTCACGCACTGGGCACCACTAGGACACACCGATGTTTGATTGCAGGCGCCGCGCCGCGAAGATGCTCGCGACAACCAAAAGAGCGGCGGTCGCCAGCGCCGCAGCAAACCCCGGACTCATGGGATCGTCCGCTCGATCAGCCACGTTGGCCACCACGAACGTGCCCGGCGCCATACCCACAACGGTTCCAATGGCGTAGTCCCTGAACTTGAGTCCGCTGAGACCCGAGGCGTAGTTGAGCGCGTTGAATGGAACGATCGGCAGCAGGCGCAAGACCGTGATCGCCACCAGGCCACGCTCCTCCAACAGCCGATCCACGGTCTCGGCTCGGCCCTCGATGAGAGCCGTCGCCCCTTCACGCCCGACGGACCGAGCGATCCAGAATGCGGCGCACGCCCCCAGGGTTGCCCCAACCATCGCTACTCCAAACCCCACCCACAACCCGAACACAGCCCCCGCCGCCAGCGTGCCCAGGGATCCTGGGAGCATGAAAACGACCAGCAAGAAGTAGAGGGCGACAAAGGCCACCGGCCCCCACGAGGACTCGGCGGCCCCATTGAGCCAATCGCGCATCGCATCTGCTCCGAACACAGCCACCGAGACCGCCAGGCCGGCAAGGACGACCAGAAACACCGCCAGGCGGATAATGGCGGCTCGGGTCCTCACGGTGACCTATCGGCTCAGGACGACGGTCGAGACATCGTTCCGGCGCGAGTTCATGGAATGATCATGCCCCAAAATGAGGTTCACTACATGATGCGATATCTGGCCGACCGACTTCGCAAGTTCGAACGAGAGAGCCGTCCAGTTGACCCCGAGACAGCGCAGGCTCTGAAATCCCGTTGGGATGCAATGCCTGCCACCTCGAAGGTTCCGGGACAACTCATCGGCCGAAAGTCCGCGGGTTGCGAAGCCACTCACGGCGTCTTTCCCAAATGCAACTTCAGTTGCAAGCCCTGCTACCACAGTGCCGACGCTAACAAGGTGAGGATCGACGGACCGCATACCCTCCGCGAGATCGATCGACAAATGGGCTTCCTCCGCGAGAAGCGAGGCAACGGCCAATTCGCCCAACTGATCGGGGGTGAGGTGTCACTGTTGGAGGCCCGAGACCACGGCGACGCTATCGCGCTCATGCGACGGCACGGTCGTATGCCTATGAGCTTCACTCACGGCGACTTCGACTACGACTACCTGCGCGCGGTCGTTACCGACGATAACGATTCGCCCCGCTTCAATTGGGTTTCGTTCGCTTGCCACATGGACACAACAATGGTCGGCCGCACGGGAATTAAGAAGCCGCAGTCCGAGGCGGAACTGAACGAGTACCGAGGCCGCTTCTGCCAGATGTTCGATCGCTTGAAGGATGAGTACGGGATTCGGTCCTACCTCGCACACAACATGACCGTCACCAGAGACAACGTCGACCAGATTCCCGACGTCATCCGCCAGTGCCATGGTCAGGGTTGGCGGATGTTTAGCTTTCAACCTGCGGCGTACATCGGCAACGAAAACCGGTGGAGCGAGGGCTACCGAGAGCTTGATTCAGACAGTGTCTGGGGCCAAGTTGAAGCTGGGGCCGGGACGGCACTCAACTACGGAGCGATGCAGTTCGGAGACACGCGCTGCAACCGCGTGACGTGGGGGGCCTACGTCGGCGACGCCTACACCCCGATGCTCGATGACAGCGATCCCCGCGATCACAAGGCCGTCGATGATTTCATGACTGCCTTCCCGGGGAACTTCGCACACCGTCGACCTCTGGAGACAACCGTGCGAGTCATCCGATCGCTGGCTTCGCATCCCGCCGTAATCCCGTCCACCGTGGGCCAGCTCCGTCGCTTCGTTCAGCGCTCGGGCGGGCTCGGGCAGGACTGGAGAACCCTCCAACCGGTGACCTTCGTTCTCCATCAATTCATCGATGCAGCAGACACCGCAGTTGCCTGGCAACACATGAAGGACGGCACCCGCGCCACCGAGCCAAGGATCGTCGAAGCGCAGGAACGCCTCGAAGCTTGCGCCTACAGCATGGGTCACCCCGATACCGACGAACTGGTGCCCGCGTGTGTTCAACACGGAATCCTTGATATCGAGGAAAATCGGAAGCTCGTTCAATTGCTCCCCTTGCCAACTCGGCGGAACGGCTAGAGCGAGCGCCCGATCGCAACCAACGCCAGCGCTGCCGCCGAGAGTGCCAACCCCAAAATCTGAAGCCACGTCAGCTTCTCTTTGAAGAAGACGCGAGCCAGCAACACGGTGCTCACCGGAGCGAGAGAGCTGATCGCCGCGACCCAGGTGAGATCGCCGATGGTGAATGCGATCACCAAAAAGCCGTCCGCTCCACAATCAAAGAGCCCGCCGGCCACCACGAGAGGCACGCTCTGACTGCGAACTTTACTCCAGACCCTTTGCGCACTTATGAGAAGAACAAGGAACGTGATGGCGGCCGCACGGGTTCCGATGAGCGGAAACAGTCCGGCATCTTCACTGACTCTGCTCAGCGCCACCAAAAAGCCTGCGAACAATACGCCGGCGCCACAAGACAGAACTCTGGTCCGTCCGAGCTGACGGCGTCCGATCACGCGCTCCCGAGGAAGCGTGTTGGTGCGATTGCCATGAATGCCCACCTCACCGGCGGAAACCAGCACCGCCGCCGGGACTGCGAGGGCGACTCCGACGAGGGTGAGCATCGGCGGACGGTCACCGAGCGCGAGACCGGCCAGGATCGGTACCGATGCACTGACGAGCGCGGTAAGGGCTGCTGCGGTTGCGATTGGACCAATACTCAACGCCTCGTAGAAAAGGGCCAGGCCCGCGGCGAGGCTCAGGCCGCCTAACGCTCCCCAAACAAGGTCGATTGGGACGAACGTTCCATCGATCACGAAGAGGGCTCCGACCAGAGCCGTCGCGCTGGTGAGCTGCACGCCAAGGGTTACCACGGTCGGGTGGTTGCCCTCGGACGCGGCTGCACCGGAAAAATCCGACGCGCCGTAGAACAGCCCCGCCAAACCGGCGAGGACTACAGCGATCATCCTTCTCTTTCGGCTTGGGAGCAGGGGTTTTGACCCGATTCCCTCGGTTCTAGGGCACGATCTGCGCGGCCGGCACCCTGTGTGGCCAAGGATCTATCTGAGTAACCATGCGTTTGGCCCCAATAGGTCGTTTGATTCAAGAGGAAGAATAATCATCCCCCCTTTCTCAAGGGGGTCCTGTTTCCCCCCGATCACCTCCACATGAACCCGCTGCTAAAGAAGGCGCGTCCTGTGTGGGACAAAGCCGAGGAATTTGGTCTGTGGAAGGTCGTTTTGGCCGTCGCAGCCCTGATGACGACCTTGTACTACGCCCTGCCGCCGACGCCGACGTCAAAGCTGGTGCTGTACAACGGCATCGGCGCAATGGCCGTGGGCATGGTCCTGGTAGGCGTACATCGCCACGGTGCCAAGCCACGCGAGCCGTACATGTGGTTCGCCGCCGGTCTGGGCTCGTTCTTGACCGCCGACGTTCTGTACTACGCCATCACGCTCATCACCGGCACCGAGCCGTACCCGAGCGTGGCCGACATTTTCTATCTCGGCATGTACCCGCTGATGATCATCGGCCTCAACAAGATGGTTACCGAAGTAGCCGGCTCGAAGAACTCCGCCAGCCTGATCGACGCCGGCATCGTTGCCACCGCGTTCTTCGGACTGTTCTGGGTGCTGTGGGTCGACCGCTCGTTTGAAAACGGATTCGTCTGGGAACTCAGCAGCATTGTCTCCCTCGCCTATCCGGTTATGGACATCGCACTCCTTGCGGTAGCCGCCCGACTGGTTGTAACGCTTCACCTCAAGCATCCCCCTTTCGCCATCATCGCTGGCGCCATTGGTTCATTGGCGATCGCAGACACGGCGTACAACATCTATCTCACCAACGGAACCTTCCGTACCGGGCTCTGGGTCGACCTGTTCTGGCTCGGCTTCTACACCCTGTTCGCCGTCGCCGCCGTCCATCCGGCAGCCAAGCATCCGCCCTATGTCACCAACGCCGAAGGCAAGCTGACCGCTCGCCAGCTGATCATCATGTTCTTCGCAACGATCAGCGTGCCGCTCGCGAACCTGATGTTCGGCGGTCGTAACTCCGATATCTACGTCACCACCTTCGCCTCGATCATTCTGTTCATGCTGATCCTGGTCCGGATCTTCACCCTGATGAAGGAACTGGAAAAGGGTCAGGACAAGCTCAAGTACGACGCCGGACACGACGCCCTCACGGGGCTGTTCAACCGGGCGAAGTTCTCGCAGCGGACCGCTGAGGCGCTGCATCAGACCGACGAGGATGACAACCACGTTGCCGTGCTCTTCATCGACCTCGACGACTTCAAGAACGTGAACGACTCGCTTGGCCACGCGGCAGGCGATGCCATGTTGGCCGAGGCTGCGGCTCGCCTGACCGAGTGCGTTAACGACGGCGACACCGTCGCTCGCTTCGGCGGCGACGAGTTCGCCATCCTTATCCCCAGCGCTAAAGACCGCCGCGACGCAGTGCTGGTTGCGAACCGCACGCTCGAAGCCTTCAACAAGCCGATCGACCTCGGCGTCAAGACCTTCAACGTGTCGGCCTCCATCGGCATCGCCATGGACTACGACTCAAAGAAGGATGTCGAGTCTCTCATGCGCAACGCAGACGTTGCCATGTACCTTTCCAAGGCACGAGGCAAGGGCCGGTTCGAGTTCTTCGAGCCCGTCATGCACCAGGAAGCCATCGAGCGTCTGGACCTCAAGGCCGACCTCGCCAAGGCTCTGGACAACAACGAGCTTGTCCTTCACTACCAGCCCATCTTCGATCTGAACTCCGGCAAGGTGAAGATGGTCGAGGCGCTCATTCGCTGGCGTCACCCGAGCAAGGGCCTCATCGCCCCCGACCGCTTCATCCCCCTCGCCGAGGAATCTGGCCTGATCGTCCCAATCGGCGACTGGGTCATCCAGGAGGCCTGCCGTCAGACCTCGCACTGGCGCAAGATCCGTGGCTGTGAAGATCTTTCGATCACGGTCAACCTCTCGATCCGCCAGCTGCAGAGCAACCGGCTGGTCAATACGATCACCCACGCCCTCACCGAATCGGGGCTCGCTTCCCAGAATCTGGTTGTGGAGATCACCGAGTCGATGCTCGCCCACGATGCGGACGGCGCCTCTCGCTTGCTGGACCAGCTCAAGACGATCGGTGTAAAGATCGCCATCGACGACTTCGGCACCGGGTACTCCTCGCTCAGCTACCTCAAGACCTTCCCCGTCGACAGCATCAAGATCGACCGCTCATTCATCAACGAGCTCGCTCGTAACAGCACCTCAACCGCCCTCATCGAAACCGTTGTGAACCTGAGCCGTGCGCTCGGTGCCTACACCGTCGCCGAGGGAATCGAGCACCAAGAACAGGCTGCAACTCTGCGGCGTCTTGGCTGTGACCGTGCGCAGGGCTTCTACTACTGCCGCCCATTGGCCGCACCGGCGCTCACGGCATTGTTCCGTGACCACACCGGCGACGGCAAAGAGCCTCTTGAGGCGTGGCGCCAGAAGGCAGAGAAGGTCCACCACCGTGTCATCGACATCGGTGTGCGTACCGGCCTCAAGGAAATCCAGACCGTCGCCAACGACGT